>JAJUII010000211.1 GCA_029265505.1 Aeromicrobium choanae
GTCCACTCTGTGACGGGGTCGGGGTGGTGCAGGCGGGGCATCAGGTCGCGCAGGTGGCTCGCAGCGTCGACCTCGGTGAGCGCGACCAGCACGTCGCCGAGGTAGTGGGCTGTGAGTGTCGGAAAGGAACCCTTGCGGGAACACGACGACTCTTCGCATGTCGCGTGTCCCCGCAAGAACACTTGGGTGGAGCATAGGGGATTCGAACCCCTGACCTCTTCCATGCCATGGAAGCGCGCTACCAACTGCGCCAATGCCCCGTGGTGAGCCTCGTCGATCCTACCGGGTGCCCTGTGAGTTCCCCAAACCGGGGTCCGCCTCGTCGTCGGAGAGCACCGGCTCGGGCAACGTGCCGGCGTTCCACTCCGAGAGCCGCCATTGGGACCACTCGCCGTGGCGGTACTCGTCGAGCACCGACCAGTGGCAGTTGGCCAGGCCCCCGAACTGGCGCCAGGACTCCTCCGGAACGCCGAGGAAGGTCAGGATGCCGGTCCGCAGCACCGCGCCGTGGGCGACCACGACGAGGGTCTCGCCCAGCGGCAGCTCGGTCAGGTAGTCGCGCAGCGCGGCGTCGAGCCGAGCGCCCGCCTGCGCGTGCGTCTCCGCGCCGGCGATCTGGGTCTCGTCACCCTCCGACCAGGCCTTCATCTGCTCGGGGAAGCGCTCCCACGACTCCTGCCAGGTCAGACCCTCGCGCGCGCCGAACGCCAGCTCGCGCAGTCGCGGGTCCGTCTGGACCTCCAGGCCGACCCGACGCGCCAGCGCCCGGGCCGTGTCCGCGGCCCGGGACAGGTCCGAGCTGACGATCCGCGAGGGCGCGAGGGCGGCGAGGCGCGCCGCGGCCTCCTCCGCCTGTCGACGCCCGACCTCGTCGAGCGGGATGTCGGTCTGCCCCTGGACCCGTCCGGCGACGTTCCACTCCGTGCGTCCGTGGCGCCAGCAGATGACGCGACGGCCCTGAACTCCGCCCGGCCTCATGGCAGCTGCAGGTCGACCGTCGGGCAGTCGCTCCACAGTCGCTCCAGCGCGTAGAACGCCCGCTCCTCGGTGTGCTGGATGTGCACGACGACGTCGCCGTAGTCCATCAGGATCCAGCGCGCCTCCCGCTCGCCCTCGCGGCGGAGCGTCTTCGCGCCGAGCGCGAGCAACTTCTCCTCGACGGCGTCCTTGACGGCGTTCATCTGGGGCTGGTTCGCCGCGGAGCACAGCACGAACACGTCGGTGATGGCGAGCTGGTCCGAGACGTCGAACGCGATGATGTCGGTCGCCTGCTTGTCGGCCGCCGCGGCCGCGGCGGCGCGGGCCAGCTCGATCGCACGATCGGTGGCGGTCACGAGACGTCCTCCTTGGCTCGGGGGTCGGGCTGGTCGAGTCCGTGCTTGCCGATGTACTGCACGACGCCGTCCGGCACCAGGTACCAGACCGGCTCGCCGCTGCGCACCCGTTGACGGCAGTCGGTCGAGCTGATCGCCAGAGCGGGGATCTCCACGAGCGTGACGCGCTCCTTCGGCAGGCCCTCCAGCGTCGACTCGTCCATCTCGTGGCCGGGCCGGGTGCAGCCGACGAAGTGCGCCAGCTCGAACAGCTCGGGCGCGTCCCGCCAGGTCAGGATCGCGGCGAGCGCGTCCGCGCCGGTGATGAAGTACAGGTCCGCGTCCGGGTAGAGGCGCGACAGGTCACGCAGCGTGTCGATCGTGTAGGTCAGCCCCGGCCGATCGATGTCGACCCGGCTGACGTTGAATCGGGGGTTCGCGGCCGTCGCGATGACGGTCATCAGGTAGCGGTCCTCGGCCGGCGAGACCTCACGCTCGGACTTCTGCCACGGCTGACCGGTCGGGACGAACAGGACCTCGTCGAGGTCGAACCACGACTGCACCTCGCTCGCAGCGACGAGGTGCCCGTGATGGATGGGATCGAACGTGCCGCCCATCACGCCGATACGGCGGCGATCCGACATGCTCAGGTGTGCTCGCGACCCAGCCCGTACATCAGGGTGATGAACAGCAGCAGGAGCAGGAATCCGAGCGCGATGGCGCCGACCACGATCGGCGGGACGGCCGGATCGCCGTGGGAAGCCGCTTCTTCGGCGGCCAGCATCAGATCGAGCATGGCGAAAGGTTATCAGCGACGTGACGCACGCGACGACGGGCGTGCGCTCACCTGACCTGGCCGGTCCCGGTCACGATGTACGTCGTCGTGGTCATCTCGGTCAACCCCATCGGACCGCGCGCATGCAGCTTCTGGGTGGAGATGCCGATCTCGGCCCCGAAGCCGAACTCGCCGCCGTCGGTGAACCGGGTGGAGGCGTTGACCATGACGGCCGCCGAGTCCACCCCCATCGTGAAGCGTCGGGCCGCGTCCAGGGAGCGCGTCACGATCGCCTCGGTGTGGCCCGAGCTGTACCGGCGCACGTGGTCGATCGCCTCCTCCACGGAGTCGACGACGCGCGCCGAGATCTCCGGGCCGAGGAACTCGGTGGCGAAGTGCTCCTCCGTCACCGCGTCGACGCCGGAGAACGTCGCGAAGGCGGCGTCTCCGTGGATCGTGACCCCGCGCTCCTGCAGCGCCGGGACGACCATCGGCAGGAACTCGTCGGCGACGGCCTTGTGCACCAGCAGAGACTCGGCCGAGTTGCAGACGCTGTCGCGGTGGGTCTTGGAGTTGATGACGATGTCCAGCGCCATCGCCAGGTCGGCGTCCGCATCGACGTAGACGTGCACGTTGCCGGTCCCGGTCTCGATGACCGGCACGGTCGACTGCTCCACGACGGTGCGGATCAGCCCGGCGCCGCCGCGCGGGATCACCAGGTCGACGAGCCCTCGCGCCGTCATCAGATCGGTCGAGGTGGAGCGGTCCTCGGCGCTGACCGCCTGGACCAGGTCGGCGGGCAGCCCGGTCGAGGCGATCGCGTCCCGCATGATCTCCACGATCACCGCATTGGAGCGGCGCGCCGACCGGGAGCCGCGCAGCAGCGAGGCGCTGCCGGCCTTGAGGCAGATCGCGGCCGCGTCGGCCGTGACGTTCGGTCGGCCCTCGTAGATCATCCCGATGACACCCATCGGGACACGGATCTGCTGCAACTGCAGGCCGTTCGGCAAGGTCGAGCCGCGCACCACCTCGCCGATCGGGTCCGGGAGGGCGGCCACGTCGCGCACGCCCTGGGCGAACGCCGCGACGCGGGACTCGTCGAGCGCGAGCCGGTCGATGACGTTCTCCGGGGTGCCGTCGGCGCGCGCCTCCGCCACGTCCTCGGCGTTGGCGCTCACGATGCGCTCCGTGCCCGCCACCAGCGCATCGGCCATCGCCGTCAGCGCCGCGTCCTTGTCCTTGCGTGTCGCCACCGCCAGCCGGCGCGCGGCCTCGCGCGCACGGATCGCGGCCTCACGGACCTCGGTTCCCATGCGGGTGAGTGTAGTGCGCGGGACTACCCTCGAACGGTGCCGTCCGACCGTCCCCAGCCTCCCGCCTGGCGGTCGCTGACCGAATTCGGACCCCACGGCGACTCCCACTGGGTCGCGCTGCGGGCCGCCGTCACCTTCGGCGTCCCTCTGCTGCTGCTCTGGTCCGTCGATCGGGTCGACCTCGCCCTGCCGGCCACCTTCGGCGCGTTCACCGCACTGTACGGACGCGCGAACGCCCATCGTTCGCGAGCGGCGATGCAGTCGTCGGCGGCGGTGGTGCTCGTCGCCGCCGTCGCGTCGGGCACGGCGCTGGCCGAGCACGCGGCCGGTCCCTGGGCGGTCGCGCTCGCCCTGACCGCCGCGGCTGCCGTGGCGATGCTCGTCTCCGTCGCGTGGTCCTGGCACCCGCCGGGAGTCCTGTTCCCGGTCTTCGCGGTGGGCGCCACGGCGAGCGCCGGAGCCGACGCGGGCGACGTCCTGCTCCACGTCGCCGTCGCCGCCGTCGTCGCGCTGTTCGCCCTCGCCGTCGGGGCGCTGGGCGCCCTCACCCCGGCCCGCCAGCGGCCGCGGTCCGCCTGGGAGGCAC
>JAJUII010000197.1 GCA_029265505.1 Aeromicrobium choanae
CGACGGCTCCCCCGCCGAGCTCTACGCCCGCACCGTCGAGGTCGACCCGTCCGACATCCGCCGCGGCGACCTGGTGTTCAGCGCCGACGAGGCGTCCGGCATCCACCACGTCGGCGTCTTCATCGGCGACGACAAGGTGATCGACGCGCCGGCCACCCGCGCCCAGGTCGGCGTCTCGCGGATGCCGGAGAAGCCGTTCGCGGTGACCCGGCCCTCCCTCGGTCGTGGTCACAACACGCCGCCGCAGGGCACCGCGAAGACCCCGCCGACCGTGTGCAACGCCAAGAAGCCCGTCGCCCCGACCCGCCAGGGCTGGACGTTCCCGCTCAAGCAGGGCACGTACCGGATCTCGGCCGGCTTCGGGATGAGTGGCGGCATGTGGCGCTCGACGCACACGGGCCAAGACCTCGCCGCTCCGTCCGGCACCCCGATCTACGCCTCCCGTGGCGGCACCGTGAGCCTGCAGGAGGTCGGCTGGGCGGGCACGCTCATCACGATCTCGCATCCGGACGGCACCGCCGAACGCTACGCGCACTCGTCCGTGGTGCTCGTCGAGGACGGACAGACGGTCCAGGCCGGCGAAAAGATCGCCCTGGTCGGCTCGCGCGGCAACTCCACCGGTCCGCACCTGCACTTCGAGATCCAGGTCGACGGCGAGTTCATCGATCCGATGCCCGTGCTCGTGCAGTACCTCACGAACACCGGCGCCGGGAAGGGCTGGGGCGGCTACAGCAACGGCCAGGTGCCGCGCGGCGTCCTGTGCGAGGTGGGCGGCGTCCTGCTGCGCTGCGACACGGCCAAGCGGGCGTCGCGGCTGGCCAAGGCGTACGAGCGACGCTTCGGCCGCCCGCTGGAGCTCGCCCAGGGCTACCGCGACATCGTCGAGCAGATCCAACCGGCTCCCGACGGGGGTCTGACCGACATCCCGGGCACCTCCCCCTTCGGCTGGGGCACCCGCTTCGCCGTCGGGTCCGTGCCGAAGAAGCACCAGGACTGGCTCGCCGATCGGGCCCGGGCCCTGGGCCTGGAGCGCGAGTCCGGTCTCAGCTGGTCCTTCGGCGCCTGACGCACAGCCGGCCACCGCTCGGCCCACCCCATGACATGACGAAGGCGCCCCACCGTGCGGGGGGGCGCCGTCGTCCGGACCGGTCGATCAGCTCTCGTCGAGAGCGCGGGCGACGCGGCGGTGCGCCTCCCAGATCTCCTCGGGCAGGTCCGGGAACTGCTGGAGGTGCTTCTCGCGCAGCTCGATCTCCTGCTTCCAGCGCTCGACGTCGATCTCGAGCAGCTTCTCCAGCGCGGAGTCCTCGATGTCGAGGCCCTCGAGCTTGAGCTCGTCCTTCTGCGGGACGACACCGACCGGGGTGCGGCGACCCGTCGCCCGACCCTCGCGGTAGTCCATCATCCACAGCAGGGCGCGCAGGTTGTCGCTGTAGCCCGGCCACAGGTAGCCGCCGTCCGCGTCACGCTGGAACCAGTTCACGTGCGCAAAGAGGGGCTTGTCGGTCACCTTGTCGAGGATGTCGAGCCAGTGACGGGCGTACCGGCCCTCGGGCAGCGCGAGGAACGGACGCATCGACATGGGGTCGTAGCGCAGCTGGCCGGCGACGCCCTCGGCCGCGGCGGTCGCCTCGGCACCGAGCGTCAGGCCGTCGTAGATGCCCTCGGCCGGGTCGTCGATCGCGCGGATGAGCGGCTCGCGGTCGCGGGTGCGGCCGCCGTAGATGATGCCGTCGATCGGCACGCCCGCCGGGTCGTTGTAGTCCGGCGACTCGTTCGGCACGTTCGACATCGTCGAGGTGAAGCGGCAGTTCGGGTGCGCCCAGGGGTGGTCCTTGGAGCGCTGCTGCTCGACCGGGCGGTCCGCGATCATCTCGCCGCGCCAGTCACGCCAGCCGGTGACGTCCTCGGGGTAGTCGGGCGTCTTGCCCTCCCACCACGTCTCGTGGGTGTCGACGTTGTAGGCGGTGTTGGTGAAGATCGCGCCGGTGCCCTCCTGGACGGCGGCCAGCGCGTTCGGGTTGGTGATCGCGTTGGTGTCGATCGCGACGCCGAAGACACCGAACTCCGGGTTCATGCCGTAGAGCTTGCCGTCCTCGCCGACCCACAGCCAGGCGATGTCGTCGCCGAAGAACTCGACGTAGTAGCGATCGCCGAGGGCCTCCGGCGCCACCATCATCGCGAGGTTCGTCTTGCCCGAGGCGCTCGGGAAGCCGCCGGCGATGTGGTACTTCTTGCCGGTCTCCTTGTCGTGGATGGCGATGAGCATGTACTGCTCGGCGAGGAACTTGCCCGACGCCCAGCCGTCCCAGTTCGCCTGTCGCAGGCCGTGGGCGATCTTGCCGAGCAGGGCGTTGCCGCCGTAGGACGAGCCGAAGTGCAAGATGGTGCGCTCGTCGGCGACGGTCACGAAGTAGCGCTTGTCGTCGGGCGTGCCCTGCCCCAGGTTCTCCAGGTCGCCGGTCACGTGGACGGCCTTGACGAAGCTCTCCGGGTCCTTGAGGTTCTCGAAGATGTCGACGCCGACCCGCGCCATCCGGATCATGTGCAGCACGACCGAGCGGTTGTCGGTGAGCTCGACACCGGCGGCGTACGCCTCCAGCGGCGAGCCGGGCGCGGCCATCAGGTAGGGGATGACGTACATCGTCTTGCCCTTGGAGGCGCCCGTCATGTTGCCGATGACGACCGGCTTGATCTCGTCCGAGTGGTGCCAGTTGTTGTAGACGCCCTTGTCCTCGGGGTTGCTCGTCGCGACGATCGTGCGCTCCTCCGAGCGCGCGGTGTCCTTGTGGTAGCTGCGCGAGTAGTAGAGGCCCTCACCGGCCGGCTCGAGCTCGCCCGCGTCGAGGGCTTCCTGCAGCAGCCGCGCGTCATCACTGGCGCTGACGACCTCGATGCGATCGGGCTGGGTGATGCCCGCCCAATGCTTCACGAACTCATGAACGTGCGGGTTCTTCAGGCCCGCCTCGTCCAGGACCTTGTCCACGTCGACCATAGGTCTGCCTGTTCCTCTCCTGACCGGCGAACGGCCGGCCCGTCGCGTCGATTTTTCCGTCGGCCTCCGGCGATAACGCAAGATTGCCGGAATGACACACGGAGGTTACCGCGACCATATCGCGACCTCGGGATCACTCTCCGACAGGGCCTGTGGGATGGGACACATCGTGACCGGGGTCACTGGCGCGCGACGATCCGGTCACGGTCGAATCGCCGCACCGTGAGCTCCAGGACCAGCGGCGCCTCCAGGGCGGCGACCGACGCGACGACGACGACCGCGCGCAGGTCGAACAGCAGCGCTGCCCCGGCCTGACCGAGCGCGAGCAGCACGACCGGCAGGACGAGCAGACCGGCCACCGCCTGCGCACCCTGCAGCGAGGACGAGGGGTGCGAGACCAGCACGATGCAGCCGATCGCGACGAACGCGACCACCGCCACCAGCAGGAGCCAGGCCGGCCTCGGAAGGAGGCGGCCCGTGTGCCAGCGCCCACCGAGCAGCAGGACCGTCGCCGCGTGGAGCAGGGCCGAGAGACAGGTGACGGCGACGGCCAGGACCCACGTCGCGGCGATCTTCGCGAGGATGAGCGCGCGGTCGGTCAGCGGCTCGCCGAGCCGGTCGATCGTCCCGGCGTCGGGGCGCAGCAGACCCGTGAGCAGGCGGACGGTGGTGGACTTGCCCGAACCGTTCGGTCCGAGCAGACCCAGGATGCTCCCGCGCCGGACGGTCACGTCGAGACCGGCCACCGCCTCGTGTCGTCCGAACGATCGCCGCAGCCCACGTGCACGCAGAGCCGGCGGGGAGGACATGGGTCCATGACGGCGCCGTCGCACGGGCGCGGGTGTGATTCGTGTCAATCCATGGTGCGGATGCGTTGCCAATTGCGCCCGCCCCGGGCGAACGTCTCGACGACGGGCGTGGGAGCGTCGGACTCGGCCACCGGAGCGTCGCCCCAGGCGCAGTCGCGCACATGGACGAGGTCGACGGTCTCGGCCGCCGGCGCGGGATCGTAGCGCCACGGTCCTGCGAGGCGACCGCACCAGTACCAGCCATCGGCGTCGCGGGTCCACACCTCGGACTCGTCCGGCGCGGCGGCGAAGCGGGCGATCCGGCCGGCGATCCGCTCGTCGAGCTCGGTCTCGACCGCCTCGAGTGCCTCCGCGAGGGTCGCGGGAACCGAGCGCAGGCGACCGCCCATGCCGCACAGACCCTCGGCGAGTGCCCGCTCGACCGCGGCGAACGGCACGACGTCGTCACGGCGCGATCGCATCGGCGCCCGGAACGTCGGCATGGTCTCACCCTACGCGGACGGACGACGGGCGCCCGGCCGAAGCCGGACGCCCGTCACACGCCCTCACGCGGCGCCGACCAGGACGGCGACCTTCTTGCGCAGGACGTGACTCAGTCGCAGGACGTGAGACATCGTCGGCTCCCTCAGGCGCTCAGCGCCAGGTTCTCCTCACGCTGATCGGTCACCTGACGCACCTCGATCTTGCGCGGCTTGGCCTGCTCGGCCATCGGGATCCGGATCGTGAGCACGCCGGCGTCGTAGTCGGCCGTCAGACGGTCCGGATCGAGCGCCTCGCCGAGGAAGACGCGCCTGGTGAACACACCGTGCGAACGCTCGTCGACGAC
>JAJUII010000142.1 GCA_029265505.1 Aeromicrobium choanae
ACAGCACCTTGGCCGGCTCGATGAAGACCGACGTCAGGGGCAGCAGGTTCCGCTCGACGAGGAAGTCGACGACCTCCTCGGCGAGGTTGCTGAACCCGGTGACGACCGGGCCGATCGCGAACATGCCGAACAGGGCGAGCACGGCGCCCCAGATGCCGGCCGCGAAGTTATCGACGAGCATCTCGAACCCAGGCTTGATCTTGCCCTCCCAGAGGGCGTCGATCCGCTTCATCGTGGCGCCGCCGAGGGGACCCATGATCATCGCGCCCATGAACATCGGCACGTCCGCGCCGACGATGACGCCCATCGTCGCGATCGCACCGACGACGCCGCCGCGCACGCCGTAGACGATGCTGCCGCCGGTGTACCCGATGAGGAGTGGCAGCAGATAGACGATCGTCGGACCGACGATGCCCTGCCCGTCGTAGGCGCCCCATCCGCCGATCTCCTCGACCCAGCCGTAGCCGCCGTCGTAGCCGATCTTGTCGCCGACGAGGGTCACCCAGCCCGTCTCGATGAACAGCGCCGTGATGAGGCCCCAGGCGATGAACGCGCCGATGTTCGGCATGACCATGTTCGACAGGAAGGTGCCGAACCGCTGGACTCGGACCCGGGCTCCGGGCCGTGGCGAGGTGGTCGTGGTTGTCATGTCTGCCTCCCGCGTGACTGTGATGCCGATCACATCCCGAGTCCAGTAGACACCATATCCAGTCACTTTGCCAAGAGTTCCCACAGAATCGGGCGCCCGGATGTGTGGAACTCGCGCGGCTCCTCGGTTAGTGTGACGACAACGACACGCGTCAGGGGAAGAGGAGAAGTGATGAAGGCACTGCGGTTCTATGCGCCGGAGGACGTGCGCGTCGAGGACGTCCCCGAGCCCGAGTGCGGGCCCGACGAGGTCAAGATCCGAGTCCGCAACTGCTCGACGTGCGGCACGGACGTCAAGATCCTCCACAACGGTCACCAGAACCTGACGCCGCCGCGGATCACCGGCCACGAGGTCGCCGGCGAGATCGTCGAGGTCGGCGCCCAGGTGGCGGGGGACTGGAAGCCCGGGGACCGCGTGCAGGTGATCGCCGCGGTGCCGTGCGGTGACTGCCACGAGTGCCGCAAGGGCTGGATGGCGGTCTGCCAGAACCAGACCTCGGTCGGCTACCAGTACGACGGCGGCTTCGCCGAGTACATGATCGTCCCGCGGCAGGTGCTCAAGGTCGACGGCATGAACCGGATCCCCGACGGTGTCGGCTTCGACGAGGCGTCCGCCGCCGAGCCGCTCGCCTGCGCCATCAACGCCCAGGAGCTGCTCGGCATCGAGCCCGGCGACACAGTCGTCGTGTTCGGCGCCGGACCGATCGGTTGCATGCACATCCGGATCGCCCGCGGCGTGTGGAACTGCGGTCCGATCTACCTCGTCGACGTCAACGCCGAGCGGCTGCGGATGTCGGCCGAGGCCGTCGCGCCCGACGGCACCATCGACGCCACCGAGGTCGACGTGGTCGACAAGGTCATGGAACTGACCGACGGTCGCGGTGCCGACGTCGTCATCACGGCCACCGCGGCCAATGTGACCCAGGAGCAGGCGATCGCGATGGCCGCCCGCAACGGGCGCATCTCGTTCTTCGGGGGGCTGCCCAAGACGAACCCGACGATCACCTGCGACTCGAACGTCGTGCACTACCGGCAGCTGCACATCCACGGCGCCAACGGCTCGGCGCCGGAGCACAACAAGCGCGCGCTGGAGTACATCGCGAGCGGCCAGGTGCCGGTGAAGGACCTCATCACCCGCCACATCCCGCTCACCGACGTGATGGAGGCGTTCCGCATCGTCGAGCAGGGCGAGGCGATCAAGGTCACCGTCGAGCCCTGAGGCCGATCAGCCGAGCGCCTGCTCCAGATCGGCGATCAGATCCTCGACGTCCTCGATGCCGACCGACAGGCGCACGAGGTCCTCGGGCACCTCGAGCTGTGAGCCGGCCGTCGAGGCGTGGGTCATCGCGCCGGGGTGCTCGATGAGCGACTCGACGCCGCCGAGGCTCTCGGCGAGCGTGAACACCCGCGTGCGGGCGCACAGGTCGAGCGCGGCCTGCCGGCCGCCGGCGAGTCGGATCGAGATCATGCCGCCGAAACGTCGCATCTGGCGGGCGGCGACCTCGTGTCCGGGGTGCTCGGCCAGACCCGGATACCGGATCTGGGACACCGCCGGGTGCCCGGCGAGAAAGTCGACGACGGCCTCGGCGTTGTCGCTGTGGCGGTCCATCCGGACGGCGAGGGTCTTGATGCCGCGCATCGTCAGGTAGGCGTCGAACGGACCCGGGACGCCGCCGGCGCCGTTCTGCAGGAAGGCGAACGCCTCGTCCAGGTCCGGGTCGTCGGTCACCAGTGCACCGCCGACCACGTCGCTGTGTCCACCGAGGTACTTCGTCGAGGAGTGGAGCACCACGTCCGCGCCCAGCGCGAGCGGCTGCTGCAGGTACGGTGACGCGAACGTGTTGTCGACGACGAGCTTGGCGCCACCGGCATGGGCGACCTCGGCCACCGCGGCGATGTCGGCGATGTTCAGCAGGGGATTGGTCGGGGTCTCGACCCACACGACCTTCGTGCGGTCGGTCATCGCGGCGGCGATCGCCTCCGGGTCGTTGACCGCCGCGGGGGTGTGCTCGACGCCCCAGTGCGAGAACACCTTGTCGATCAGGCGGAAGGTGCCGCCGTAGGCGTCGTCGGGGATCACCAGGTGGTCGCCGGGGCGCAGCATCGCGCGCAGCGCCGTGTCGGTCGCCGCCATGCCGGACGAGAACGCGCGGCCGTGGCTGCCGCCCTCGAGCGCGGCCAGGTTCGCCTCCAGCGCACGCCGCGTGGGGTTGCCCGTGCGGGCGTACTCGTAGCCCTCGCGCATGCCGCCGACGCCGTCCTGGGCGAACGTGGAGCTGGCGTAGATCGGGACGTTGACCGCGCCGGTGCGCGGGTCGGGCTCCTGCCCGGCGTGGATGGCGCGGGTCGAGAATCCGGGCTGCTGCTGGCTCATACGTGCACTCCCAAAAGGTCGTGGCGGGTCAGGACGCCGAGCGGCTTGCCCTCGTCGATGACCATGAGGGCGTCGTTCTCCTTCAGGGCCGTCAACGCGGCGTCCAGGCTCTCGCCCGAGCCGATCAGCGGCAGTGGCGGCTCCATGTGGTCGGCGACCGCGTCGGTCAGCTGGGCACGTCCCTCGAACACGGCGCTCAGCAGGGCGCGTTCGCTGACGCTGCCGGCGACCTCGCCGATGACGACCGGCGGCTCGGCTCCGACGACCGGCATCTGGGACACGTTGTACTCGCGCAGGATCTCGATGGCGTCGCGCACCGTCTCGGAGGGGTGGGTGTGCACCAGAGCAGGCAGGTCGCCGGTCTTGCGCTTGAGGATGTCGATCACGCGGATGTCGGCCTCGTGGCCGTCCAGCGGAGTGCGGAGGAATCCGTAGGACGCCATCCAGTCGTCGTTGAAGATCTTCGACAGGTAGCCGCGGCCACCGTCGGGCAGGAGCACCACGACCAGGTCATCCGGATCGGCCTTCTCGGCCACCCGGATCGCGGCGACGACCGCCATGCCGCACGAGCCGCCGACCAGCAGGCCCTCCTCGCGGGCGAGGCGGCGCGTCATGTCGAAGGAGTCGGCGTCCGAGACGGCGATGATCTCGTCGGGCACCTGCGGGTCGTAGGCGGCGGGCCAGAAGTCCTCTCCGACGCCCTCGACCAAGTAGGGGCGGCCGGTGCCGCCGGAGTACACCGAGCCCTCGGGATCCGCGCCGACGACGCGGATGTTCGGGTTCTTCTCCTTGAGGTAACGGCCGGTGCCGGTGATCGTCCCGCCCGTGCCGACTCCGGCGACGAAGTGCGTCACGCGCCCCTCGGTGTCACGCCAGATCTCCGGACCGGTGGTCTCGTAGTGACTGCGCGGGCCCTCCTGGTTGGAGTACTGGTCCGGCTTCCACGCGCCCTCGATCTCGCGCACGAGGCGATCCGAGACGGAGTAGTACGAGTCGGGGTGCTCCGGCGGGACGGCCGTCGGGCAGACGACGACCTGGGCGCCGTAGGCCTTGAGCGTGTTGCGCTTGTCCTCGCTCACCTTGTCGGGACAGACGAAGATGCACGAGTAGCCGCGCTGCTGGGCGACCAGGGCGAGTCCGACGCCGGTGTTGCCGGAGGTGGGCTCCACGATGGTGCCGCCCGGCTTGAGGGCGCCCGACGCCTCCGCGGCGTCGACCATCCGCACCGCGATGCGGTCCTTGGAGCTTCCGCCGGGGTTCAGGTATTCGAGCTTGGCGACCACCGTCGCGGCCCCTTCGGGCACGACGGAGTTGAGTCGGACGAGGGGTGTGTCGCCGACGAGGTCGACCACGTGGTTCGCGATGGCCATGGCCCCATCATGTCACCGGGCAGGTGACATGACGGGGCCGACCGTCGAGAGCGACTCAGAGCACCGGCGGCGAGTCCTGCGCGGGCATGTCACGACCGTCGCCGATGTGGGCGTACGGGTCGGCCTT
Source organism: Aeromicrobium choanae (assembly GCA_029265505.1). GTDB lineage: Bacteria > Actinomycetota > Actinomycetes > Propionibacteriales > Nocardioidaceae > Aeromicrobium > Aeromicrobium choanae_A. Next base: position 4,520 of record JAJUII010000142.1, read on the forward strand.
GAACCGCGGATCCTTCTCCGGGTTGTACGGCCACCGCTCCTCCAGGAGCAGTCCGAGCGTCGAGGCGGTGAACACCGTCGAGAAGTGCGCGAACAGCAGGCCCATCAGCACCGCGATCGAGAAGTCCCGCAGCGAGTCGCCGCCGAAGACGGTCAGGGCGGCGAGGATGAACATCGCGCCCATCGCGGTGTTGATCGTGCGCGGCAGGGTCGACAGGATCGCCTCGTTGACCATCTCGCGCAGCGGGATGTCGGCCGACCGCATCCGTTCTCGGATGCGGTCCATCACCACGATGGTGTCGTTCACCGCCAGGCCGATGATCGACAGGATCGCGGCGAGGAAGACGCCGTCGATCGGCTTGCCCCACCAGGCGAAGACGCCCACCACGGCGAGCACCACCGAGGCCATGGAGACGATCGCGGCGAGCGCCCAGGTCCAGCGGAAGCGCCAGGCCAAGTAGATCATCTGGGCGGCGACGGCGATGAGGAACGCCAACAGCGCCTTGTTCCGCAGCTCCTTGCCGAGCGTCGGATCGATCGTGTCGGAACGGACCTGGACGGTCTCGCCGCCGACCTCCTCGATCGCCGCGCGGATCGTCTCGGCCTCGGCCTCGTCGATCTTGCCGACGCGCACCGAGATGTTGTCCCCGCCGTCGCTGGACGACGACTGGACGACCGCCTGCGGGAAACCGGCGTCGGCGACGGCCTCACGGGCCTCGTCCGGGCTGACGTCCTGCGCGGTGGAGTACTCCAGCTGGCGGCCACCGGCGAACTCGACGCCGAGGTTCAGGTCGCGCACCACGATGCCGGCGATCGCGACGAACGCGACGCCCAGCGAGATGAGGACCCAGGTGCCCGCGCGGCGCACCAGGTAGGGACCGTGCTCGTTGAGCCAGCGACGTGTGCTGGAGATGCCGGCGATGCCACTCGTGCGGGGGTGGTGACGGATCGGCTTGCGCTTGACCAGCCACTCGGTCAGCCAGCGCGCCACGACCAGCGCGGAGAACATCGACGCGATGACACCGATGGTCAGCGTCACGCCGAAGCCCTTGACCGGCCCGGCCGACAGGAAGAACAGCAGCACCGCGGCCAGGATCGTGGTCACGTTCGAGTCGAGGATCGCCGACCAGGCCTTCGAGAAGCCGGTCGTGAGCGCCGGGAGCAGGCCCGCCTTCGGATTCTCGTGGTACTCCTCGCGTGCACGCTCGTAGACCAGCACGTTCGCGTCGATCGCCAGGCCGATCGCGAGCACGAAGCCGGCCAGGCCCGGCAGGGTCAGCGTCGCGCCCAGCAGGACCAGCACACCGTAGGAGATCAGCGCGTAGACGCACAGCGCCACGGTCGCCATGACGCCGGTCAGGCGGTAGATGAAGATGATGAACAGGCCGGTCAGCGCCAGGCCGACGATCGAGGCCTGGACCGACGCGTCGATGGCGGCCTGTCCGAGCGTCGGGCCGACCGTCCGCTGGTCGATGATCTTGACGGGGACCGGCAGGGCGCCACCCTTGATCAGCGCGGCGAGGTCCTTGGCCTCGGTCTCCTTGAAGTTGCCCGTGATGCTCGTCGAGCTGCCGCCACCGGTGCGGCACATCTCGGCGACGATGCCGGGGGAGGAGATGATCTTCCCGTCGAGCAGGATCGCGATCCGATTGCCCGCGTTGGGGTTGGCGCAGGCCGAGGCGACCAGGTCGACCCAGGGCTGACGCCCCGTGCTGTTGAACTCGACGTTGACGACCCATTCGCCGAGGCTGTTCTCCGGCATGCCGGCGTCGGCGTCGCTGATGCCGTTGCCGTCGAAGGCGACCTCGCCCAGGAGCAGCTGCTGGCCGGACTCGTCGGGAGCGACGAGCTGGCCTTTCTCCGGCTCGGTCTCCTCGTCCGCGGCCGAGAGCACCTCGCGGAACTCCAAGGTCGCGGTCTGACCGATGATCTCGGCGGCCTTCGCCGGGTCCTGGAGGTTGGGCAACTCGACGATGATGCGCTTCTCGCCGGACCGGGCGAGCGTGGGCTCGGCGACGCCCAGGGCGTCGACGCGGCCGCGCAGCACGTCGAGCGCGCGGTCGGTGGCCTCGGCGTCGGCCTTGACGCGGTCGGTGTCCTGGGTCTCCAGGGTCAGCTGCGTGCCTCCCCGCAGGTCGAGGCCGAGGTTGGGTGACATCGAGAACGAGACGATGCCGGCGATGGCGATGGCGAGGACGCAGATCAGTCCACGC
>JAJUII010000167.1 GCA_029265505.1 Aeromicrobium choanae
CCGATGCCGATCGTCTCGAGGGCGGCGATCAGGCCGGCCTTGCCGTAGCCCTCGCCGAGTCCCTCCACCACGAGCAGGGTGAGCACGAGCGGAACCGCCATCATCGGGATCCGCGCGAGGAACGCGGCGGCGTAGAGCGGTGCGGTTCCCGGCGCCTTCAGAACCTCGACGTAGGACCGTGCACTCACCGGGAGATTCTGTCACGTCACCGCGGGAGGATCACGGTCGGGCGGCGGCCTGCGGGACGGTCAGAGCGCCGCCCGATCACGCCGACGGAGGCGTTGCTCGGCCACGGCCACCACCGCGATCAGCGCTCCGGCGCCGCCGCCCACGGCGAACCCGGCCGCAGCGCCGGCGTGGTCGATCGCGACGCCGACCACCGGCGCGGCCAGGGCGCCGCCGATCTTGATCGACGCGGCCTGCCAGCCCATCGCCTCGGCGCGCACCGACTCGTCGGTCAGCCGCGCGATCCACTCGCTCGAGGCGGCCATGATCGGGGCGCCGAGCAGTCCGGCCGGGACGACGGCCAGCGCGAGGGCGACCGGCGACTGCGCCAGTCCGATCGGGATGATCAGCACGCTCATCGTCAGCAGCAGCACCGAGGGCCGGATCGACGTCGGCCGCGCGCCGTAAACCAGACCCCCGACCACCGATGCGACACCCCAGCCGAGGTACACCACACCGATCACGGCGAGCGCGTCCAGCTCGCGCAGGGCCGCGATCACGCCGAGGTCGGCCGCCATCATGGCGATCATCGAGGCGCCGGTGATGAGGTAGAGCAGCACCAGGTCGGTCGACATCCAGCGGGCGCCCCCCGAGAGAGCGGGGGTCGGGGGCGACTCCAGGCCGCGGGTCGGGGGGTTCAGCACCCACAGGATGAGCAGTCCGATCGCGACCGATCCGGCCACCGAGAGCAGGCCGACGGCCGGCGAGACCAGGGCGACCACCGCACCGGCGGCGGCCGGCCCCACGATGAACGAGGCCTCGGCGCAGACCGCGTCGAGGGCGAAGGCGCTGCGGTGCGACTCGGTCGGGAGGCGGGCGGCCAGCGAGGTGCGCACGATCGAGTGGATCGGCGTCATGAACAGGCCGCCGACGAACGCCAGCGGCAGCAGCCACAGGAAGGGCGAGACGACCATCAGCGGATAGGCGACGAGCAGCACCACGATCGACGGGACCAGCGCGCGACGCAGGCCCGTGCGGTCGATCGCCCGGCCGCGCCACGGGCCGCCGAAGGCGACGCCGATCGTCTCGGCGGCGGCCACCAGGCCTGCCTGCCCGTAGGTCCCGTCGAGTCCCTCCACGACCAGCAGCGTGAGGACCAGGGGCAGGGCCATCATGGGGATGCGGGCCAGGAACGCCGCGATGTACAACGGCGTGGTCCCCGGGGTGCGCAACACGTCCCCGTAGGTCACATTCGTCACGGGAGAGATGGTCCCACGAACTCACCCGTGGCGGTTCGGGTTGAGGAGGAGCGCTACGATGGGCCTCCATCGGCCCCACAATCGCCTCGAGGCCGCCCGGAGGAGCAGATCGTGACATCACTGGTGATCGTCGAGTCGCCCAACAAGGTGCGCAGCATCCAGGCGTACCTGGGCGACGACTATGTCGTCGACTCCTCGGTGGGGCACATCCGTGACCTGCCCCAGGGCGCCGACGAGATCCCGGCTCGGTACAAGGGCGAGGCCTGGGCCCGGCTCGGGGTGAACATCGAGAACGACTTCGAGCCGGTCTACGTCGTCCCGGCCGACAAGAAGAAGCAGATCGCCAAGCTCAAGAAGCTGCTCAAGGAGGCTGACGAGCTCGTCCTCGCGACCGATGAGGATCGCGAGGGGGAGGCCATCGCCTGGCACCTGTACGACGAGCTCAAGCCGACGATCCCGGTCAAGCGCATCGCGTTCAACGAGATCACCAAGGAGGCGATCCAGCGCGCGATCGCCAACCCGCGTGACATCGACCAGCACCTCGTCGACGCGCAGGAGACCCGCCGCATCCTGGACCGGCTGTACGGCTACGAGGTCAGCCCGGTGCTGTGGAAGAAGGTCATGAGTGGCCTGTCCGCCGGGCGTGTCCAGTCCGTCGCGACGCGGCTGGTCGTCGAGCGTGAGCGTGAGCGCATGGCGTTCCGCGCGGCCGACTACTGGGACCTGGAGGCCAGGTTCGGCGTGCAGGTCGACGGCGACCGGGTGGACGGCCCGACCGAGTTCCCCGCCAAGCTCGCCACGATCGACGGCAGGCGCATCGCCTCGGGCTCGAACTTCGACAACACGGGCCGGCTCAAGGGCGACGTCGTCCACCTCGACGAGGCGGAGGCCCATGCGCTCGTGTCCGCGCTCGAGGGTCGCGACTTCACCGTGCGGTCGGTCGAGGCCAAGCCGTACACCCGTCGGCCGTACGCGCCGTTCCGCACCACGACGCTGCAGCAGGAGGCCTCGCGCAAGTTCGGCTTCGGTGCCCAGCGCACGATGTCGATCGCGCAGCGGCTGTACGAGGGCGGCTTCATCACCTACATGCGCACCGACTCGGTGACGCTGTCGCAGACCGCAATCAACGCCGCTCGGGCGCAGGTCGCCGAGCTCTACGGGGCGGCGTACCTGCCCGAGAAGCCGCGCGTCTACACCGCGAAGGTCAAGAACGCCCAGGAGGCGCACGAGGCCATCCGTCCCGCCGGCGAATCGTTCCGCACGCCGGCCGAGACCGGGCTGTCCGGGGACGAGCGCAAGCTCTACGAGCTGATCTGGAAGCGCACGATCGCCTCCCAGATGGCCGACGCCAGGGGGGAGCAGCTGTCGGTGCGCATCGGCGCGCAATCGGCCGACGGTCGTGACGTCGAGTTCGGCGCCTCCGGCCGCACGATCACCTTCCACGGCTTCCTCAAGGCCTACGTGGAGTCGGTCGAGGGCCCCGACGCGCAAGGTGACGACCAGCAGACGAAGCTGCCGCAGCTCCGCGAGGGTGAGCACGTGAGCGCCCGGGACCTGGTCGCGGCGGCGCACCGGACCAAGCCTCCGGCGCGCTACACCGAGGCCAGCCTGATCAAGGAGCTGGAGGACCGCGAGATCGGTCGGCCCTCCACCTACGCCTCGATCGTCAACACGATCCAGAACCGCGGCTACGTCTACAAGAAGGGCACCGCGCTGGTGCCGGCGTGGGTCGCCTTCAGCGTCGTGCGCCTGTTGGAGCAGCACTTCGGGCGGCTGATCCAGTACGAGTTCACCGCCGAGTTGGAGGACGTCCTCGACGAGATCTCCAACGGGCGCGAGGACCGCGTCCGCGTCCTCACCAGCTTCTGGGAGGGCGAGGGCGAGGGCGACACCGGCCTGAAGCGGCTGATCGACAATCTTCCCGACATCGACGCGCGGGCGCTGTCGACGTTCGAGCTGGGTGAGGGCATCGTCGTGCGGGTCGGTCGTTACGGGCCCTACGTCGAGGGTCCGCCGATGGTCCCGGCGAAGGACGGGGGCGAGCAGCCCACGCGGGCGAACGTCCCCGAGGACCTCCCGCCGGACGAGCTCACGCTCCAGAAGGCCAAGGAGCTGCTCGCCTCGCCGAGCGGGATGGAGAAGGTGCTCGGCACGCACCCGGAGACGGGCCTGCAGATCGTCGCCAAGAGCGGCCGCTTCGGCCCCTACGTGACCGAGGTGCTGCCCGAGGACGCGAAGAAGGGCGCCAAGCCGCGGACGGCGAGCCTGTTCAAGTCGATGGATCTGGACTCGGTGACGCTGGAGGACGCGGTGAAGCTGCTGACCCTTCCGCGCGTCGTCGGCACCGACGTCGACGGCACCGAGATCACCGCCCAGAACGGCCGCTACGGCCCCTACCTGAAGAAGGGCACCGACTCGCGGTCGCTGGAGAGCGAGGAGCAGCTCTTCACGATCACCGAGGAGCAGGCGCGGGCGATCTACGCCGAGCCGAAGAAGTACGGGCGGCGGGCGGCCGCGGCCCCCGTGAAGGAGCTCGGCGAGGACCCGACGAGTGGCAAGCCGATCGTCGTCAAGAACGGCCGATTCGGCCCGTACGTGACCGACGGCGAGTACAACGCCACATTGCGCAAGGACGACGACATCGAGACGCTCACCCACGAGCGCGCCGTCGAGCTGCTCGCCGAGCGTCGGGCGAAGGGGCCGGCGAAGAAGACCACGCGGAAGGCGGCGGCGAAGAAGTCCGGCACCAAGAAGGCCGCCGCGAAGAAGTCCACCGCGAAGAAGAGCGCGACGAAGAAGTCGACGTCGACGCCCGCCGCGAAGAAGTCCTGACGGCCCCTGATCGGCGACCGTCCCGCGCTGCGGCTGTCGTGTGCGGCCATGTCGGGTCGGCCGACTAGGCTCGCCACCATGCGGTCACCGGACGATCCCCTGCTCACCGAGGTCGGCGTCTTCGTCGCGTTCGAGGGTGGCGAGGGCTCGGGCAAGTCCACCCAGGCGGGCCTGCTCGCCGAGTGGATCCGTGGGCTGGGGCGGCGGGTCGTCCTGACCCGCGAGCCCGGTGGCACCGAGGTCGGAGCACAGCTGCGCGCCATCCTGCTCGACCCGGCCACCGGCGATCTGTCTCCGCGCACCGAGGCGCTCATCTACGCCGCCGACAAGGCCGAGCACGTCGACACCCTGATCCTGCCGGCGCTCGCCGACGGGGCCGTGGTGATCACCGACCGCTACGTCGACTCGACGCTCGCGTACCAGGGAGCCGGCCGCGCCCTGCACGTCGGCGAGTTGGAGTCTCTGGCCCGCTGGGCCACGGCGGACCTGCGTCCGCATCTGACGGTGCTCCTGGACGTCGATCCGGCGGTGGGCCTGGGTCGGGCCGGGGAGCCGGACCGGATCGAGGGCGAGCCGATCGAGTTCCATCAGCGCGTGCGTCGGCACTTCCTCGATCTCGCCGCCGCCGATCCGGCCCGCTACGTCGTGCTGGACGCCACCGCGGCACCCGAGGAGATCCACGCTCGGGTCCGCAGTGCGGTGGAGCCGTGGCTGCCACAGGCGCGGGAGGTGGCGTCGTGAGCGTCTCGGTGTTCGACGAGCTCGTCGGCCAGGACGACGTGGTGGCGACACTGCGCGCCGCGGTCGCCGGTCAGATGACCCACGCCTGGCTGTTCACCGGTCCGCCCGGGTCGGGACGCTCGAACGCGGCGCTCGCGTTCGCCGCGGCGCTGCAGTGCGAGGCGGGTGGCTGTGGTGAGTGTCGCTCGTGTCTGACGGCGGCGGCCGGCAGTCATCCGGACATCGCCGTGATCAACACCGACGGCCTGAGCATCGGCGTGGACGCCGCGCGTGACGCCGTCCGGCGGGCGTCACTTCACCCCTCGGTCGGTCGGCGTCAGATCCTCGTCGTCGAGGACGCGGACCGGCTCACCGACCAGGCCGCGAACGCGCTGCTCAAGGCGATCGAGGAGCCCGCTCCCGCGACGGTGTGGCTGCTGTGCGCCCCGGCCGTGGAGGACGTCATCACCACGATCCGGTCCCGGTGCCGTCCCGTGCTGCTGCGCACGCCTCCGGCGGAGGCGATCGCCCGGCTGCTGCACGAGCGCGACGGCGTGGACCTGGACG
>JAJUII010000039.1 GCA_029265505.1 Aeromicrobium choanae
GATGCGGATCGAGCCGCCGCCGTCGTTGCCGTGTGCGATGGGCACCGCGCCGGCGGCGACGAGAGCGGCCGAGCCGCCGGAGGAGGCGCCGCAGGAGTAGGCCGGATCCCACGGGTTGCGGGTGGGCTCGCGGTCGACGAACTCGGTGCTGGCGGTCAGGCCGAACGCCGGAAGGGTCGTCGTGCCGACGATGTTCACCCCGGTCGACAGGAACTGCTCGGTGAACTCCTCGTGCGCGGTCGCCGGCTCGGGCGGGACGGCCGCCGAGCCCTGCAGTGTCGGCAGCCCCTTGAAGTCGGTGTTGTTCTTCAACAGCGCCGGAACGCCGGTGAACGGTCCGTCCGGGAGCGAGTCGCGCTCCGCGCGCACGGCGGCACGGGCGCGGTCGTCGTGGACGATGCCTCGCAACGTGGGCTCGACGGCGTCGATGCGGTCGAGGGTCGCCGCGAGGGCCTCGCTGGGGCTGATCGTGCCGGCGGCGATCAGCTCGCCGACGCCCACCGCGTCGTGATCGGCCAGGGCGTCGTCGGTGAAGGCATGGATCCGGGTCACGCCCCGAGAATAGACAACGGCGGCCCGCAGGCCGCCGTCATCATGAAAGTCGTGAACGTCTCAGCGCGAGACCTTGCCCGCCTTCAGGCAACCGGTGCAGACGTTGAGCCGCTTCGGGGTGCCCTCGACGACGGCGCGGACGCGCTGGATGTTCGGATCGAAACGACGCTTGGTGCGTCGGTGCGAATGGGACACGTTGTGGCCGAAGCCCGGTCCCTTGCCGCACACATCGCAGACGGCTGCCACGGCGACCACTCCTGAACTCGTTCGGGGGAATTGCAACCTCTCCACCATACCCGAAGCGACACGGCGCACGCGAATCGGTGTCGGTGCGGTCCTCGATACTCTCGACCCATGACCCTGCGGATCGATCCGTCGCGCTTTCGTGCGTGGGCCCGGCTGTGCGCAGAGTCGCTGGCGCAGGCGCGGGACGAGATCGACGCGCTCAACGTCTTCCCGGTGCCCGACAGCGACACCGGGACGAACGCCTACTTCACCTTCGCCGCCGGACTGGAGGCGATCGACGCACTGCCGCGGGACGCCTCGCCGCTCGACCTGATGCGGACGTATGCCGAGGGGCTGCTCATGGGGGCGCGCGGCAACTCGGGCACCATCTTGGCCGAGCTCGTCCGCGGCAGCCTGCGGATCCTGCGCACCTGCGCCGACGGCGTCACCGGCAAGGACGGCGCCGAGGCGCTCGGGGCAGCCTCGGAGGCCGCCTACGCCGCGGTCGGTCGTCCGCAGGAGGGCACGATCCTCACGGTCGCACGGGCCGCGGCCGAGGCGGCGCGCGACGCCGCGTGTCGCGAGGAGGACCCGACCGCGCTGTTCGACGAGGCGGCCGGCGCGGCACGGGAGGCGCTGGCGCTGACCCCGACGCAATTCGACCTGCTGGCGCGCGCCGGGGTGGTGGACGCGGGGGCCCGCGCCCTGGTGGTGGTGCTGGACTCGGTCGCCTACGCGCTCACCGGCCGGCAGCCGAGCCCCCGACCCGCGCTCGTCCCGGTGCCGATCGTCGGGCGGGGCGCCGACCTGGCCGAGGGCGGCCCCGCCTACGAGGTGATGTACCTGCTGCGCGCCGACGACGAGACGATCCCCGGGCTGCGCGCCGCGCTCGAGCCGCTGGGCGACTCCCTGGTGGTGGTGGGAGGCGAGGGGCTGTGGAACGTGCACGTGCACGTCGACGACGTCGGAGCCGCGATCGAGGCCGGCATCGCGGCGGGCGCGCCGTTCCGGATCACGGTCACCCACTTCGCGGACCAGGTCGCGCGCACCGAGCAGCGCGGTGGGCGTGCCATCATCAGCGCCGTCACCGGCGCCGGACTGGCGCGCCTCACCGAGGCGGCCGGCGGCACGCCCCTGTTCTTCGGTCCGGACCGGCAGCTCTCGGTCGCCCAGGTGGCCGAGGCGATCTCGGCCAGCGGTGCCGACGAGGTGATCTGCCTGCCGAACCGTGCCGGCCACATCGCGATGTTCGAGGCTGCGGCGTCGTCGGCTCGCGACGCCGGGGTGCGGGTCGCGGTGATCCCGACGACCGTCCAGGTCCAGGCGCTGACCGCCCTGGCCGTGCACGATCCGGGGCGGCCGTTCGACGTCGTGGTGGTCGCGATGTCGAACGCCGCCGGTGCGACGCGGCACGGGGCGATCACGATCGCGGCCGAGGACGGCATCACGATGGCCGGCCCCTGCCGCGCCGGCGACGTCCTCGGGGTCGTGAACGGCGACTTCGCGATCGTGGGCTCGGCCGCGTCGGAGGTCGCCCTGGAGGTGCTGCACCGACTCGACCTGGCCACCGCCGAGATCGTCACGCTGGTCACCGGTCGCGACCTGCCGGAGGGGGTCACGGACGAGCTCACCGAGCGCCTGCGGCTGGATGCCCCGCACGTCGACGTCGAGGTGATCGACGGAGATCAGGAGACCTACCCGATGTTCCTGGCGGTGGAGTGACCGTGGTCGACTTCGAGACCCGGCTGAGCTCGGTCGTCGGCGACTCGGCGAAGAAGCTCCAGAAGGCGTTCGGGCACCGCACGGTCGGCGATCTGATCCGCCACTACCCGCGTCGCTACGTCGACCTGGAGCATCCGGACTCGTTCGACGACCTCGAGCCCGGCCAGACCGTGGCGTTCGTGGCGACGGTCGTCGACGTCAAGAAGCTCCCGTTCCGCAACAACCGCCGCAAGTTCCGGGTGGTCGTCACCCTGACCGACGGACGAGCCACGATGGAGGCGGTCTTCTTCAACCAGTACGCCGTCGCCAAGACCCCGGTCGGCAGTCAGCAGTTGCTGTCGGGCGAGGTGAGCGTCTATCAGGGGCGCCTGCAACTGGCCTCGCCGCACATGCGCGAACTGCCGCCCGGCAAGACCTTGGCGGACCTGGGCCGCGGAGGCGCGGCGATCCCGATCTACCCGGCCGGCGGCGGGCTGACGACGTGGGAGGTCGAGCGGGCGGTCCATCTGGCGCTGGACGTCGTGGACGTCTTCCCCGAGCCGATCCCCGACGCGGTCCGTCGTGAGCACGGGCTTCTCGACGCCGCGACGGCGTACGAGTACGTCCACCGGCCGCGGCGACGGGCGGACTGGGTCGAGGCCCGACGACGTCTGCGCTTCGAGGAGGCCTTCGAGATCCAGGCGGTGTTCGCGCGACGCCGGTCCGACACCGCGCAGCGGCGCGCCGTGCCGCGACCCGGCCGCGAGGACGGCATCCGCTCGGCGTTCGTCGAACGACTGCCGTTCTCCCTCACCGAGGGCCAGTCCAGGGTGGCCGCCGAGATCTCCGCCGATCTGGCCGACACCCGGCCCATGCATCGTCTGCTGCAGGGTGAGGTGGGCTCGGGCAAGACCATCGTGGCGCTGCTGGCGATGCTGCAGGTGGTCGACTCCGGCGGTCAGGCCGCCCTCCTCGCGCCGACGGAGGTGCTCGCAACCCAGCACCAGCGCAGCATCGAGCGGATGCTGGGGGACTTGGCGAAGGGCGGCATGCTCGGCGGCGCCGACGAGGCGACCCGGGTGCGGCTGCTCACCGGCTCGATGAGTGCCAAGTCACGACGGCAGTCGCTGCTCGACATCGCCTCCGGGGAGGCCGGCATCGTCGTGGGGACTCACGCTCTGCTCGAAGAGACCGTCCAGTTCGCCGACCTCGGACTCGTGGTGATCGACGAACAGCATCGGTTCGGCGTCGAGCAGCGCGCCGCGCTGTCCGACCGTGCGGCGGCGGTCGACGGTGTGCACCCCCATGTGTTGGTCATGACGGCCACGCCGATCCCGCGGACGATCGCGATGACGGTCTTCGGTGACCTGGAGGTCTCCACCCTGCGGGAGCTGCCGGCCGGACGTCAGGCGATTCAGACGAACGTCGTGCCGGTGGCCGAGCATCCCACGTGGCTCGACCGCGCCTGGCAGCGGGTCCACGAGGAGGTCGAGAAGGGCCGACAGGTCTACGTGGTGGTCTCGCGCATCGGCGACGCGGAGTCTGACGACGACGTCGAGCCGCCCGCCGACGAGGAGGAGCGCCGTCCCGCGGTCGGCCTCGTCGAGATGGCCGAGGCGCTCGGAGAGGGACCGTTGGCCGGTCTGCGTCTCGGTCGGCTGCACGGTCGGATGCCGCCCGAGGAGAAGGACGCGGTGATGTCGGCGTTCGCCGCGGGGGATCTGGACGTCCTCGTCGCCACGACCGTGGTCGAGGTCGGCGTGGACGTGCCGAACGCCACGATGATGATCATCATGGACGCCGACCGCTTCGGTGTCTCGCAGCTGCACCAGCTGCGCGGCCGCGTCGGCCGGGGATCGCATCCGGGGCTGTGCCTACTGGTCACCGGCTCACCGGCGGGGACGCCGGCTCGTCAGCGCCTCGCCGCCGTCGCCGCGAGCGCGGACGGCTTCGAGCTCTCCCGGCTCGACGTCGAGCTGCGGCGCGAGGGTGACGTGCTCGGCGTGCGCCAGTCGGGCGTCCGCTCGAGCTTGCGACTGTTGTCGGTCGTGCGCGACGAGGACGTCATCGCGGCGGCCCGCGAGGCCGCGACGGCCGCCCTCGCCTCCGACGACGTCCCGGCCGATCTGGAGGCCTCGATCCGTCGCCTCGAGGAGTCCGAGCGGGCCGAGTACCTGGAGCGCGCATGACGCGGATCATCGCCGGACGGTGGGGTGGACGGCGGCTCGCGACGCCCAGCGGCGACGGCACCCGCCCGACGTCGGATCGTGTCCGCGAGTCGATGTTCGCCTCGCTGGGATCGATGCTCGGGCGGTTCGACGGACTCGCCGTCCTCGACCTCTTCGCCGGCTCGGGGGCCCTGGCACTGGAGGCGCTGTCGCGAGGCGCCGATCGCGCCGACCTCGTCGAGTCCGACCCGCGCGCCGCGCGGATCATCGCCCGCAACATCGCCGACCTCGGCGCCTCGGCCCGGGTCCACCGGGCGACCGTCGAGCGGTTCGTCGCCGCCGGAGGTGGGCCCTGGGACCTGGTGTTCCTCGACCCGCCCTATGCGGTCTCCGCCGAGGAGGTGGCCGCGGTGGTGGCGGCCCTGCAGCAGTCGTTGACCGAGGGCGCGGTGGTCGTGGTGGAGCGGTCGAGCCGTGATCGGTTCACCTGGCCGGAGGGGTTCACCCCCATTCGGGACAGGGCGTACGGGGAGACGCGGCTTTGGTACGGTCACTGACATGACGCGCGTGGTGTGCCCCGGCTCCTTCGACCCCATCACCAACGGGCACCTCGACATCGTCGAGCGGGCCTCGTTCCTGTTCGACGAGGTGATCGTCGTGGTGCTGGTCAACGAGAACAAGAGCGGCCTGTTCCCGATCGAACGTCGCCTCGAGCTGATCCGCGAGGCCACCACGGAGATGGAGAACGTCAGCGTCGACTCCTACTCGGGTCTGTTGGTCGACTACTGCGCCCAGAACGACGTGCAGGCGATCGTCAAGGGACTGCGTGCCGTCTCGGACTTCGACTACGAGCTGCAGATGGCGCAGATGAACGGGAACCTCACCGGCATCGACACGGTGTTCATCCCGACCGCGCCGGACTACACCTTCATCGCCTCGAGTCTCGTCAAGGAGGTCGCGCGCCACGGCGGCGACGTCGACGGGCTCGTTCCCAAGCACGTGCTGGCCGCCCTCGACGAGGCCTACGGTCACTGATCGCCTCAGTCGACGGGGGACCGTCGCTCCGGGCCCCGACCGACATGGCTGCCGCGACGGACGGCGCCGGTGCCGAATCTCCGCGCCACCGCGTCGAGCGTCGCGTCCAGGGCAGGATCGGGCCCGTCGTCGAGCGGCAGCGTCAATTGCGCGGTGCTCCCACTCAGGCCTGACAGTGCGACGCCGACCAGGGTGATGCCGTGGCGGTCGATCTCGTCTCGGCGTGCCCGGAGCAGCGCACGGGCCGTCTCCCACACGACCGAGGTGCTCTCGGTCGGGACGGAGAGGGTGCGCGAGGAGGTCGAGCGGCGGAAGTCGGTGAACCGCAGGCGCACCGTGACCGTGCCGGCCGTGCGCCCGGCACGGCGGAGGCGACGCGCGACCTTGTCGCACAGGGCGAGCAGGGCCGACTCGGCGTCGGCGAACGTCCGCCGGGCGCCGAGGGCGTGCTGGGCGCCGATGGATCGCCGAGTCGTCGCGGTCCGCACCCGCCGTGGGTCGTGTCCGGAGGCGAGCGCGTGCAGGTGGTGGCCTGCCGCCCTGCCGACGATCGCCGCGAGCTCGCCGGGCGTCAGCCGCGCCACGTCGGCGACGGTGCGCAGTCGTGCGGCGTGCAGCTTCGCGGCGGTGGCGGCGCCGACGCCCCACAGCCGCTCGACGGGCAGGCGGTGCAGGAATCCCAGCTCGCCGTCGACCGGCACGACGAGCAGGCCGTCGGGCTTGGCGAGGGTGCTGGCCACCTTGGCCAGGTAGGGGGTCCGGGCGAGTCCCACCGAGATCGGCAGTCCGGTCTCGTCGCGCACCCGTTCGCGCATCGCGCGTGCGATCGGCAGCGCGGGACCACGCAGTCGGCGCAGTCCCGCCACGTCGAGGAACGCCTCGTCGATGGAGAGGGGCTGCACCACGGGGGTGGTGTCGTGGAAGATCGCGAAGACGGCGCGGCTGGCCTCGAGGTACGCCTCGAACCGGGGCGGCACCACGATCGCCTCGGGACACAGCCGGCGTGCCTGCCGGCCGCTCATCGCCGTGCGCACCCCGCAGGCGCGGGCCTCGTAGGATCCGGAGAGCACGACCCCACCGCCCACGATGACCGGGCGCCCGCGCAGGCGGGGGTCGTCCCGCTGCTCGACCGACGCGTAGAACGCGTCGAGGTCGGCGTGCAGGATCGATCCGAACGCGTCGTCAGGCCCGGTCACGACAGGAGGGTCTCACCGGGCACCGACGGGATCGGGCCGTCGCGCGGACCGCCGCGACGGACGTCACGGACCGCGATTGGCCCCGCCGAGGCGGCACGGGGTAGGATTGCCGATGGCCCGTTCGCGGGCCGTGGTCTTCTGGTGCACTCGATGAGAGGCAGATCGTGACTTCCGGTCCGTTGGTGTTCGACACGCAGGTGTTGGGGCGCCGACCGGGGACGGAGAAGTCGTACGAGCTGGTCGTCGGTGCCCCGGCGGATCTCGGCCTGGACGTCTTCGGCGTCGAGGAGGGTTCGGACATCGCCCTGGAGCTGCGGCTCGAGGCAGTGATGGACGGCGTCCTCGCCACCGGGACGGCCTCGGTCCACGCCGTCGGCGAGTGCGTGCGCTGCCTGGATCGCGTCGAGGAGGACTTCGACGCCGACTTCACGGAGCTCTACCTCTACGACGACGCGACCGAGGACGACCTGGCCCTCGAGGGAGACCTGCTCGACCTCGAGCCCGTCCTGCGGGACGCGGTGGTGCTCGCACTGCCGCACAACCCGTTGTGTGATCCGGAGTGCCCGGGACTGTGCCCCGACTGCGGGGCTCGGCTCGCGGACGATCCCGATCACACACACGGCGAGGCGATCGACCCCCGGTGGGCGGCGCTGACCCAACTGACCGAACGACCTGAGGAGTAACCGTGGCAGTCCCGAAGCGGAAGATGTCGCGCAGCAACACCCGTCACCGCCGCTCGGCGTGGAAGACGACGGCCGTCGCGACGGTCGACTGCGCCAACCCCGCGTGCAACGCCAAGGTGCTGCCGCACCGTGCCTGCGCGGAGTGCGGCCAGTACGGCCCGCGCGGCGAGCGTCGACAGGTTCTCTGACCCTGTCGGGCGTGCCCGACCTCTCGGCACTGAGCGAGACGCTCGGGGTCCCCGACTTGGACCCCGAGCTGCTCACGCATGCCCTGACGCATCGTTCGTACTCGTACGAGAACGGCCAGATCCCGAACAACGAGCGCCTGGAGTTCCTGGGTGACTCGGTTCTCGGGCTGGTCGTCACCGAGACTCTCTTCCGCACCCACCCCGACCTGCCCGAGGGGCAGCTCGCGAAGCTGCGCGCGGCCGTCGTGAGCGCCAAGGCGCTCGCCGAGGTCGCCCGCACCTTGGGATTGGGGGACCATCTGCGGCTGGGTCGCGGCGAAGAGGCCTCCGGCGGCCGGGACAAGGCGTCGATCCTGTCCGACGCGATGGAGGCCGTGCTCGGCGCGGTCTTCGTCCAGTTCGGCATCGATCGGGCCGCCGAGGTCATCCACGCGATCTTCGACCCGGTCATCGCGCGTGCCGCCGAGCTGGGCGCGGGCCTGGACTGGAAGACCTCCCTGCAGGAGATCTCCGCGCTGCACGGCCACGGCGTCCCGGTCTACGTGCTCGAGGACACCGGCCCCGACCACGACAAGACCTTCACCGCCTCGGTGATCCTCGGCGATCTCAAGTTCGAGGGCGGCGTCGGCCGGTCGAAGAAGGACGCCGAGCAGATGGTCGCCGAGATCGCCTGGCGGGCGATCTCCGAGATGGCCGAGTCCGGGGTAGCCGACCAGAAGGCCGATCAGGCCGGCGAGAGTGCCCGAACTTCCTGAGGTCGAGGTCGTCCGCCTCGGCCTGGACGAGCATGTCGTCGGTCGTGCCGTGACTGCGGTCGAGGTGCTCGATCCGCGGTCGGTGCGCCGCCACGGCCCGGGTCCCTCCGACTTCGTCGCGCGCCTCGTGGGTCGCCGCGTGGACGCGGCGCGTCGTCGCGGCAAGTACCTGTGGCTCGTGCTGGACGACGGTTCGTCGGTGCTGACCCACCTGGGCATGAGCGGTCAGGCGCTCATCTGCGATCCCGATGCGGCCACACCCCGCCACCTGCGCATCACGGTGGACCTCGACGACGGCCGCCAGCTGCGGTTCGTCGACCAGCGGATCTTCGGGGGGATGGCGGTCAGCGACACCGACCCGCCGACCGAGATCGCCCACATCGCCCCCGACCCGCTCGACCCGGGATTCGACGTCGCCCGGGTGGTGTCGCTCATGCGTCGGCGTCGCACCGGCGTCAAGCGGGCGCTCCTGGACCAGACGCTCGTCTCCGGCGTGGGCAACATCTACGCCGACGAGGCGTTGTGGCGGGCCCGGCTCCACTACGCCCGGTCGACCCGCGGCCTGCGGATCGCCGAGGCGACCGAGCTGATCCGACACGTCCACGACGTCATGACCGAGGCGCTCGCCCAGGGAGGCACCTCGTTCGACGCGCTCTACGTCAACGTCAACGGTCAGAGCGGCTACTTCGACCGATCCCTGAACGCCTACGGACGCGAGGGCGATCCGTGCGACCGGTGCGGCGCGATGATCGTGCGCGAGCCGTTCATGAACCGGTCCTCGTACCGCTGCCCGGCGTGCCAGCCTCGGCCTCGCAACGGCCGATGGTGACCCCGCGGACCGCTCCTCCTCGCTAGGGTGACCGCGTGGACCGGTACGGCAGTGAGGCACGTGAGCGCTACGTCCCCGAGCCGCCGAAGCGGTCGGACCGGACGGCCTTCGAGCGCGACCGAGCACGCATCCTCCACTCCTCGGCGCTGCGGCGGCTCGCGGGCAAGACCCAGGTGATCCGAGCAGGCACCGACGACTTCGTCCGCAATCGGCTGACCCATTCGCTCGAGGTGGCCCAGGTCGCCCGCGAGCTCGGGAAGAGTCTGGGATGCGATCCGGAGATCGTCGACTCGGCGGCCCTGTCGCACGACCTGGGACACCCGCCGTTCGGTCACAACGGCGAGGCGGCGCTGAACGAGATCGCCGACGAGATCGGCGGCTTCGAGGGCAACGCCCAGACGCTGCGCATCCTGTCGCGCTTGGAGGCCAAGACGTTCGACGAGCGGGGGCGCAGCGTGGGCCTCAACCTCACCCGGGCGACGCTGTCCTCGTGCGTCAAGTACCCGTGGCGCCGGGGAGAGCGCGCGACCTCCAAGTTCGGGGTGTACGAGGACGATCTCGCCGTCTTCGCGTGGCTCGACACCCGAGGACGACGGACGATGGAAGCCCAGGTCATGGACCTGTCCGACGACATCGCGTACTCGGTGCACGACGTCGAGGACGGGGTCGTGGGCGGCTGGTTCAGCCTCGTCGGCG
Organism: Aeromicrobium choanae; assembly: GCA_029265505.1. GTDB lineage: Bacteria > Actinomycetota > Actinomycetes > Propionibacteriales > Nocardioidaceae > Aeromicrobium > Aeromicrobium choanae_A. The sequence goes on from JAJUII010000039.1 coordinate 10,029, forward strand.
ACCTCGACACGCCGGGCGCCTGGAACGTCGCCCGTGAGTGGTACGACGCGTCGGCCACGGACGACCGCCTGGACGCCGCCCTCGAGCGCCTGCGCAGCATGCCCGAATGGCCCACCGAGCCGTTCCGCCGGGAGCGGTCGTCGCTCGCCGTACTCAAGAGCCTCACGAGCGCCCTGATCGGGCGCTTCGCCGGTGCGGCCTACGCGGCGACGGTGGAGCGCTGGGGGTCCGGGCCGCTGGTGCGCTACGACGGCGAGCTGGAGGTCCCGCGCGACACACTCGACGAGATCAACGTGCTGAAGGCGCTCGCGGCGCACCACATCATGCGCACCGACGAGCTGGCCGTGGTGCTCAGGGAGCAGCGCGAGCTGCTCGCGGCCCTGGTCGCGCACCTGCGACGGACGGGCGACGAGGAGCTCGAGCCGGAGTTCGCGGCGGACTTCCGGGCCGCCGCCGACGACGCGGCGCGGCTGCGGGTCATCGTCGACCAGGTCGCGAGCCTCACGGACGCCTCCGCCGTCGCGTGGGCCCGTCGGCTCCTGGGCTGACCGTGCCCGAGGCTCGTGCCGAGCACCTAGGATGACCGCATGGCGCGGATCAAGGACGACGACATCCAGCTCGTCCGTGAACGTGTCCGGATCGACGAGGTCGTCGAGCAGTACGTCACCTTGCGGAACGCCGGCGGCGGTGCCCGCAAGGGCCTGTGCCCGTTCCATGACGAGAAGACACCGTCGTTCAACGTGCGGCCGGCCCAGGGGTTCTACCACTGCTTCGGGTGCGGTGCCGGTGGCGACTCGATCAAGTTCCTCATGGAGATCGAGGGCCTCGGGTTCGCCGAGGCGGTCGAGCGTCTCGCGGACCGCTACGGCATCCAGCTGCGCTACGAGGACTCGGGCGCCCCGATGGCCCCGCGGCGCGATCCGAACCTGCGCCGCCGCCTGCTGGCCGCACACCAGGCTGCGACGGAGTTCTACGCCCAGCAGCTGGCCTCGTCGCCGGAGGCGGCGCCCGGCCGACGCCTGGTCACCGACCGCGGCTTCGACCAGGCGGCCGCCGAGCTGTTCCAGATGGGCTGGGCCCCGCGCTCGGGACAGGCCCTCGTCGCTCATCTGCGCGGCAAGGGGTTCACCGAGGACGAACTCGTCGTCGGGGGTCTGGCCCGACGGTCGGCCCGTGGCCTGTTCGACGTGTTCCAAGGCCGCCTCCTGTGGCCGATCAAGGAGATCTCCGGGGAGACGATCGGCTTCGGCGCGCGGCGGATGTTCGACGACGACTTCATGAGCGGCAAGTACGTCAACACCTCCGAGACGCCGATCTACAAGAAGACCCAGGTGCTCTACGGGATCGACCTGGCACGCGACCCGATCCGCAAGCAGAGCCAGGCGGTGATCGTGGAGGGCTACACCGACGTGATGGCCTGTCACCAGGCCGGCGTGCTCACCGCGGTGGCCACCTGCGGCACGGCGTTCGGTGAGGGGCACGCGCGTGTGCTGCGCAGACTCATGCTCGATCACGATGCGTTCCACGGCGAGGTGATCTTCACCTTCGACGGCGACGAGGCAGGCCAGAAGGCCGCCGTCAAGGCGTTCGAGGGCGACGACGAGTTCTCCGGCCAGACGTACGTCGCGGTCGAGCCGGGTGGCATGGATCCGTGTGATCTGCGGCTGTCGAGGGGCGACGAGGCGGTGCGCGAGCTGATCGCGGCGCGGATTCCGCTGTACCGGTTCGTCTTGGACCACACCCTCGAGCGATACGACCTCGATCGCGCCGACCAGCGCATCGACGCCGTGCGTGAGGCGGTCACCTTGGTCTCGGCGATCCGTGACGTGTCGAAGGTCGACGCCTTCCTGCGGGAGATCGCGATACGGGTCGGTGTGGACGTCGACGTGGTGCACGCCGAGCATCGCCGGGCGGGCCGTCGCAAGCCGACGAGTCCGACGGGGAGCGCCCCGTCGGCTCCCGCGGCGAGTCAGGCCCCGCCGCCGGTCTTCGCGAGCTTCGGCGCGCCGGAGTTCGCCGACGAGCGTGAGGCGCTCAAGGCGGTCGCCCAGTACCCCCACCTGGCGCGCGCCGTCGCCGCTGAGATCACCGAGGACGACTTCGTCCATCCCGTGGCCCGCGAGATCTGGCGCCACATGACCGCCGCGGGCCTGCCCGAGGTTCCGGACTCGGCCTGGCTTCCGGCGGTGGCGGACTCGCTGCCGGGAGACGATCTGCGTCGGGTCCTCGGGGTGGCGGCGGTCGAGCCGTTACACGCCTCCGAGCAGGCGGCCGCGACCGTCGTGCCGGCTGTGCTTGCGCGACTGCAGGAGCTCGCGGTCGCCCGGCGGATCACGGACGTCAAGTCGCGACTGCAGCGCACCGAGCCGACGGCCCCGGAGTACCAGCACCTCGCGAGCTCGCTGTTCTCGCTCGAGGCTCGCCGACGTGAGATCCGTCAGCGCGTGCTCGGTGCCACCGGCTGACCTGTGGGTCGTCCGCCCGCTCGTCCACAACGCCGACGACGCCCCTGTCGGTGTGCCGTCACGGCCCCGAGGGTGGAGGCATGTCGCCCTTCGTCGCTCGTGCCCTGGCCCAGGAACCGTTGACCCCCGACGTCGAGCAGAGACTGGCCCGTGCGGCCCGTGGTGGTGATCGCGGTGCGCGGGAGGACCTGATCCGCGCCAGCCTGCGCAACGTGGTGCTGCATGCCCTCCGGCTCGGTCATCGCGGTGCCGAGCTGGACGAGGCCGTGGCCGCGGGGGCCGAGGGACTGATCCGCGCCGTGGACGGGTTCGACCCGGATCGAGGCACGCGTCTGGCGACCTACGCCTGGCCGTGGATCGCCCGCTCCATGACCCCGGAGGCGGCGCCGGACCCGATCGAGGCGTTCGAGCCGACGCCCGCAGCCGAACCGGACCTCGACCTGCTCGCCGACCTGCCGGCGGACCTCGCCGCGGTCGTCGGTCTGAGGTACGGCCTGCTCTGTCGCGACGGGATGGGACTGACGATCGACGAGGTCGCGCGACGTCTGGCCCTGACGAGGTGGCAGGTGCGCGACCGGGAGGCGAGGGGGCTTGCACACCTGCGTGAGCGACTTGGTACAGTTGTTCGCCGTGCCCCTGTGAAGGGGGCCGATCCCCCGTAGCTCAATTGGCAGAGCATTCGACTGTTAATCGAAGGGTTATTGGTTCGAGTCCAATCGGGGGAGCGGAGAGGACCCGGTTCTTGCTGAGATTCCAGCAAGGCCGGGTTTCTTGCACCGGGGGAGGTAGCTCAGCCGGTCAGAGCAGAGGACTCATAATCCTTGGGTCGCGGGTTCGAGCCCCGCCCTCCCTACGGCTTTCTCAGCCGGCGCGCTCGCTCGTGAGCAGTCGCGCCAGTGCCCGGCGATCCTTCGCGCCGAGCTTGGCGCGCGCCTGGGCCAGGTGGGACTCGACCGTCCGGACGCTGCACTCGAGTCGCTCGGCGATCTCCCGATTCCGCAGACCCTCCGCCGCCAGCCTGGCGACCTCGAGCTCGCGCTCGGTCAGCGGAGTAGGCAGCTCCGCGGTCAGCGCGGGCCCTCGGTACCACGGGGCGTCGTCCTCGATCTGTCGTGCCAGTTCAGCCAAGATCTCGTCGCACTCGCGGACCTTGCCCGAGGCGCGACGCCCCAGGTAGATGCTCCGGGCCTCACGCACGGCGTGGACGCTGGGGACGAGCATGCGGTACCGACGAAGTCCCTCCGCGACTCGCAGCAGCTCGGCGGGATTGCGGTCGCGGGTGGCGCGGCGGCGCCGGGCCGCGAGACGGAGCACCGGCGGGGCGTCGACCGGGAGGTCGAGGATCTCCTCGGGCAGTCGGCTCGAGCCATGCAGCGTGGCGACGTAGAGCAGTGCAGGCGCGTGACCGGACGCATCGGGTCCGGCGGTCGTCGCGGAGCGGATGCCGCCGAGGACGGACTCGACCGACTCGATCATCGTCCGCAGGCGCCGCGGGACGAGTCGTGGCGTCGCCTCCAGGAAGAGCCGCCACTCGAGCTCTGCGCGACGCAGGTCGCCGTAGATGATGGCGTCCGTCGCGGCGCGCAGGTGCCGGAGCCAGCGTTGATGGTGCGAGCGCGCCGGGACCCGCGCGATGGCGGTGTCGAGCTCGTCCTGCCGCACGGCGGCCTCTCCGGCCAGGGTGAGCGTCAGCGCCTGCGCGAGTAGGATGGTGGCTGCCAGGTCAGTCAGCTCATCGGTGTTGGGCGCCTCATGGGCGGACTGGCTCGACGGCACGGCGCTGTTCTACGCCCTGCGCCTGGACGCGTTCGCGGCGTATCCGGCGATCAACGAGATGATCTGGCAGTCCTCGCTGCTGATCCACCTCGCGACCTGGGCCGCTCTGTGGGCTCAGACCC
>JAJUII010000025.1 GCA_029265505.1 Aeromicrobium choanae
GACGGCGCGCACGGCACGCGCGCGCGCAGCGTCAGCCGCCCCGTACGCGACGAGCTCTCGAGCCGCGACGACCGCCGACGTCGCCTCGGCGGAAAGACGTCCCTGGGCCTCGGCTCGGTCGCGACGCTCGCTCCCGATCCGAGCCACCACCGTGCGCAGTCCCACCGCGCAGGAAGCCGCACCGGCGAGCATCACCAGCGCCGAGACCGGGTCGATCCCACCGACGACGACCGCGACCAGACCTACCGTCGCCAGGCCGGTCCACCACGGGATCCGAACCCGCAGCAGACGATCCTGCAGGGTGGCGACGTCGCCGACCACGCGGCTCACGACGTCACCGCGCCGCAGGTCCCCCAGTCCCGCAGGAGCGACCCGATCGAGCTCGACGTAGGTCGTGACGCGGCGTTCGACGGCCTCGGCGAGGGCCACGTCATGGGTGACCAGACGCTCGCCGTAGCGGAACACCGAGCGGGAGATGCCGAAGAATCGGACCGCGACGATGGCGACCATGAGGTAGAGCACGGGCGGCTGCTGGGCGGCACGGACGATGAGCCAGGCGGCCGCGAGCAGCAGTCCGACCGAGGAGGCCCGGGCCGCGACGCCGAGTGTGACGCCGCCGAGGAGCTTCATGCGGCCACCTCGACGATCCGATCGGCCTCGGCGAGCGTGTCCGGTCGGTGGGTCACCACGACGACGGTCGCGCCGGCGGCGCGCAGGGATCGCAGGATCCGCTCCTCGCGGCGCGGGTCGAGTCCGGCGGTCGGCTCGTCGAGCAGGACGAGCCAGGCCGGGGACGTGCGCAGCCGCACGAGCGCCCGGGCGACCGCGACGCGGCGCCGCTCTCCCGCCGACAGGTCGGTGGTCCCCTCGGCGACCGTCCGGTCCAGGTCGACGTCCAGGCCGGCGTCCGCAGCCGCTTGACGCACCAGGTCGAGGTCGGCGTCCGCGACGCCGAGCGTGATGTTGTCGGCGACCGTGCCGGCCACCAGGTGCGGAACCTGAGGAACCCAGGCGATCTGCTCGCGCCAGGCTACGACGTCGAGGTCGTCGAGCCGGGTCCGACCGACTGTGACCTCGCCGCTGTCGAGCCGCTCGAACCCCAGGAGGACGTCCAGCAGGGTGGACTTCCCCCCGCCGGAGCGCCCCGCGATCGCGACGAACTCGCCCGGTCGCACCACGAGCTCGGGAACGTGGAGCGAGACGGCGGTCCGACCCGGATGGGTCAGGCGCGCCGACCGGACGGTGATGGGCGCCGGGCCACCCGGGGCGACGGTCCCGGTGTGCCGCTCGTGGTCGAGCAGGTCGAGCAGTTCAGCGGTGGCCGTGGCCCCCTCGGTGCTGTCGTGGAACATGGCGCCGACCTGGCGCACCGGGAGGTAGGCCTCCGGGGCGAGCAGCAGCACGAACATGGCCGGGAGCAGCTCGAGCTCGCCGTCGACGACGCGCAGGCCGACGCTCACCGCCACCAGGGCGACCGAGATCGTGGAGATGAGCTCCAGGACCAGGGTCGACAGGAAGGCCAGACGCAGCGCGCGCATCGACTCGCGACGATGACGGTGCCCGATCTCGCGGATGCCCTCCTCCTGGCGACGGCCGAAGACCTTGAGGACGACCAGCCCGTCGAGGATGTCGGAGAAGTGTCGGGCCAGACGTTCCATCGCGGCCCACCGCCGCTCGACCCGATCGCGGGTCAGCACCCCGACCAGCCACATGAACACGCCGGTCAGCGGCAGCGTCAGCGCGATGATCAGGCCCGACAGCGGGTCGGCGAGCCCGACGGAGAGGATCACCGCGGGTGGGACGATCACCGCCAGCGCCAGCTGCGGAAGGAACCGACCCACGTAGCCGTCGAAGGCGTCCAGACCCGGACCCACCAGCGCGACCAGGCGTCCGCTGGACGGTCGGGGCCCCAACCGCCGCGGATCGAGCAGGTCGTCGACGAGCTCGGTGCGCAGGCCCGCCTTGACGCCGATGGCGGCACGCTCACCGGCGATGCCGTGGCCCCACGCCACGGCCGCCCGCATCGCGAACGCCGCGGCGATCGCCACCGGGAGCCACCCGACGTCGTCGCCGGCGAAGTGTCGGGCGACGACCTGGGCGATGCACCACGACACCGCGATGACCAGACCCGCGGTGAGCACGCCGAGCCCGACCGACCACGCCAGGTGGGCGCGGACGGCTCGGGATCGGCGGACCAGCCGCGGGTCGAGGGGCTTCACTGCGGGATGTGCTGCACGCCGATGCGCTTGCGGAAGACCCAGTAGGACCAGCCCTGGTAGAGCAGCACGATCGGCGTGAACACGACCGCCACCCACGTCATGATCTTCAGCGTGTACGGGGTCGAGGAGGCGTTGTCGACGGTGAGTCCGTAGGCGGCGTCGAGCGTCGAGGGCAGCACCTGCGGGAACAGCGCGCTGAACAGCATGACCACGACGAGGGCGATGGCGACCGCCGTCCCGAGGAACGCCCAGCCGTCCCGGCCGATACGGCTCGCCGCGAGCCCGAGGATGAGGGTCACGGCCGCCAGCGCGCCGATCACCCAGACGGCGACCTCTCCGGCGGACGCCGCGGTCCAGCCGATGAAGACCACCGCCAGCACCGCGGCGACGGCGCCGACGCGTTGGGCGAAGGCGTGCGCCCGCTCGCGGATGTCGCCGACCGTCTTGAGGGCCACGAACACGGCACCGTGGACGAGGAAGACGGTCAGCGTGACGAGCCCGCCGAGCAGCGCATAGGGGTTCAGCAGGTTGAAGAAGCCGCCGACGTACTCGTGCGAGGCGTCCAGCGGCACGCCGCGCACGATGTTGGCGAACGCGACGCCCCACAGCAGGGCGGGCAGGAACGAGCCGACGATGATCGCCCAGTCCCAGCGGTCCCGCCACGCCCGGTCGGCGCGCTTGCCGCGGTACTCGAACGCCACGCCGCGCACGATCAGCGCGATCAGGATCAGGAACAGCGGCAGGTAGAACCCGCTGAACAGGGTCGCGTACCACTCGGGGAACGCCGCGAACATGGCGCCGCCCCCGACGAGCAGCCACACCTCGTTGCCGTCCCAGACCGGGCCGATGGTGTTGATGAGCACCCGGCGCTCGCGCTCGTCCTTGGCCATCAGGCCGACGAGCATGCCGACGCCGAAGTCGAAGCCCTCCAGCACGAAGTACCCGACGAACAGGACGGCGATCAGGATGAACCAGACGGTGGTCAGTTCCATGGCGGTCTCCTCAGTACGCGAACGCCAGCGGGGCGTCGGAGTCGTCGTCGTGCGTCGTGGGCGGATCGGCGTCGGGCAGCCCCTTGCCGATGAACATCAGCAGCAGCTTGACCTCCACGACGGCGAGCGCGCCGTACAGCAGGGTGAAGCCGACCATCGACGTCCATACCTGGGCCGAGGAGACCGACGGGGAGACACCGGCCTCGGTGGGCATGAGCGAGAACACGACCCACGGCTGGCGCCCCATCTCGGTGAAGATCCACCCGAAGGAGTTCGCGAACAGCGGCAGCAGGGGCAGCATGATCGCGGCCCAGAGCAGATACCGCGTCGCGCGGGAGCCCTGCGCAGGAACGCGGCCCCGGCGCAGCGCCCACAGGATCCACGCCCCCCCGGCCATCGCGACGAAGCCCAGGCCCATCATGAGGCGGAAGCTCCAATACGTGACCGGGATGTTGGGGGTGAAGTCCTCGATGCCGGTGTCGGCGTACGTCTCGGCGTACTCGGCCTGGAGCGAGTTCACGCCGCGGACCGGCTGGTCGAACGAGCCGGTCGCCAACTGCGACAGCAGGCACGGCACCTCGACGCTGAACAGCGGCTTGGAGCCGTCGAGCGTCCCGACGGTGAACACCGAGAACGGCGCGCACTCGTCGGCGTCCTCGTACAGGGCCTCGGCCGCGGCCATCTTCATCGGCTGAACCTCGGTCATGATCTTGCCCTGGATGTCGCCGCTGACGATCACGCCGACGCCGGCGACCAGCAAGGTGACGGCGCCCAGACGCGCGGCCGTGCGGAAAGCCTCCGCATCGCGCTCCGGCCGACGCACCAGGTGCCAGACCGCGACGGCCGCGACGAACGCGCCGCCGACCATGAACGCCGCGAACAGCGTGTGGGGCACCGTGACCAGGGCGACCTTGTTCGTCAGCACGGCGACGAAGTCGTCGAGCTCGGCGCGGCCGCGCTCGGCGTTCATCGTGAACCCGACCGGGTTCTGCATGAACGAGTTCGCCGCCAGGATGAAGTAGGCCGACAGCGCGGTGCCGATGGCGGCGAGCCAGATGGTCATCAGGTGCAGCCCCGGCTTGAGCCGGTCCCACCCGAAGATCCACAGACCGAGGAACGTCGACTCCAGGAAGAAGGCCAGCAGTCCCTCGATCGCCAGCGGCGCACCGAAGATGTCACCGACGAAGCGCGAGTAGCTGCTCCAGTTCATGCCGAACTGGAACTCCTGCACGATGCCGGTCACCACCCCCATCGCGAAGTTGATGAGGAAGAGCTTCCCGAAGAAGCGCGTCAGGCGCAGCCAGCGCTCGTCGCCGCTGCGCCACCACATCGTCTGCATGATCGCCACGAGGAACGCCATGCTGATCGTCATCGGCACGAAGAGGAAGTGGTAGACGGTCGTGATGCCGAACTGCCACCGTGCCAGTTCCAATGCACTGTCCACATCGTGGATGCTAGGCCCCGAAGGGTCTACGGTTGGGTGCCGTGAACGGCCGTGTGGCGTACATCCCATCCGGCGCCGGGTTCGCGGCGGCGGACATCACGTTCTGGTGCACCGACGCCCACCGGGACCTGTCCGAGGCCGTGGCCGCGGCGGACGTCGTCGTGTCCTGCCCGCGGGGCACTCCGGAGGTCCCCGCCGAGCTCGAGCCGTGGGTGCGCGAGGACCTGACGCCGCGCATGCAGTTCATGTCCGCGCATGTCTCGTCCCGGGCGGTGGCCCGGCGCTGGGCCGAGATCGATCCGGCGGTGATCTACGTCGAGAACCCCCATCCCCCGCTGGTCACCCGCCCGATCCCCGGTCGGATCCTGCGCGCGCCCCACGACGAGGACGACGCCCGCCGGCTGGGTGAGGCGGTCTCGCAGGTCGCGCGCCGCGGCGCGGTGGTGTACGAGCGGACGCGCCTGGACGTGCTCGACGCGATGGCCCGCGTGCGTGATCGCGGCGCCGCCCGGCTGACCGCCCTGTCGTTGCACGATCGGGTCACCCCGGGGCTCCCCGCGGTCGTCTCACTGGCCAACCGTGGCGACGCCGTCGGCGCCCCGCGCCCGGAGGATCCGACCGTGACGATGCCCGCCGACCGTCTTCGCTCGCTGGCGGACTCCTATCGCTCCGCGTTCGCCGTGCAGGGCCACGACGAGATCGTCCTGAACCGTCCGAAGATCGGCGGCGTCGACCTGCTCGAGGTGCACCGCCGCTTCGGCCCGTCGTCGCCGATCCCGGTCGACGCGGTCGCCAACGACTTCTGGCGCGGCTACCTGCTCGGTGAGCGGGTGGCCGCGGCGATGAGCGAGCCGGGCGACGAGTGGCCCGAGCTCGACCACGAGTGGATCGACACGGTCGCGCAGCGCCTCCGGCAGGCGTGGCGCCACCACCGCAGCATCGCCCGCTGAGCCGCTCAGACCACCAGGGGCGCGAGCACGGCGCGGATCTGCTGGGGGATCGGCGTGACGGTGCGCTCCTCACCGGTGACGTACACGTGCACGAAGGTGCCGAGCGCGGCGGGGTCGGGATCCTCGCCCTGGTACAGCCCGATCCGGTAGATCACGCTGGAGCGACCGAGCTTGGTGACCGCGAGGCCGGCGACCACGTCCTGGGGGAACCGCAGCTCGCGCAGGAAGCGGCACGACGACTCCGCGACGATCCCGTAGGCGGGGAGTCGTCGGATGTCGACCCCCGTCTCACGGATGAGGAACCCGTTCACGGCGGTGTCGAAGTACGAGTAGTACTTCACATTGTTCACGTGGCCGTAGACGTCCTCGTCCTCCCACCGGGTCGAGATCGGGTACGTCGCCGGTGCTTCGTTCCGCTTCACGCGGACGCCTCCTCGCGCATGCGCTGACTGATGACCGTGGACACGCCGTCACCGCGCATCGAGACGCCGTACAGCGCGTCGGCGATCTCCATCGTGCGCTTCTGGTGGGTGATGACGATGAGCTGCGAGGTCGCACGGAGCTCCTCGTAGATCTCCAGCAGACGACCGAGGTTGGTGTCGTCGAGAGCGGCCTCGACCTCGTCGAGGATGTAGAAGGGGCTCGGACGAGCCTTGAACAGCGACACCAGGAACGCCACGGCGACGAGAGACCGCTCCCCGCCGGAGAGCAGGGACAGCCGCTTGACCTTCTTGCCCGGAGGGCGGGCCTCCACGTCGATGCCGGTGGTGAGCATGTTCGACGGGTCGGTGAGCACGAGCCGGCCCTCGCCACCGGGGAACAGCCGGGAGAAGACGTGGTTGAACTCCCGCTCCACGTCGGTCCACGCCTCGGTGAACACCTGCTCGACCTTCTCGTCGACCTCGCGGACGATGTCGAGCAGGTCCTCGCGCGTCTTGCGCAGATCGTCGAGCTGCTCGGAGAGGAACTGGTGCCGCTCCTCCAGGGCCGCGAACTCCTCGAGGGCGAGCGGGTTGACCTTGCCGAGCATCGCGAGCTCGCGCTCGGCGGTCTTGAGCCGCTTCGCCCACGCGGCGCGGTCGAACTCCTCGTCGGGACCGTACTCGGTGACCAGGGTGTCGGCCTCGACCCCCAGCTCCTCGAGCGCACGCTCCTCGAGAGCCTCCAGCTTGAGCCGTTGCTGGGCGCGCGCCATCTCGTCCCGGTGGACGGACTGGGTGAGCTTCTCCAGCTCGGCGGTGAGCTCGCGCACCGCGGTCCGGCCCTCGGCGAGCCGGGCCTCCCGCTCGGCCCGCGACTGCTGGATGCGGGTGCGCGTCTCGGTGGCGAGCGCGAGCGAGTGCTCCAGGCGCGCGAGGGTGGTCTCCGCGGCACGGAGCACCTCGGTCGCGGTCTCGGCCTCCCGACGGCGCCGCTCGGCGCGTAGCCGCGCCTTCTCCCGGGCCTCTCGCTCGGCCTCGGCCGCCTCGAACAGACTCGCGACCTGGGCCTCCAGCGCCCGGGCGCGCTCCTCGTCCGTGCGCAGCGCGAGCCGCGCCTCGGTCTCGGCGCGGCGAGCCTCGGAGGCCGCCTCGGCGAGCCGCTCCAGCTCGGTCGTGTCGGGCTCGACCTCGGGCGCGGCCTCCGCCGCGGCGAGGCGCTCCTCCAGCTCGGCCAGGCCGGCCAGGTCGCGGTCGCGGGCCGACTCGGCCGCCGAGATGGCCTCCTGAAGTCGCTCGGCCTCGGCGGCGGCGGACCGACCCGCGGTGCCGAGCTGGGCCAGCTGCTCGGCCACCGCAGACATCGAGGCGTCGGACTCGTGCAGCTTCTGCAGGGCAGCCTCCGCGGCGGTGCGAGCCCGGTCGCGCACCTCGGTGGCCTTCTCCAGCTCGAAGCGCAGGGACTCCAGCTCGCGCGTGGCGGCCTCGATGTCGGCGGTCGCCTCGTCGATGGCCGCGGTCACCTCGATCAGACTGGGCGCGGCCGAGGAGCCTCCCTCCGCGAAGTGGGTGCCGATCCGGTCGCCGTCCGCGGTGACCGCGGTGACGTCCGGGAGGGCCGCGACGAGTCTCTTGGCAGCCTCGAGGGAGTCGACGACCGCGACCTTGTGCAACAGGCGGCGCAGGGAGCCGCGCAGGCTCTCCGGCGCCTCGACGAGGGATTCGGCGTACACGGCGCCGGGCGGCAGGGCCGGCCAGTCGTCGGTGGAGACGTCCCCGGATCCCAGCAGCAGACCGGCACGGCCGAGATCCTCGGCGCGCAGGAGGCTGAGTGCGTCGATCGCGGCGTCGACCCGGTCGACGGCCACGGCGTCGGCGGCCGCTCCGAGGGCGGCTCCGACGGCGGCCTCGTGTCCACCGCGGACGGTGATGAGCGCGGCGACCGAGCCCAGCACGCCGTCGAGGCGATCGGAGGCCGCGAGCAAGGCGCCCGAGCCGTCCTTGCGACGCAGGCCCATCTCGAGGGCCTCCTTGCGCGCCGTGGCGGTGGCGACGCGGCGCTCGAGGGCGTCGCGGCGCTCCTGCAGCTCCGTCAGGTGCTGCTCGGCGCGGGCCAGCTCCTCCTCGGCCGCCTCGAGTGCCTCGTCCAGGCCGGACTCTCCAGCGGTCAGTCCGGCGATGGTCGACTCGAGGGCGGCGAACTCGCGCTGCGCCGCCTCGGCCCGCTCCCGCGCCTCGGCCTGGGCCGCGGTGAGGCGGCCGATCTCCTCCTCGGCCGCGGCGGCCCGACTCTTCAGACCGTTGACCTGACCGTGCAGACGGGCGAGCCCCTCGCGTCGGTCCGCCGCCGCGCGCAGCAGACCGGCGATCCGTCGCTCCTCGGCCTGGTAGGCCTCCTCGGCCTTGGTCCGGGCGGCGATGACGTCCTGCAACGCCGCGGTGGAGGACTCCACTGCGGAGCGCAGCTCACCGAGGCGCTCCTGGGCACGCCGGGCCTCGGCCTCCAGCTCCTCGGGGTCACGACCGGCGGCCCGCTCCTCGCCGGCGTCGGCGGCGAGCCGGATCCGGTCGCGCGCGAGGTTGATCGTGCCGGTGAAGCGCTCGCGCAGGCTGCCGAGCGCGTAGACGGTCTCCTGGGCGCCGCTCAGCAGCGGCGCGTCGGCCGCGAGCGCCTGCTCGAGCTCGGCCTCGGTCCGCCGGGCCTCGGCGAGTGCGTGCTCGGTGTCCTCGCGGCGCTGACGCAGGGCGTTCTCGTCGGCCAGCTCGGTCTCGATCGTGGTGCGTGCCGCGACGATGTCGGCGGCGAGCAGACGGGAGCGCGCCTCGCGGACCGAGGCCTGGATCTCCTGCGCGCGGCGAGCCACCTCGGCCTGGCGACCGAGCGGCTTGAGCTGTCGGCGCAGCTCAGTTAGAACGTCGTTGAGGCGCGTCAGGTAGTCCAGGGTGGCGTCGAGCTTGCGCAGGGCCTTCTCCTTGCGCTTGCGGTGCTTGAGGACGCCGGCCGCCTCCTCGACGAACCCGCGACGCTCCTCGGGGGTCGCCCGCAGCACCGAGTCGAGCTGACCCTGCCCGACGATGACGTGCATCTCCCGGCCGATGCCGGAGTCGCTCAACAGCTCCTGGACGTCCAGGAGCCGACAGGTGTTGCCGTTGATCGCGTACTCCGAGCCGCCGCTGCGGAACATGGTGCGCCTGATCGTCACCTCGCTGTACTCGATCGGCAGCGCCCCGTCGCTGTTGTCGATCGTCAGCACCACCTCGGCCCGACCGAGCGGCGCACGCCCGGACGTGCCGGCGAAGATGACGTCCTCCATCTTGCCGCCGCGCAGCGTCTTGGCGCCCTGCTCCCCCATGACCCACGAGAGCGCGTCGACGACGTTGGACTTGCCGGAACCGTTGGGGCCGACGACTGCGGTGATGCCCGGTTCGAGGGCCAGCGTCGTCGACGAGGCGAACGACTTGAATCCCCGCAGCGTGAGGGTCTTCAGGTACACGCCGTCAGCCTAATGCCTGCGGTCGTGGCCGCTGCGGGGGAAACGCCGTGCGTCAGCGGGACGCGGACTCGAGCAGCTCGGCGAGCTCACCGTCGTTCGCGGTCTCACCCAGGCGGGCGAGCAGGCCGTCGTTCTCGGCCTTCAGACGCAGGACCTCGTTCTCGAGATCGCGGATCCGCCGACGCAGCAGGGCGACCTGGTGAGCGTGCTCGGCAGAGGGGCCACCGATGTGGCCGTACAGCGCTTTGGCCATGATCATCCTTTGCGAAGGAGTGAGAGAAGGTGGGCAGCACGAGAACGGCTGCATACCGTCAGTATCCCACCGCTCCGCGGGCCGGGTCAAATGTCCCCCTAGGGTGGAGACCATGGCTCGCGACGACCTGTTCACCAGTCCCGAGGGGAACTGGACGCCCGTCTCCGCCCGACTCGCCACCGCCCGCGGACTCATCGCCTCGCTCGTGAGCCTCGTGCTGGTCGCGGTGTCGGTCGCACTGTGGCTGCTGCTGGCCGACCTGATGGACGGCTGGGCGTGGACCCTGTGGGCGCCCGGCGCGATCGGGATCGCTCTGGCCACCTGGGTCTGGTGGTGGGCCCCGCGCAACCGTCGCAGCTGGGGCTACGCCGAAGCCGAGGACGACTTCCTCGTGCGCGGCGGCATCCTCTTCCGCCGCCTCGTGGTCGTGCCCTACGGCCGCATGCAGTTCGTCGACGTGACCTCCGGTCCCCTGGCGCGCGCCTTCGGGTTCGCCACGGTGACCCTGCACACCGCGTCGACGTCGACCGCCGCGGCGATCCCGGGCGTGCCGCTGGACGAGGCCGCCCGACTGCGAAACCGCCTGACCGAGCTCGGGGAGTCCCATGGCGCCGGCGTCTGAGGCCCACCGCACCCATCCGCTCTCGGCGCTGCTGCAGGGCCTGCTGTGGGGCGCGGCCATCGTGGCCGGACTCGTATGGCAGGTCCTGGACTTCGACGATCCGAACTGGTGGGCGCTCGCGGCGGTTCCCGTCGGGTTCGTCGCCGGCGTCGTCGCAGGCTACGTCGGCTGGTTCTTCACCCGCTACGTCATCGACGAGCAGGAGATCCGGATCGAACGCGGCGTGCTGTTCAAGTCCTCCCGCCGGATCCCGTTCGAGCGTCTGCAGTCGGTGGACATCAACGAGCCATTGGTCGCCCGTCTGGTCGGTCTGGCCGAGCTGACGATCGAGATGGCCGGTGGATCGGAGTCGCGCACCCGACTGCAGTTCGTGACGCTCGCCGAGGCGCGCCGGCTCCGTCGGCTGCTGCTCGCCCGCGCCCACGGCTCCGAGCTCGCCGAGGGCGACCCGGTGCCGGTCGAGCACCGTCGGATCCTGCACGTCGTCCCGCCGGACCAGGTCATCATCGGCACCCTGCTGTCGCTGGACTTCATCGTGACCGTGCTGGCCGCGCTCGGCTCACTGGCCTTCGGGCTGTTCACCGAGACCGGCTGGGCGGTGCTGGGCGTGCTGATCCCGGCCGTCTGGGGCGTGTCTCAGATGATCCTGAATCGGATCGTCGCCCAGTGGAACTTCACGGTCTCGCGCGGCGATCGCGGCCTGCGCATCGAACGTGGCCTGCTGAGTCGCAGCTCGCAGACGATCCCGTACGACCGAGTCCAGGGGATCGCCGTGGTCGAGCCACTCATCTGGCGTCGGTTCGGATGGGCGCGGCTGGACGTCGACGTGGCCGGATACGGCGTGGTGACCGACGAGAGCGGCGGGATCTCCTCGACCACCCTGCTGCCGATCGCGCCGCGGGACGCGGCGGACCGGCTGGTCGACGTGCTCATCCCCGATCCGGAGCGCGGCCACGGTGACCGCGTCGCTCCCCCACCCCGCTCGCGTCTGTTCGCCCCGATCGGTTGGCGGTTCCGCTGGCTCGGCTCGACCCGGTCCACCGTGACGACCGGCACGGGCTGGATCACGCGGCGCCGCGCGATCGTGCCGCACCACAAGGTGCAGTCGGTCGAGTTCTCCCAGGGCCCGCTCCAGCGACGGCTGGGGCTGGCCTCGGTCGAGGTGCACACGCCGGACGGTCCGGTGTCGGCGGCGATCCCGCACCTGGACGCGCTCGAGGCGCGGCGGGTGACCTTCGAGCAGGTCGAGCGGTCTCGACTGGCGCGTCGCTCAACCGCCGCTGACGTCGCTCTCGGCGGAGGCGTCGAGGGCGCCGACGAGCTCGCGGGAGTCCAGCCACCCCTCGGGCAGGACGACCTTCTTGGGTGAGCCCTGCCGACCCCGCGGGGTGCCGAGCTCGCGCACCGGGAACGGCTCGTCCGGATCGAGCTCGTCGAGCAGGGCGTCGAGCGCCGCGTAGGAGTCGACCCGCCCGAGCTGCTCGCGCACCCGCGAGCCGGCCCGGAAGCCCTTGAGGTACCACGCGACGTGCTTGCGAAACTCGATGCAGCCGCGCTCCTCGCCGAGCCACTCCCCCAGCAACTGCGCGTGGCGACGCATGACGTCCATGACCTCGCCCAGGCTCGGGAGGGTGGCGACGGTCTCGCCGCGGAAGGCGGCGGCCAGATCGCGGAAGAGCCACGGACGACCGAGACAGCCACGACCGACGACCACCCCGTCGCACCCGGTCTGCTCGACCATGGCGATCGCGTCGGAGGCCTCCCAGATGTCGCCGTTGCCCAGCACCGGGATGTCGACCGCGGCCTTGAGCTCGGCGATCGAGTCCCAGTCGGCGCGGCCACTGTAGTGCTGGGCCGCGGTCCGACCGTGCAGGGCGATCGCGGCGCACCCGGCGTCCTGGGCGATCCGGCCGGCCTCGAGGTAGGTCAGGTGGTCGTCGTCGATGCCCTTGCGAGTCTTCATCGTGACGGGGACGCCGTACGGCTCGGCGGCGCGCACGGCCTCGGTGAGGATGCGTCCGAGAAGGCCCGTCTTCCACGGCAGCGCGGCGCCGCCGCCCTTGCGGGTGACCTTCGGCACCGGACAGCCGAAGTTCAGGTCCACGTGGTCCACTCCGTGCTCGGCGCAGAGGATCTCCACGGCGCGACCGACGGTGTCCGGGTCGATGCCGTACAGCTGGACCGAGCGGATCCTTTCGCCCTCGGCGAACGTCAGCATCGACAAGCTGATCCGGTCGCCCTCGACGAGACCGCGACTGGTGATCATCTCGCACACGTACAGACCTGCGCCCTGCTCGGCGCACAGCCGCCTGAAGGCCACGTTGGTGACGCCGGCCATCGGCGCCAGCACGACGGGCCCGTCGACGTGGACGCCGCCCAGGTCGAGGCCTACGGGAGCCATCGCACCGCGGTCGTCACGTCACCGGGCTGGAAGTCGATCGACCGGATCGCCGAGCCCTTCGGCACCAGGAACAGCAGGCACCCCTTGGCGACCTTCCCGGCCGCCATCGTCCGACCGATCCGGGGCGCCCGGCATTGCGAGAGTCCGCCCGGCGTCCGGGTCGGCGGCAGGAGCACGTCGCCGCTCAGGTGCGCCCACCAGGGCCCGTCCTCGAACCTGGCCTCGTGGGGGCCCCGGTTCCCCACGACGACGTCGACGTAGCGCGGCACGGTCCCGGCCGGGATCGAGTACAGGCCCAGATCGCGGCGCGGCACCTTGCGGATCGATGCCACCTTGAGAGCCAGGGCAGTCCCGCTCGAGTCGTCCGCGCGCGGGTGGGCGACGGCGAGCGAGGTGCCGACCTCGACCTCGGTGCCCGGCTCGGACAGCGTCAGGCCGGTCGGGACCTCGAAGCCCGGGGTCGGCGTTGACTCGGTCGGCTCCGGGTCGCCCGACGAGCACGCTGTCAGGGTGATCAGCAGGACCGTGGCGAGGATCGTCCGCATCATCAGCAGCCGACGAGGCGCGCCGCGAGGTAGGAGGTGACCTGGTCGAGCGCGATGCGCTCCTGCGCCATCGAGTCGCGCTCGCGAATCGTCACGGCGTCGTCCTCGAGAGTGTCGAAGTCGACCGTGATGCAGTAGGGCGTGCCGATCTCGTCCTGACGGCGGTAGCGCTTGCCGATCGCCTGGGAGTCGTCGAAGTCGACGTTCCAGTGACGACGCAGCTCGGCCGCCAGGTCGCGAGCCTTCGGCGACAGACTCTCGTTGCGCGAGAGCGGCAGCACGGCCGCCTTGACCGGGGCGAGCCGATGGTCCAGCCGCAGCACGGTGCGCTTGTCGACGCCGCCCTTGGCGTTGGGCGCCTCGTCCTCGGTGTACGCGTCGACGAGGAAGGCCATGAGCGAGCGGTTGACGCCGGCCGCGGGCTCGATCACGTACGGCGTCCAGCGCTCGTTCGCGGCCTGGTCGAAGTACGACAGGTCCTGCCCGGAGTGCTTGCTGTGGGTCGACAGGTCGAAGTCGGTGCGGTTGGCGATTCCCTCGAGCTCGCCGAACTCCGAGCCGGCGAACCGGAAGCGGTACTCGATGTCGACGGTGCGCTTGGAGTAGTGCGACAGTTTTTCGGCCGGGTGCTCGTACAGGCGCAGGTTGTCCGGATCGATGCCCAGGTCGGTGTACCAGTTCAGCCGGGTGTCGATCCAGTACTGGTGCCACTCCTCGTCCTCGCCCGGCTTGACGAAGAACTCCATCTCCATCTGCTCGAACTCACGGGTGCGGAAGATGAAGTTGCCCGGCGTGATCTCGTTGCGGAAGCTCTTGCCGATCTGGCCGATGCCGAACGGCGGCTTCTTGCGCGACGAGGTCATGACCTGGGCGAAGTTGATGAAGATGCCCTGAGCCGTCTCCGGGCGCAGGTAGTGCAGGCCCTCCTCGGACTCGACGGGGCCGAGGAAGGTCTTGAGCAGGCCGTTGAACATGCGCGGCTCGGTCCACTGGCCCCGGGCTCCGCAGTTGGCGCAGACCAGGACGCTCATCTCGACCGAGTCCGGATCGTCGACACCGTTCTTCTCGGCGTAGGCCTCCTGCAGATGATCCTGTCGGTAGCGCTTGTGGCACTGGAGGCACTCGACGAGCGGGTCGACGAAGGCCTCGAGGTGGCCGGAGGCCTCCCACACCGGCGTCGGGAGGATGACCGAGGAGTCCAGGCCGACGACGTCGTCGCGCCCCTGGACCATCGACCGCCACCACTGGCGCTTGATGTTCTCCTTGAGCTCGACGCCCAGCGGGCCGTAGTCCCACGCGGAGCGGGTACCGCCGTAGATCTCGCCGCACTGGTACACGAAGCCGCGGCGCTTGCAGAGGCTGATGACGGTGTCGATGACTGAGGCCATGGGGAGTCTTCCTGTCCGGCTGGATGTCGGCGGGCCCTGCGCGTCGTCGTGACAACGCGCGCCCGAGGTCAAACGCCCACGATACCCGGGTCCTCCTGCGGGCCTGTGCTCCGGGCCGAGTTGACAACGGTTCCCATTATCACTGAGAATCATTCTCATGAAGCGTCGTCCCGCCCTCGTGCTGTCCGCCCTCGTCGTCGCCCTGGCCGGGTGCGGAGCCGGCGACGCGGACGACGACCGGCTCGACGTCGTCACCTCGTTCTATCCGGCGACGTTCCTCGCCGAGCGGATCGGCGGCGACCTGGTCGACGTGACCACCCTGACCTCGCCCGGCACCGAGGCGCACGACCTCGAGCTCAGCGCCAAGCAGGTGATCGCGCTGAACGAGGCCGCGGTCGTGGTCCACCTGTCGCAGTTCCAGCCCGCGGTCGATCACGCCGTGGCCGAGGCCGAGCGGGACCCTGCGACCACCGCCGACATGGCGGCCGGAGTCGCGCCGCTCGAAGCCGTGGAGGAGCACGAGCACGACGACCACGAGGGTCACGGCCACGAGCACGCAGGAGGCGACCCCCACCTGTGGCTCGCCCCGGCCTCGATGATCACGGCCGCCGAGACCGTCCGCGACGCACTGCTCGCCGCCGACCCGGAGCACGCGGAGGCCTACGAGCGGAACGCCGCCGCGCTCCGCGGAGACCTCGAGGCGTTGGACGCCGAGTTCCGCGCCGGGCTGGCCCGGTGTGAGCGTCGGGACTTCGTCACGTCCCACGCGGCGTTCGGGCATCTGGCGCACGCCTACGACCTGCACCAGATCGCGATCAGCGGCCTGGATCCGCATGCGGAGCCGAGCACCGCGGCGCTCGCGCGGATCACGGATCTCGTCCGCGCCGAGGGCATCACGACGGTGTTCACCGAACGCCTCGCCTCCCCCGCGCTCGCCGAGACGGTGGCGCGGGAGACAGGCGCCCGGACCGCCGTGCTCGATCCCATCGAGGGGCTGACCGAGGAGACCGCCGACGAGGACTATCTTTCGCTCATGCGCCAGAACCTCGCGGCGCTGCAGGAGGCGAACGGCTGCTCATGAGCACTCCGGTCATCGAGGCGCGGGGCGTCACCGTCGAACTCGGCGGCACGCCGGTCCTGCGCGGCGTGGACCTCACGGTCGCGCCGGGCGAGTTCCTCGCCCTGCTCGGGCCGAACGGCTCGGGCAAGTCCACTCTCGTCCGGGCCCTCGTCGGCCTCGTTCCCCACGGCGGCACGATCGAGCTCTTCGGCACGCCGCTGGAGCGTTTCACCCAGCGCGAGCGACTCGGCTACATGGCACAGCGGCCGGAGGTCTCCGCCGGCGTCCCGGCGACGGTCACCGAGGTCGTACTGAGCGGAGCACTGTCCAGACGACCCCGGTTCGGCTGGCCCACGCGCACCGACCGAGCGGCCGCAGCCGAGCTGATCGACCGCGTCGGACTCGCGCGCCTGGCTCACCGGCCCATCACCCACCTGTCCGGAGGCCAGCAGCAGCGTGCGCACATCGCCCGCGCCCTGGTCGCGTCCCCCGACCTGGTGGTCATGGACGAGCCGATGGCCGGCATCGACGCCCACAGCGCCGACGTGCTCGCGGGGCTGCTCGACGAGCTGGACGACCGCGGCACGGCGATCGTCATGGTCGCGCACGAGCTCGGGCCGATGCTGCCGCTCATCGACCGTGCGGTGCACCTCGACGCCGGCACGGTCGAGTACGAAGGGCCGCCGACGGGGCACGGCGTCCACGACCACGCCCACGATCACGCCCACACCAGCGAGCCGGCCGTCACCAGGCCGGTGCCGACGGAGGGCCCGCTGCCGGGAGCGACCCCATGAGCGTCCTGTCCTACCCCTTCATGCAGTACGCGCTCGTCGCGGCGATCATCACCGGCCTGTCCGCCCCGGCGGTGGGCACCTTCGTCGTCCAGCGTCGCCTCGCCCTGCTCGGTGACGGTCTCGGCCACGTCGCGCTCACCGGCGTCGCGCTCGGCCTGCTGACCGGGGTCGCACCCGTGACCACGGCCGTGATCGTGGCGATCGCCGGCGCGGTGCTGATCGAGGTGCTGCGCGCCGTGGGCCGCACCAGCGGCGATCTCGCCCTCGCGATGCTCTTCTACGGCGGCATCGCCGGAGGCGTGCTGCTGACGAACCTCGCCGACGAGTCCGCCGCGACGCTGAACCAGTACCTCTTCGGCTCGATCATCACGATGACGCGCCCGGACCTGATCGTCGTCGTGGTCCTCGGGCTGATCGTGCTTGCGACGACGATCGCCCTGCGTCCCCAACTGTTCGCCGTGTGCCAGGACGAGTCGCAGGCCCGCGTCATGGGAGTGCCTGTCCGGGTGTACGGGACGCTCATCGCGATCCTGGCGGCCGTGACGATCACCGTCGCGATGCGCACGGTCGGCCTGCTGCTGGTCTCGGCGCTCATGGTCGTCCCCGTCGCGGCCGCGCAGCAGGTCACCCGCAGCTTTCGTGCGACCCACCTGTCCGCGATCGCGATCGGCCTGCTCGCGGCGGTGGGCGGCTTGCTGACCAGCTACCACATCGACACCCAGCCGGGTCCGACGATCGTCATCATCGCGCTGGGGTTCTTCGTCGTCCTGGCCGTGATCCGGGCCGTCCTGAGTCGAC
>JAJUII010000092.1 GCA_029265505.1 Aeromicrobium choanae
GGTCACGCTCAAGGTCCGCCATCACGACTTCAGCACGCACACGCGATCCACCACGCTCGGCGCGCCGACCGACCAGCCCGGCGTGATCGTGGCGACGGCCCGACGCCTGCTCGACGCGACGGACGTCGGCGGGGGGATCCGGCTCCTCGGCGTCAGCGTGAGCGGCTTGGCCGACTGGGTCCAGGACGACCTGTTCACCGATCCGGGGACCGAGCCGCCCGGCGACGATCCGGCCGACACCGAGCCGCTCGTCGAGCGCGCTCGGCGCTGGCTGCCCGGGATGGACGTCCACCACACCGAGTACGGCGACGGCTGGGTCTGGGGACGCGGTCTGGGGCGGGTCACGGTCCGGTTCGAGACCCGCCGCACGCCCGCCGGACCGGTGCGGACCTTCGCCGAGGACGATCCACGGCTGTTCCCCGGACATC
This sequence comes from Aeromicrobium choanae, assembly GCA_029265505.1. GTDB lineage: Bacteria > Actinomycetota > Actinomycetes > Propionibacteriales > Nocardioidaceae > Aeromicrobium > Aeromicrobium choanae_A. The sequence goes on from JAJUII010000092.1 coordinate 429, forward strand.
GCGATTCGGACGAGGCCGCGGCCGGTACGGTCGGGCCATGACCGACGCACGGCCCGCCGCACCCCGCGCTCCGCGACGACCGATCGAACGCACCCACCACGGCGACACCGTCGTGGACCCGTACGACTGGCTCCGGGCCAAGGACGATCCGGAGACGATCGCCTACCTGGAGGCCGAGAACGCCTGGGCGGAGGACACCACCGCCCACCTGGCCGGTCTGCGCGAGACGATCTTCGAGGAGATCAAGAGCCGAACCCTCGAGACGGACATGTCGGTGCCGGTGCGTCACGACCGCTGGTGGTACTACTCCCGCACGGTCGAGGGCAGCCAGTACGCGATCCGCTGCCGCGCGCCGATCGACGACCCCGACGACTGGGAACCGCCGACCGTGGAGCCGGGGACGCCCGTCCCGGGCGAGCAGGTCCTGCTCGACGCGAACGCCGAGGCCGAGGGCCACGACTACTTCTCCCTGGGCGCCTTCAGCGTGTCCGACGACGGCGATCTGCTGGCCTGGTCGGCCGACACGGACGGCGACGAGCGCTACACCATCCGGATCCGTCGCATCTCGACCGGCGAGGACCTCCCCGACCTCATCACCGGGGCGGCGCCGGGCGCCACCTGGTCCGCCGACGGCCGCCATCTGTTCTACGTCACGGTCGACGACGCCTGGCGCCCTCACCGCGTGTGGCGGCATGAGCTCGGCGCGACCGGACCGGACCACCTCGTGTTCGAGGAGCCCGACGAGCGCTTCTTCACCGGCGTCGGGCGCACCGGTTCGGAGCGCTTCATCATCATCGCGGTCGGATCGAAGATCACCTCCGAGGTGCGCCTGCTCGACGCCCAGGACCCGACCGGCGAGTTCGCCGTCGTGTGGCCACGGCGCGAGGGCGTCGACTACTCCGTCGAGCACGTGATCCTCGATGGGCGGGATCACCTGGCGATCCTGCACAACGACGGCGCGGTGAACTTCGAGCTCGTCCTGGCGCCGCTGGCCGATCCCACCGCGACGCAGGTCCTGGTCCCCGGCTCCGACGACGTCCGACTCGAGGCGGTCGATGCGTTCGCCCGCCACCTCGTGCTGTCGTACCGACGCGAGGCGACGACCCGACTGGCCCTGATGCCGCTCGGCCCCGACGGGGTCGGCGCCCCGCAGGAGCTGGAGTTCGACGCCGAGCTGTTCACCTGCGGACTCGCCGGCAACGCCGAATGGGACCCGCGATACCTGCGGATCGGCTACACCTCCTACGTCGAGCCCGCGACGATCTGGGACCTCGACCCCGACACCGGGGAACGCATCCTGCGACGCCGCCAGCCCGTGCTGGGCGACTTCGACCCGGACGACTACGAGCAGCACCGCGCCTGGGTTCGGGCCGAGGACGGCACACTCGTCCCCCTGTCGATCGTGTGCCGGACCGACACGCCGCGCGACGGCAGCGCGCCGGGGCTGATCTACGGCTACGGCGCGTACGAGATCAGTCTCGACCCAGACTTCTCGGTCGCCCGGCTGAGCCTCCTCGACCGCGGCTTCGTCTACGCCGTCGCGCACGTCCGGGGCGGCGGCGAGATGGGCCGCCGCTGGTACGACCACGGCAAGCAGTTGGCCAAGATGAACACGTTCACCGACTTCATCGCCTGCGCCCGCCACCTGGCCGCCGAGGGCTGGACCTCGCCGGACCGACTCGTCGCCGAGGGCGGAAGCGCCGGTGGCCTCCTCATGGGCGCAGTCGCCAACCTCGCTCCCGAGGAGTTCGCGGGGATCTTCGCCGACGTGCCGTTCGTGGACCCGCTGACCACGATCCTCGACCCGTCGCTGCCGCTGACGGTCATCGAGTGGGACGAGTGGGGCGATCCGCTCCACGATCCGGAGGTGTACGCCTACATGAAGGGCTACTCCCCGTATGAGAACGTCCGCGACCAGCGGTATCCCCGCATCCTGGCGAGCACCTCGCTCAACGACACCCGGGTGCTGTACGTCGAGCCGGCCAAGTGGGTCGCGCGACTGCGAGAGGTCACCGGGGCCGAGCGGTCCGTGCTGCTGCGGACGGAGATGGCCGCCGGCCACGGCGGCGTCAGCGGGCGGTACGCCGCTTGGCGGCAGCGCGCCTGGGAGCTGGCCTGGATCATCGACACCGCGACGTCCGGCGGGCCCAACCCAAGAATGTCCTGAGAGCGGAATCCTCAGCCTTCGGCGGTCGTTGTACCCATTGAAGCCACCGTCAGGAGGATCATCGTGGAAGACCGTGAATTCGAGGGCAAGGACAGCGTCGGCATGTACCTGTCCGAGATCGCGCGCACCCCGCTGCTGGACGCCCAGCGCGAGGTCGAGTTGGCCCGCACCATCGAGGCCGGGCTCTACGCGCGACACCTGCTCGAGACCGGCCGCGTCGGGCGCGCCAAGGGCGGCGCCCCCAAGCGTGCCACCCGCGAGGAACTGGAGTGGCTGGCCGAGGAGGGCGACCGCGCCGTCCAGGAGTTCATCCAGGCGAACCTGCGGCTCGTCGTCTCGATCGCCCGCAAGTACGGGCGCTCCCAGATGCCCATGCTGGACCTGATCCAGGAGGGCAACACCGGACTGATCCGCGCCGTCGAGACGTTCGACTACGCCAAGGGCTTCAAGTTCTCGACCTACGCCACGTGGTGGGTCCGTCAGGCCATCACCCGTGGCGTGGCGCAGCAGGCTCGCGTCGTGCGCCTGCCGGTGCACGTGGTCGAGGAGCTCAACCAGGTCTCCGGAGCCCGGCGCAATCTCGAGCGCGAGCTCGGGTACGACCCCGAGCCGGCCGAGATCGCCGCCGAGCTCGGCATGGACGTCGATCGTGTCATCGACCTGCTCGCCTGGGGCCGTGACCACGTCAGCCTCGACTCGCCCGTCGACGAGGACGGCGACACGAGCCTGGGCGACCTGATCGCGCGGGACAGCGCGCCCGGTCCCGATCTGGAGATGCTCGACCACGACGCCCGTGATCAGCTCCTCGCACTCGTCGACCGACTCGAGGAGCGCGAGGCGGACATCGTGAAGGCCCGCTACGGCCTGCTCGACGGTCGTCAGCAGAAGCTCGCCGACATCGGCAAGCGTCACGGCATCTCGGCCGAGCGCGTGCGGCAAGTGGAGCGCCAGGCGATCGCGCGACTGCGCGAGATCGCCGACCCCGAACTGGCCGCCTGAGCCACTCGGTCATCTCGCTCGCGAGCCCGCGGGTCCGCCGTCACCCCCGATGACGGTGCGGCTCGCGGGCTCGTCGCATGTCGCGGCCTCAGCGGCGCGCGAGATCCTGCCAGACCTCGTCGACGCGCGCGATCAGCTCGTCGACGGTGCCGGTGTTCTCGATGACCACGTCGGCCGCGGCCCGTCGGGTCTCACGCGTCGTCTGGGCGGCGATCCGGGCCGCGGCGTCCTGCTCGGACATGCCGCGGTCGCGCACCATCCGCTCGATCTGCAGTTCCTCGGGGGCGTCCACGACGAGGACGACGTCGCACGCGGTGTGCGCGCCCATCTCGACCAGCAGCGGGTTGTCGTGCACGACGATCGCCTCGCCGGGCGCCTCGGCCTGCAGCTCCGCCGCACGGCGGCGGATGGCCGGGTGCGTGATGGCCTCCAGGTCCTTGAGCGCCGCCGGATCGGCGAACACGATCGCGCCCAGGCCCGGGCGGTCGAGGCGACCGGCGTCGTCGATCACGGTCGGACCGAATCGCTCGACGATCGCCGCAAGGGCCGGTGTGCCGGGCTCGACGACGTCGCGGGCGAGCTGGTCATAGTCGATGACCACGGCACCCAGCTCGCGCAGACGGCGGCTGACGGTGCTCTTGCCCGAGGCGATCCCACCGGTCAGGCCCACGTTCAGGCTCATCGCGGACCCGCTCACAGGGTGCCGGCGTCGCCGTAGGTCGTGACGTGGACGTGGTCGTAGTGGTTGGCCGTCGCGCCGCCGCGGTCGCTCATGCCGCGCCAGCCCTCGCCGCCGCGCTGGACGGTCCAGATCCGCTGCTCGTAGATCAGATAGCTCACGCCCAGCTCGACGCGGTTCGCCTGGAGGAACGCGGCGATCTCCCAGCCGAGCTGGCCGCGCACCATGATGTCGAGCGAGTGTCCGGTGGCGTGCTCACCGCGCCCGGCGCGGCCGCCGTAGCTGGTGATCTGCGGGAAGCGCGCGCAGACGGCGCGGTAGACGCGGATGGTGTCCGGCTGGAGTCCGGCCTCGACGGCCGAGCCACGGGCACAGGGCGCCGTGGAGATGCCGCCCTCCTTCGGACCGAGCTTCGGCTCGTCCTCGGAGAGATGCTTCGTGGCGACCCAGCGCGAGAGGTCGTTGTGGATGATCTCGGACCACGCCCCGCGGGTGGTGCCGGTCACCTGGACCGTCTTGCCCTTGGCGATCGTCGCGAGGACGGGCGAGTCGGAGGAGGCGTCCGCGCGGACGGGCACGGTCTTCTGCGCGAACATCGCTCCCTCGATGCGCTGCTCGGCCTTGACCGCCGACGGCAGCGGAGCGCGCTCGGCGCTGCTGCGGCTGGCGCGCGGCAGCTTCGAGCCCGCAAGCGCCTCGGTGACGATGTCGCCGTGGGCGACGGGTACGGGGTCGGCCTCGGCGGCTCCCGAGGACGAGGAGGTCCAGACGGAGGCGACGGCGGCGACCGCCAGGGAGGCCGCACCGGCGTACGCTCCCCCGTGACGGCGGGCTCGCACGTGCCAAGGGTCTCGGACCACCGGCTTGCGCCGGCGACCGGGCTTCGGGGGTGGGGTCATCGATACCTGGGTGTCGGGGGAACGGCCGTTGGCCAGTCAACCATACTGACGGGGCAGAACCCAGCCTTCGACCGGAATACGAGCGACAGGACGTGAGCGATGTCATACCTCTCCCCCGTTCCGACCCCCGTCCCGGCGGCGACGATCGAGGACCTCGCACGACGCGTCGCGGCGGGGCTGCAGGGACGGGGAGTCTCCGAGGGTGAGCGGGTGATCGTCGCCCTGCCGAACGGTGTCGAGCTGCTCGCGACGGTCTGGGCGTGCGTGGCCTCCGGTCGCATCCCGGTGCCGCTCGATCCCCGACTCACACCGCACGAGCGCGACCCGATCGTCGCCGACGTCGCCCCCGCGCTCGTGCTCGACTCCCTCGTCGCACTGCAGGGACTGATCGGGGAGGATCGAGCGACCCTCGACCCGGTGCCCCGGTGTCGGCCGATGCACTTCACGTCCGGCACGACGGGGCGCCCGAAGGGCGTCTGGTCGGGGTTCTGGAGCCGGGCCGACGCCGAGGCCGCGGTCGAGGAGGAGCGCCGCCTGTGGGGCTTCGCCGACGACGACGTGAACCTGGTCGTGTCCCCGCTGTACCACTCGGCACCGCTGCGCTTCGCGCTCGGGACCGCGCTGGCGGGCGGCGCGGTACACGTGCTGCCGGCCTTCACCGCCGAGGGGTTCTGCGAGGCCGTGGACCTCGTCCGGCCGACGACGATGTTCTGCGTCCCAGCCCACCTGCAGCGGCTGGTGGAGCACCTGCGCACCGCACCGCCGCCCGACCTGTCAAGCTTCCGACTCGTGGCGCACGCCGGGGCGCCGTGTCCGGACCCTGTTCGTCGCGCGACGCACGATCTGTTCGGTCTCGACGTCGTGTGGGAGTTCTACGGGTCCACCGAGGGCCAGTTCACCGCCTGCTCCGCCCGCGAGTGGTACGACCACCCCGGCACCGTGGGCCGCGCGCGACCCGGTCGGATCATCTCCGTCGACGAGGACGACCAGCTGTGGTGCGTCGTCCCGCCGTGGGGCCGCTTCGAGTACTGGAACGACCCGGAGCGCACGGCGCAAGCCTGGCGGCCGACCGCGGACGGACCGGCCTTCACGGTCGGCGACCTCGGCCGCGTCGACCCGGACGGCTATGTCCACCTCGACGCCCGCCGCACAGACCTGATCATCTCCGGCGGCGTCAACGTCTATCCCGCCGAGGTCGAGGCGGCGCTGGTCGAGGTGCCCGGGGTCGTGGAGGTCGCCGTCTTCGGGCGTCCGGACGAGCGCTGGGGCCAGCGGGTCTGCGCCGCCTGGGTCGGTGAGGCGGACGAGGAGGACCTGCGCGCCGCAGCGATGGAGCGGCTCGCGCCGCCCAAGCGCCCCAAGCAGTACGAGCGCGTCGACGCCCTGCCCCGCACCGCGACCGGGAAGGTCCGCCGGACCGAGCTGTGAGTCACGCGCTCGCCACGCGGTGACCGAAGGACCTCCGGTACGCCGCGGGACTGGTGCCGCGGACCGCGGAGAAGTGGTGCCTCAAGGTGGCCGCGTTCGCGAAGCCGACGCGCTGGGCGACCTGCTCGATCGGCAGGTCGGTGGTCTCGAGCAGCTCCTCGGCGAGCGCGATCCGGCGCCGCAGCAGCCACTGCCACGGTGTCGTCCCGGTCTCGTCGCGGAACCGGCGCGCGAACGTGCGCTCCGACAGGTGGGCGCGGCGGGCCAGCGTGGCGACGGTGAGCGGCTCGGCCAGGTGCTCTTCGGCCCAGTCGAGTACCGGCGCCAGCGTCTCTGCCTCGACCGGCGGCATCGGGGCGCGGACGAACTGCGCCTGGCCACCGTCGCGATGCGGCGGCACGACGATGCGCCGAGCCGCGGCGGCTGCGACCCGCGCGCCGTACCACCGGCGCATGAGGTGCAGGTTCGCGTCGATGCCGGCGGCCGATCCCGCGCCGGTCACCACACGGTCGTCGTCGACGTAGAGCACGTCGGTGTCGAGCAGCGCCTTGGGGAACGCCTCGGCGAGCTCGGCACCGTAGCGCCAGTGCGTCGTGCATCGTCGTCCGTCGAGCAGACCGGCGTGGCCGAGCTGGAAGGACGCGGTGCAGGAGGCGATGATCGTCGCACCACGCGCATGGGCGGCGGCGAGCGCCGCGCTGATCCGCGAGTCCTCCGTCCGGTAGTCGCGGCGTGCCGCGACCGCGACCAGATCGGCGTCGTCGATCTCGTCCAGACCGTGACGGACGACGAGGTCGAACCCCGACGCCCCGGCCACGACGCCCGGCTCGGGCGTGCACGCGACGAAGTCGAACACCGGATTGTCGTCGTCGGGATGGTAGGGCTCGGCCCACACTTCGCTGATCACCCCGACCCCGAACGGCTCGGCGTTCAGCGGCTGTTGATCCTTCTCATCGCGACCATCGCCGTCTCCGCGGCCGGGTCGTGGTGGACCGTCGCCCCATGACGGACTCGGTGTCCGCCCCGGTCCCCGCAGCCACCCGAGCGACCCGTTCGGCGGCCCCCGGGGCCTGTGAAGCCGCCGGGATGCGACGAGGCCCCCGACCATCGCGGGTCGGGGGCCTCGTCGTGGTGGTCAGCGAGTGATCACTCGCCGCCGGTCAGCTTCTCGCGCAGCGCCTGCAGCGCCTCGTCCGAGGCGAGCGAGCCGCCCGAGGACTGCTCCTCGGCGGCCGGAGCGGACGTGTAGTCGCCCGCCGCGCCGGCCTCGAGGTTGGCCTTCTCGGCCTCGGCGACCTGCTTCTTGTGGGCCTCCCAGCGGGCGTGCGCCTCGGCGTACTGGCGCTCCCACTCGGCACGGGCCTCCTCGTAGCCCTCCTGCCACTCGCCGGTCTCCGGGTCGAAGCCCTCCGGGTAGATGTAGTTGCCGTGCTCGTCGTAGGACGAGGTCATGCCGTACAGCGTCGGGTCGAAGTCCTCGACCTCGACGGCGACGGCCGTCTCGTTGGCCTGCTTGAGCGACAGCGAGATGCGGCGACGCTCCAGATCGATGTCGATGATCTTGACCATGACCTGGTCGCCGATCTGGACGACCTGCTCGGGGATCTCGACGTGGCGCTCGGCGAGCTCGGAGATGTGCACCAGGCCCTCGATGCCCTCCTCGACGCGGACGAACGCGCCGAACGGGACGAGCTTGGTGACCTTGCCCGGGACGATCTGGCCGATCTGGTGGGTCCGGGCGAAGTGCTGCCACGGATCCTCCTGGGTCGCCTTGAGCGACAGCGACACGCGCTCGCGCTCCAGGTCGACCTCGAGCACCTCGACGGTGACCTCGTCGCCCACCTGCACGACCTCGTTCGGGTTGTCGATGTGCTTCCACGAGAGCTCGGACACGTGGACCAGACCGTCGACGCCGCCGAGATCGACGAAGGCGCCGAAGTTGACGATCGAGCTGATGACGCCCTTGCGGACCTGGCCCTTCTTGAGCTCGTTGAGGAAGTTCTGGCGCACGGCCGACTGGGTCTGCTCGAGCCAGGCACGACGCGACAGGACCACGTTGTTGCGGTTCTTGTCGAGCTCGATGATCTTCGCCTCGAGCTTCTGGCCGATGTACGGCTCCAGGTCGCGGACGCGACGCATCTCGACCAGGGAGGCCGGCAGGAAGCCGCGCAGGCCGATGTCCATGATCAGGCCGCCCTTGACGACCTCGATCACGGTGCCCTCGACGACGCCGTCCTCTTCCTTGATCTTCTCGATGTCGCCCCACGCGCGCTCGTACTGGGCGCGCTTCTTGCTCAGGATCAGGCGGCCTTCCTTGTCCTCCTTCTGGAGGACGAGGGCCTCGACGTTGTCGCCCACCTGGACGACCTCGTTGGGGTCGACGTCGTGCTTGATCGACAGCTCACGCGAGGGGATGACGCCCTCGGTCTTGTAGCCGATGTCGAGCAGGACCTCGTCACGGTCCACCTTGACGATGGTGCCGTCGAC
>JAJUII010000134.1 GCA_029265505.1 Aeromicrobium choanae
CAATCTGGCCTCGAACTCATACACGGGGCCAGCCTCCCAGCAGCCGGGGTTCATAAGAAGCCTCTCATCGACGATTCACCGGGTCCTCATCTCGAGGCGGTGACATGAGATCACACCCCGAACCGAGAGTGAGGAATCGACAATGAAGACCACCACCATCGCGATGACCCTGGCCGGCGGCGTCCTGGTCGCGGCGCTGCCCGCCACCGTCGCCCAGGCCGACGACGACCGCGACGTGTTCCGGTCCGGCGCCTACACGGTCAAGCGAGGTCAGGAGATCGACGGCGACCTCACCGTGCGCGGCGGCACCGTCACGATCTACGGAAGCGTGGACGGCAACGTCCGTCAGATCGGCAAGGGGTCGGTCGTCGTGAAGGCCTCCGGTGACGTCGACGGGAACATCGTCGAGTCCGGCAAGGGCAGCGTGAACGTCCGTGGCGAGGTCGACGGCAACATCAGCGAGCGCGGTCGTGGACACGTCAAGATCTTCCGCAGCGCCGAGGTCGACGGCAACGTCGCCGAGCGCAACAAGGGCAACCTGGTGATCTGGCGCGGCGCCGACATCGACGGCAACACGAGCGAGTCGGGCAAGGGCAAGCGCATCCGCCGCTGAGCCACCGCGAGCGGGGAGTCCGTCGTCAGGCAAGGAGAGGCGGGCTCCCCGCTCTCATCCTGTCGAAAGTGACATAATGTGCATTATCGGACAACCGTCTGGGGAGCGATCGGGAGGGCCGCACAGCAGGAAAACCGCCATGGGATGGTCTCTAGTCGGCGGTGCCGAACCGACGCAACAGGGCCGCCGTCAGGCCGAGCAGGGCGACGACCGAGCCGTACACGAGCGTCGTCGGCATGAGGCCGAACTCTCCGACCCCGAAGCCGGCGAGCACCGCCGGGATGCCGAACGCGACGTAGCTGGCGACGAACACCGCCGCGAACAACTGGCCCCGGTGCTCCGGACGGGCCTTGGGCGTGACCGAGCGCATGATGCCCATGAAGGCGGTGCCGAAGCCGGTGCCGGCGAACACGACCGCAGCCATGAACCACGGCAGGCTTCCGGCCACCAGTGCCACCAGCGTCGATGCGGTGCCCACCGCGATGGTGGTCGTGCCGTAGAGCGTGACGCGGCGCGCGGTCCAGGAGCGAGCCACGAAGCACATCGCCGCGCCCGATCCCATGACCGCCGTGACCGCGAGTCCTTGCACCAGGTGGCTGTCTCCCCCGAGCTCCTGCGCCACGAGCGGCGCGCCCAAGGAGAGGTAGAAGCCGCTCGTCGCCCAGCCGGCGATCAGCGCCGGAAGCGCGCGGAGGAACTCCGCGCGCGCCTCGGGAGGCACGCCCACCTCAGGGCGCAGTGACGCCAGCACGCCGGGGCGCCCGGCTGCGGTCTCCGGCAACAGCCACAGCAGTACGGCGAGCCCGATGAACGCGCCCGTGAGGCTGCCGAACATCAGGAGTGGAGCATGATCGTCCGACAGATCCAGGATCAGTCCGGCGATCAGTCCCCCGGCGCCCAGGCCGGCCAGCGGGATGACCGAGTTCGCCAGAGCGCCGTCCCCCGGACGGTCCGGCGGCTCGAGATCGACGATATAGGCCGAGAGCGCGGACATGAGCAGCCCCGCACCGATGCCCTGCACGGCGCGCGCCGTGATCAGCAGGCCGACGCTCTGAGCCTGCCAGAACGCCACCATGCTCACCGAGAGGATCAGCAGGCCGGCGCACACCACGGGCCGACGCCCCAGGTGGTCCGACAGTGAGCCGGTCGTCAGCAGGCACAGCAGCATGCTGACGGCGTAGATCGCGAACACCACCGTCATCAGCACCGAGCTGAAGCCGATCCGCTCCTGCAGTACCGGGTAGAACGGCGACGGCGCACTGGCGCCGATCATGAAGACAGTGAGGATCAACGCGGCGAAAGTGAAGCGAAGACGTCCGCGCGAGGCGGCGCGGGTGGTGACTGACGAGGGACTCACGGCCTACCGATCTGACGACGTGTGCTCCACCCCACTCTAGATGAACTCAACTTCAACTTCGTCCGCTCGGGCCGGATTCACCGTCCGAGGTACGCCGCGAGGTGCCGACCGGTCAGTGTCGACCGTGCGGCGACCAGATCGGCCGGCGTGCCCTCGAACACCACTTCCCCGCCGTCGTGGCCGGCACCCGGTCCCAGATCGATGATCCAGTCGGCATGCGCCATGACCGCTTGGTGGTGCTCGATCACGATGACCGACTTGCCCGAGTCGACGAGGCGGTCCAGCAGTCCGAGCAGTTGTTCGACGTCGGCCAGGTGGAGCCCGGACGTGGGCTCGTCCAGGACGTAGATGCCGCCCTTCTCCCCCATGTGCGTGGCGAGCTTGAGGCGCTGGCGCTCGCCGCCGGAGAGTGTCGACAGCGGTTGGCCGAGGGTCAGGTAGCCCAGCCCCACGTCGTGCAGGCGCTGCAGGATCCGGGCCGCAGCCGGGACGTTCACGCCCTCCTTGCCGAAGAAGTCCAGCGCCTCGCCCACCGGCATCGCGAGCACCTGGCTGATGTCCCGATCGCCGAGCGTGTACTCCAGCACCGCCGCGTCGAAGCGGCGTCCCTCGCAGACCTCGCAGGGCGACTCGACCGTCGCGAGGATGCCCAGCTCGGTGAACACCACACCCACGCCGTTGCAGTTCGGGCAGGCGCCCTCGGAGTTCGCCGAGAACAGCGAGGGCTTCACCCCGTTGGCCTTCGCGAACGCCTTGCGGATCGGGTCCAACAGCCCGGTGTAGGTCGCGGGATTGCTGCGGCGGGAGCCACGGATCGGGCCCTGATCGATGGCGACCACGTCGTCGTCGGTGGCGACCGAGCCGTGGATCAGCGAGCTCTTGCCCGAGCCGGCCACGCCGGTCACGACCACCAGGACGCCGAGTGGGATGTCGACGTCGACCTCCTTGAGGTTGTGGGTCGACGCGCCTCGCACCTCGTACGTCCCGGTGGGCGTGCGCACGCTCTCCTTGAGTCGGGCGCGGTCGTCCAGGTGTCGACCGGTGACGGTGTCGCTCGCCCGCAGCCCCTCGACCGAGCCCTGGTACATGATCCGCCCGCCGCCGCTGCCGGCACCCGGCCCCAAGTCGATCACGTGGTCCGCGATCGCGATCGTCTCGGGCTTGTGCTCGACGACCAACACCGTGTTCCCCTTGTCCCGCAGCTGCAGCAACAGACGGTTCATCCGGTCGATGTCGTGCGGATGCAGGCCGACGGTCGGCTCGTCGAACACATACGTGACGTCGGTCAGCGAGGAGCCGAGGTGCCGGATCATCTTGGTGCGCTGTGCCTCGCCGCCGGAGAGCGTGCCCGCCGGTCGATCGAGCGAGAGGTAGCCCAGCCCGATCTCGACGAAGGAGTCGAGCGTCTCGCCGAGCGCGCTCAGCAGAGGTGCGACCGACGGCTCGTCGAGGCCGTGGACCCACGCGGCCAGATCGGTGATCTGCATGGCGCAGGCGTCGGCGATGCTGAGCCCGTCGATCTTCGAGGAGCGTGCGCCCTCGTTGAGGCGGGTGCCGTCGCACTCGGGGCACGTCTGGAAGGTGATCGCGCGATCGACGAAGGCGCGGATGTGGGGCTGCATCGCGTCGCGGTCCTTCGAGAGCATCGACTTGCGGATGCGCGGGATCAGGCCCTCGTAGGTGACGTTGACGCCCTCGACCTTGACCTTGGTCGGCGGGTGGTGCAGCAGGGCGTCGAGCTGACGCCGGGTGAAGTCCTTGATCGGCTTGTCGACCGGGAAGAGCCCGACGCCGCGGAAGATGCGCCCGTACCAGCCGTCCATCGAGTACCCCGGGACCGTCAGTGCGCCCTCCTGGAGGGACTTCGTCTCGTCGTACAGCGCGCTCAGATCGAAGGCGGACACCTGCCCGCGGCCCTCGCAGCGCGGGCACATGCCGCCGGTGATCGAGAACTCGCGACGCTCCTTGACGGTCCGGCCCTTCTTCTCGAGGGTGACCGCGCCGGCACCGCTGATCGAGGCGACGTTGAAGCTGAAGGCCTGGGGCCCGCCGATGTGCGGGCGGCCCAGTCTGCTGAACAGGATCCGCAGCATCGCATTGGCGTCGGTGGCGGTGCCGACGGTCGAGCGCGGGTCGGCTCCCATCCGCTCCTGGTCGACGATGATCGCCGTGGTGAGCCCTTCGAGGACGTCGACGTCCGGGCGCGCCATCGTCGGCATGAACCCTTGGATGAACGCGCTGTACGTCTCGTTGATGAGACGCTGGGACTCCGCGGCGATCGTGCCGAAGACCAGAGAGCTCTTGCCCGATCCGGAGACGCCGGTGAAGACCGTCAGGCGACGCTTCGGGATCTCGACGCTGACGTCCTTCAGGTTGTGCACTCGCGCCCCGTGGACGCGGATCAGATCATGGCTGTCGGCCGGATGTGTCACGTGCCGTTCCCCCTGGGTGTCGAACTCGAACACTACTGTCAGGGTCGGTCGCGGTCCATCACCGTGCACAGGCAGGCCTTGTTCTGCTCGGCGTCCTCCAGGACGACGAACGCCGGGCTCGCACTGTCGTCGACGAGCCGACCGCCCGCGGCCACGGCGGCGTCGATCCGCGACGGGAGCTGGCCGACCGGGATCCACACGTCGAGGTGGAAGCACATCTCGGGCGGCTCGTCCCGCGGGTCCGTCGGCTGGAACCACAGCAGCGGGACCTGGTCGGTCGGATCGACGACCTCCTCCCCCGTGAACGCCTCGGGCGAGCCGGTGAGCACGGTCGCCCAGAACGGGCCGACGGCTCGGGCGTCGGCCGCGTTGAGCGCGATCTCCACGCGGGTGAGTCGGGCCGGGTCCGCGGCCAGGCCTCGCTCGGCCGCCAGATCGCTGATCGCGCGGGCCAGGTCGAGGTCGCGCCGGGTCACTCCCCCGGCGTCGTGGCTGGTCAGCGTGATGTCGACGTCGGCGTACCGCAGCGTGAGGTCCGGGTGGTGTCCGGCGGCCTCGGCCGCGGCACCGACGGCGGCGACGAACTCCAGCCCGGTCGCGAAGTCTCCGGTGCGGAAGCGCGTGTGCAGGCTCTGGACGAGCGGACGCCAGTCGTCCAGTCCGGCGGCGACGATCGTCGCGAGATCCACGGTGGTCATGGCGACATCGTCTCCGAGGCCACGGACGGCCGCCACTGCTGCCAGACTGCACTCATGGCCGTCACCCGCCTGATCGCCGAGACCGACGCCGCGGCGCTGGCCGACATCCTCCAGCGCAACCGTGAGGCGATGGCGAGCATCGAGCCGCGTCGGCCCCCGGCGTACTTCACCACGAAGGGACAGCGTGCCCTGATCCGCGACGCCCTGCAGCGCCACGCCCAGGGTGCGTCCTTCCCGCGTGTGATCCTCGACGGAGAGGAGGTCGTCGGCCGGGTGACGATCAACGAGATCCTGCTCGGCCCGTCTCGACGCGGCGCGCTCGGGTACTACCTCGACGTCCGAGCCCAAGGGCGCGGCCTGGCGACGATGGCCGTCGAGGAGATCGTCGGCCTGGCCTTCGGGCGCCTCGATCTGCACCGCATCGAGGCCGCCAGCCGGCTCGACAACGAGGCGAGTCAGCGGGTGCTGGAGCGCACCGGCTTCCATCGGGTGGGCATCGTCCACGACTATCTGCGGGTGGGCGGCGACTGGCAGGATCACGTGCTCTTCGAGCGGATCGCCGGCCGGTGACGCCCCGGCACCTCACCGCACGCCCGCGACGCGGAACTGCACGCTGATCCTCGGACCCACGGGGCGTCGGGTCTTGAGCACGGCGTGCTCCCACGTGCGCTGGCAGCTGCCGCCCATGACGGCCAGGTCGCCGTGGCCGAGGGAGAAGCCGATCTGCGGTCCGCCGCCGGCCGGGCGCAGACTCAGTCGGCGGTGAGCGCCCAGGGACAGGATCGCGATCATCGTGTCCTCGGTGCGGCTGCGTCCGATCCGGTCGCCGTGCCAGGCGACCGAGTCGTCGCCGTCGCGGTAGTAGCACAGTCCGGCGGTGACGAACGGCTCGCCGAGCTCAACGGCGTAATGCTTCGACAGGGCGGAGCGCGCCTCCTCCAGCGCGGGATGCGGGAACGGGGATCGTCCGTCGTAGAAGCACAGCAGGCGTGGGACGTCGACGACGCGGTCGTACATCTCGCGACGCTCGGCGCGCCACGGAACCTCGGCGCGCAGCGTCTCGAAGAGCTCGTCCGCGCCCGTCACCCAGCCCGTGAGCGTGTCCACCCCGGCGCCCGCGTCCTGTTCGTGGCGCTCGCGGGTACCGCGCGCCCCGACCCGTACGCCGCCGTCACCGTCGAGCAGGGAGCCTTGGAACCACATGGTCCCAGAGTAGAACAGATGTTCGATCCGGCGCGAGCGCTCAGTCGGCGTGGACCGCCTCCCAGAACCGCTCGACCGGGGCCCAGGAGTCCGGCGCACCCATCCCCTGCCGCGTGAGCAGCACGGCCGCGACGTCCGCCTGCGGGTCGACCCACAGGCTCGTGCCGGTGCCGCCGTCCCAGCCGAATCTGCCCGGATGGGAGCCCGGGTAGCGCGCCTCGCGGTCTACGGCCAGCCCCAGGCCCCAGTCGCAGGGCGCTCCGATGAACGTCTCGGCGTCGCGTGCCGCGGCCGGGGTGAGGTCGCTGGTGACGAGCGCCCGCCACGTCGACTCGGCCAGCACGCGTCCCCGCGGAGCGTCCCCGCGGTCGAGCAACATCGTCGCGAACCGGACCAGGTCGTCGACGGTCGACACCAGGCCGGTCGCGCCGGATCGGAACACGGGCATCACCATGAGGCGGGGGTCGCCCGCCGGCGCGGCCTCGACGAGCCGGCCGGCCCGATTGCCGAAGTGGTTCGCCGGGACGCGCTCGATCGCGACCATCGGCACCGTGTAACCGGTCTCGGCCATGTCGAGAGGGTCGAGGACGCGATCGCGGAGCAGGCCGTCCAGGCGTCGACGTGTCGCACGTTCCAGCAGCACGGCGAGCGCGTCGAACGAGTACTGGTACCGCCATCCCTCCCCCGGCTGGTGCGCCATCGGCAGCGTCGCGGCCCGCTCGACCCAGCGGTCGGGTGAGTTCTGCGGCGGGAGCCAGCCCGAGCCGAGCCCGAGTCGGCCGATCGCGGCGCCGATCGGGTCCGGGTCGTCGGCGTGGGAGGCGAAGCCCCAGCCGACGCCCATCTGCAGCAGGTCGCGGACCGTGGTGGACCGCCGCGCCGGGAGCGTGTCGTCGAGCGGACCCTGAGGATCGCGCAGCACCCGTCGATCGGCGAAC
>JAJUII010000073.1 GCA_029265505.1 Aeromicrobium choanae
CGGCGCGTCGAGGTCCACGAGCCCCCGCTCGGCGAGGATCAGCATCGCGAGCGCCGTGACCTCCTTCGTCGTGGACCAGACGTTCACGATGGTGTCCCGCTCCCAGGGTCGGGTGCGGGCGACGTCCGCGTGACCTCCCCACAGGTCGACGACGGTCTGGCCGTCCAGATCGACGGCGACGGCGGCACCCAGCTCCTCTCCGGAGGCGAGGTTCTCCTCCAGCCGCTCGCGCAGCCGGTCGAAGCGCGGGTCCTGGTGTCCGTTGACGATCATGCTCTTCTCCTTCTCCCTGTCACCCGAGGAGGGCGACGAAAACGCGGTACGCCGCATCGGCGTCGGGGGCACCGCCGGCGATCAGGTCGGCGTAGATGAACGACTCGGCGACCCGCACGACCACGAAGGCCAGCGCCTCGGGCGCGAGGTCGGTCGGCCCGGGCGGCTCCGACTCCAACAGCTCGCGCACGAGGGCGAGCATCCGCGACTGGACCGGCGACTCGGCCGTCGTGAGGATGCGCAGGGCGCGGGCGGGGTCACGGTGCAGGAACGCACGGAACCACGGCTCGTCGATGAGCATCGCGACGTACGCACGCAGCACCTTCGCCGCCCGGTGCGGGGTCCCGGGCGGGTGGGCGGCCAGGCAGGCGGGCCACGCGAGCGACTCGGTCGTCTCCCACAGGGCCTCGGCCACGACGCGGTCGCGAGGGCCGACCCGTCGGAAGATCGTGCTGCGATCGACGCCGACCTCGGCGGCGATCCTGCCCAGGTCGACCGGCTCACCGGCGATGAGCGCGTGGCGGGCGGCCCGCACGACCGCCGCCCTCGTGTGATCCACGTCACTCATGGGCCGAGACTAGCGTTCCCCCTGCAACATATCAAGACTTTGTTGCAGGGGTGTCGGTCCGGCGGCAGCGGGCGGGCGTCAGACCATCAGGATGAGGTCGTCGCGGTGGATGACCTCGCGATCCCGCTCGGGCCCGAACTCGGCGACGAGGTCGGCCGTCGAGCGCCCGAGCATGTCGGGAAGGTCGGCGCTGTCGAAGTTCACGATGCCGCGCGCGATGACGCAGCGATCGGGCCCCACCACGTCGACCGGGTCGCCGGCGCTGAACTCGCCCTCGACGGCGACCACGCCCGCCGCGAGTAGGGAGGCCCCCCGCTCGACCACGGCACGCCGAGCGCCGTCGTCGAGCACCAGGCGGCCCCGAGTACGGCTGGCGTGCGCGAGCCACAGCAGCCGCGTGCGACGCCGCTTGCCCGTGGGCAGGAACAGGGTGCCGACCGGCTTGCCCTCGACCGCGTCGACCGCGTGGCGAGCCGAGGTGAGCCGCACCCGGATCCCCGCCGACGTGGCGATGCTGGCGGCCTCGATCTTGGTCACCATCCCGCCCGTGCCGACCGCCGAGCCGACGCGGGCGACGTCGACGCCCTCCAGATCGGCGTCGGACGCGACGGTCTCGATGAGCCGGGAGCCCGGCTCGTCCGGATGGCCGGTGTAGAGCCCGTCGACGTCCGACAGCAGGATCAGCTCGTCGGCGTGCACCAGGTGCGCGACCAGCGCGGCGAGCCGATCGTTGTCACCGAAGCGGATCTCCGAGGTCGCCACGGTGTCGTTCTCGTTGACGACCGGGACCACGCCGAGCTCGAGCAGCTTGGCGAATGTCTGGTACGCGTTGCGGTAGTGGCTGCGACGGCTGACGTCGTCGACGGTCAACAGCACCTGACCGACGATCAGTCCGGCCGCGGCGAACGCCTCGGAGTAGTGGGCGATGAGGGCGCGCTGCCCCACCGCGGCCGCCGCCTGCTGAGTGGGAAGGTCACGCGGCCGACTCGGCAGACCGAGCGGCCCCAGACCGGCCGCGATGGCGCCGGAGCTGACCAGCACGGCCTCGTCGCCGCGGGCACGCACGGCCACCACGGCGTCGACGACGGTGCCGATCTTCTCGGGGTCCAGGTGCCCGTCGGGGGTCGTCAACGACGAGGAGCCGACCTTGACGACCACCCTCATCGACTCTCCTCCTCGCCCTGCCGCTCCTGGTCGTCGAGCTCGTCGATCTCGAACACCTGCGGGCCGCCGACGGCGTCGTCGCCGTCGTACTCCTCGTCCGGGTCCCAGACGAACGGCTCCGGCTCGCGTCCCTCGGCACGAGCCGCGGCCGCCTCGAGCTCCCACGCCCGCCGAGCGGCGAGCAACTCACGGCGCTCGCGGTTCGTCCGGCGTGCGCTGCGCTCCAGACGCAGGTCCTCACCACGCGGTCCGAGCACCTCGGCGCCCGCGGTGATCGTGGGATCGAAGTCGAACACGACTGCATCGTCCTCGGCCCCGATCACGACGTCGTCACCGGCCTGCGCGCCGAGCGCGAGCAACTCGTCCTCGACGCCGAGGCGGTTGAGCCGGTCGGCGAGGAATCCGACCGCCTCGTCGTTGGTGAAGTCGGTCTGACGCACCCAACGGGTCGGCTTCTCCCCGAAGACGTGCCAGCGCCCGTCGATCCGCCGGATCTCGAACTCGCGGTCCACGCCCGACGGGGCCGCCGGGCGCAGCACGATGCGCGTCGCCTCCCGCTTCGGCTCCGCCGCGCGCCGGGCCTCGACGATCTCGGCCATCGCGAACGACAGCTCACGCAGGCCCGCGTGGCTCGCCGCCGACACCGTGAACACCCGCAGACCGCGCGAGCGCAGCTCGTCGAGGACGAACTCGGCGATCTGGGCGGCATCGGGGACGTCCGTCTTGTTGAGGGCCACCAGGCGCGGACGGTCCGACAGGTCGACGCCGACCTGCTCGCCGTAGCGGGCGAGCTCGGTCTCGATGACGTCCAGATCGGTCAGCGGGTCGCGGCCCGGCTCGACGGTGGCGCAGTCGATGACGTGGACCAGCGCGGCGCACCGCTCGACGTGGCGCAGGAAGTCGTGACCGAGTCCGCGGCCCTCGCTCGCGCCCTCAATGAGTCCGGGCACGTCGGCGACGGTGAACGTCGTGTCGCCGGCGGTGACCACGCCCAGGTTCGGCACGAGCGTGGTGAACGGATAGTCGGCGATCTTGGGCCGGGCGCGCGACAGTGCGGCGATCAGGCTGGACTTGCCCGCCGAGGGGAAGCCGATCAGGCCGATGTCGGCGACGACCTTGAGCTCGAGCGTGATCGTGCGCTCCTCACCCGGCTCGCCCTTGAGCGCGAATCCGGGGGCCTTGCGCTTGGCGGAGGCCAGGGCCGCGTTGCCGAGTCCACCGCGGCCGCCGGCCGCGATCACCACCGACGTGCCCACGCCGACCAGGTCGGCGAGCACCTCGCCGGACTCGTCCCGCACGACGGTGCCGTCGGGGACCTTGAGGATCAGGTCCTCGCCCTTGGCGCCGTTGCGGTTCGATCCGGCGCCCGGCGCCCCGTTCTGGGCGCGCCGGTGGGGCTCGTGGTGGTAGTCGATCAGCGTCGTGACGTCGGGGGCGACGACGAGGATGACGTCCCCGCCGTGGCCGCCGTTGCCGCCGTCGGGTCCGCCGAGCGGCTTGAACTTCTCCCGGTGCACCGACGCGACGCCGTGACCGCCGTTGCCTCCGGAGACGTGCAGCGTCACCCGGTCGACGAAGCTCGGGATCGCCATGGTGCTCCTTCGGATACGGGGTCCGCTCACGCGAACCGGGTCGGGGAATGAGAAAAGGGCAGCCCGCGTCAGCGGACCGCCCTTCTCAGGAAGATCTGCGTGTCACTGCTCCGGAACGATGTTCACGACGCGACGGCCGCGCTTCGTGCCGAACTCGACCGCACCGGCGGCCAGGGCGAACAGCGTGTCGTCGCCACCACGACCGACGTTGGCGCCGGGGTGGAAGTGGGTGCCACGCTGACGCACGATGATCTCGCCGGCGTTGACCAGCTGGCCGCCGAAGCGCTTGACGCCGAGCCGTTGCGCGTTGGAGTCGCGGCCGTTCTTGGTGGAGGCTGCGCCCTTCTTGTGTGCCATGTCGTCAGTCCCTTACTTCGAGATTCCGGTGATCTTGACCTGGGTGTACTTCTGACGGTGACCCTGGCGCTTCTTGTAACCGGTCTTGTTCTTGTACTTCTGGATGATGACCTTGGGGCCCTTGAGCGAGCCCAGGACCTCAGCGTCCACCTTGACGTCGGCGACGTCGGCGCCGGCCTTGACCTGGTCGCCGTCGACCAGCATCACGGCGGGAAGCTGGACGGTGTCGCCCTCGGCTGCCTCGACCTGATCGATCGCGATGACGTCGCCGACGGCGACCTTCGCCTGGCCGCCACCATTGCGCACGATTGCGTACACCACGGAATTCCTCACTTCGAGCTCTGAAAAGTCATGCGGGGCGCAGCGCGCACCGACTGTCCATCTTACTGGGGGGTCCCATCCTCGGTCAAAACGGGGGCCTGCTCCGCCGCCGGTGCGCCGGTCGCGGCATCGGCCGCGGGCGCGGACCCGGCCTCCGCGGGCGAGACCGACTCGGTCGGCTGCCCGACGACCTGATCGGCCGCAGAGTCCCGCGGCGCGGACTCGGTCGACGAGGACGCCTCCGAGGATTCGCCCTTCGCCGCGCCCTTCCTCGACGAGCGCTTGCGCGTCGAGCCGCCCGAGGACGATCCCTCGGACGAGCTGGTCGCGTCCACCGGAGTGGACTCGTTCGCAGCAGCGCCTGGGGCGTCCTCAGGCTTGGGTTCCTCGGTCTTGGCGTCCTCGGTCTTGGCGTCCTCGCCCTTGCCCTGCTGCTGGCGCTGGCGGCCGCCCCCGCTGCCGCCGCCGCTGCCGCCTCGGTTCGAGCGGCCGCCGCGGCGCCCCCGACGCGGCTCGTCCTTCTTCGGCTCGACCGGCGAGTCCTCGATGATGACGCCTCGACCGCGGCAGTGCTCGCACTCGTGGCTGAACGACTCCAGCAGACCGGTCCCGATGCGCTTGCGCGTCATCTGCACCAGCCCCAGCGAGGTCACCTCGGCCACCTGATGGCGCGTGCGGTCGCGCCCCAGGCACTCGACCAGCCGGCGCAGCACCAGGTCGCGGTTGCTCTCCAGCACCATGTCGATGAAGTCGATGACGATGATCCCGCCCAGGTCGCGCAGGCGCAGCTGGCGCACGATCTCCTCGGCCGCCTCGAGGTTGTTCTTGGTGACGGTCTCCTCGAGGTTGCCGCCGGAGCCGGTGAACCGGCCGGTGTTGACGTCGATGACCACCATCGCCTCGGTGCGGTCGATGACGAGCGAGCCGCCGGACGGCAGGTGGACCTTGCGGTCGAGCGCCTTGCGGATCTGCTCGTCGATCCGTCGCTCGGCGAAGATGTCGCCCTCGCCCTCCCAGCGGTGGACCCGCTCCTCCAGATCGGGAGCGACGTGCGAGATGTAGCCCGAGACCATGTCCCAGGCCTCGTCGCCCTGGACGGTCAGCGAGGCGAAGTCCTCGTTGAACAGGTCACGGATGACCTTGATCATCAGGTCGGGCTCGGAGTAGAGCAGCTGCGGCGCCTTGCCCGAGGCGGCCTTGGACTCGATGTCCTCCCAGCGCGCCGTCAGGGCCGTGATGTCGCGCTGGAGCTGCTCCTCGGTGGCGCCCTCGGCGGCGGTCCGCACGATGACGCCCGCGCTCTCGGGGAGCGCCTCCTTCAGCAGGGCCTTCAGCCGCGCGCGCTCGTTCTCCGGCAGCTTGCGGCTGATGCCGTTGCTGCCGCCGCCGGGCACGTAGACCAGAAAGCGGCCCGGGAGGCTGATCTGGCTGGTCAGGCGGGCACCCTTCTGGCCGATCGGGTCCTTCGACACCTGCACCAGGACGGTCTGGCCCGGCTGCAGGGCGTCCTCGATCTTGCGCTGCTTGCCGTTCTCGATGTTCGACCAGTCGACCTCGCCGGCGTAGATCACCGCGTTGCGACCGGCGCCGATGTCGACGAAGGCCGCCTCCATGCTGGGCAGGACGTTCTGGACCTTGCCCAGGTAGACGTTGCCGATCAGCGAGGTCTGGGACTCGCGGGCGACGTAGTGCTCGACGAGCACGCCGTCCTCGAGCACGGCGATCTGCGTGTAGTCGTCGTGCTGGCGGACGACCATCTCGCGCTCGACGGACTCCCGGCGGGCGAGGAACTCGGCCTCGCTGACGATCGGGGCGCGGCGCCGACCGGCCTCGCGACCCTCGCGACGCCGCTGCTTCTTGGCCTCGAGTCGGGTCGAGCCGGACACGCCGGTGATCTCGTCCTCGGCGGTGCGCCCCTCGCGCACCTTCACGACGGTGTTCTCCGGGTCGTCGGCCGAGGTCTCGGCGCCCTCGCCGGCGCGAGCGCGCCGACGGCGGCGACGACTCGATCCGGAGGACTGCTCCTGGTCACCGGAGTCGTCGGAGTCCTGCTCGGAGTCGCTCGCGTCGGACGAGTCCGAGGAGTCCTCGGAGTCCTGGTCGCTCTTGCGGCGGCGGCGCCCACCGCGACGACGACGGCGACGGCCGCCCTCGTTGCCCTCGTCGGAGGTGTCGTCCCCGGACCGCTCGTCGTCGGAGTCGTCGGAGTCGTCGTCGCTGTCGACGGTACGGCGGGGCTTGGCCGGAGCCGGCTCGCTCGGCGGAGGCTGGAACATCGCTCCGACGGGCGGCAGGGTGGGCGCGGCGGGCGCGGTCGCCTCGGGCTCCTCGTCGGTCTCCGCGGCGTCGTCGGCGGACTCCTCGGGCTCCTCGACGGGGGCGGCGAACACGGCCGCCGGCGGTCCGGCCGGACGCCCGGCGGCGCGGCGGCGGGTGGTGGTGACCGTCGTGGTGGCCTTCGTCTCGCCGGTGGTGTCGGCTTCGGTCGCGGTCTGGTCGGTCTCGGTCGTCTCAGGCGCGTCGGACGCCTCGGTGGGATCGAGCATCTGCTCTCCTTCGCCCGGTGGCGGCGCAGCCTTCACCGGGCTGGTCAACGGTCCCTCGGGACCTCAAGTCTGTCTGCAGGACGTCGCTTCGGCCTGTCACATGACGAACCCGTCCGACCCGCCGCGGTCAGCACCGGTCAGGGTGCGTCGCGGTCGGAGGCGAGCGGATCGCCGACCACACCGGTCCGCTCATCCAGCGGCCCTTGGTCCGAGCGGGTCGCCAGAGGCGCCTTCTCGATCGGCAGGCCGCACAGGGTGCGCAGTCCGGAGATCACGTCGTCCGGTCGTACCGACGGGGTGTCATGGCGTACGACCACCGCCAGTATCGCACACCCGCCCTGCCCGGTCCGGTTTTCGACGGTCAGGGAGACCACGGCGCCCCGGGCGTCGAAGGTCCGCATCCCCCGCTTCGTCATCCGCTGGACCTGGACCTCGTCACGCGCCAGGAACTCCTCGACGGCCACGCGGGCGGCCTCGACGGGGACCTCCGGGAGCTCGATCTCCCACCGGCTGGCCTCCAGGCGATCGGCGAGCGATCCCCCCGGGGAGACGACCACGTCCAGGATGTCCAGACCGTCCGGCAGCGACGTGTCCAGACGGTCCCGGACCTCGGCCGGGTCCATCGGTCGGGTCAGGCCGATCTCGAGGTACTCCGCCTCGCTGGCGGCGCCCGTCGGCGAGGCGCCCGCGTAGGAGATCTTCGGGTGCGGCGTGTACCCGGAGGAGTAGCCGATCGGGATCGCGGCCCGTCGCACCGCCCGCTCGAACGCACGGCCGAAGTCGCGGTGACTGGTGAACCGCATCCGGCCACGCTTGGCGTAGCGGATTCGCAGCTTCTGCACGATCGGCAGCTGGGGGTTGGGAGCCTCGGGGTTCGGCGTCCCCTCGAGCGTCCTGCTGCCGTCCCGCGTCGCCGTACCGGGCTCGTTCGTCACCGCACCACCGTCGTTCGTCACCGTTCCAGCCTACGGTCCGTCCCGACAGGCCGTGGCGGCCCCGGCGCGGGGCGCAGACCGGCGATGTGCGTAGATGGTTCGCGTGCCCGACTCGACCGTCACGCCACGCCATCGCTGGATCGTCGGGGCCGCGATCGTCCTGCTCGCGCTGAACTTGCGGGCGATGGTCGCGAGCCTGGGCGTCGTGCTGCCGCAGGTGCGGCACGACCTGGGGATGTCGCCGACCGTGGCCGGGGTGCTCACGACGCTGCCGGTGCTGTGCTTCGCCGTCGTCGGCTTCACCTCGGGCGGGCTCGTGCGTCGTCTGGGCCTGCACAAGTCCACGGTCCTCCTGCTCGTGGTCGTGGCCGCCGGGCTCGTCGCCCGTGCCCTGGTCGAGCACCCCGCGCTGTTCCTGGCCGCCACGGCCGTGTCACTGGCCGGCGCGGCGGTGGGCAACGTCATCCTCCCGCCGCTGGCGAAGGTCCACTTCCCGGATCGGATCGGGCTCATCAGCGCGCTGTACGGCGCGGCGCTCATGGGCGGCGCCACGCTCGCCTCGGTCACCACGGTCCCGATCGCGGAGGGTCTGGGCGGCTGGCGACCCGCCCTGGCCGCCTTCGCCGTGCTGGCCGCCGTCACGGTGCTGCCCTGGCTGACCCTGCTGCGTCACGACGTCCACGCCGGACCGAACCAGGGAGCCCACCTGCCCGTGCGGGCTCTCGCCCGATCTCCCCTCGCGTGGGCCATGGTGGTGTGCTTCGGCGTCCAGTCGGCCGGCGCCTACACCCAGTTCGGCTGGTATCCGGAGATCCTGACCGACGGGGGCGTCGGTGCGCACGAGGCGGGCGTCATGCTCGGCGTCATGAGCGGCGTCGGCATTCCGCTCACCCTGGCTCTGCCGTGGCTCCTGGTCCGCACCGGCGACCGGCCCGTCCTGCCGGTGTGCTTCGGACTGCTGACCGCCGCGGGGTGGGTCGGGGTGCTGCTCGCACCGGCCAGCGCACCCCTGCTGTGGTCGGTCCTGCTCGGCCTGGGTGGCGGCGCCTTCACCTGGGTGCTCGCGATGATCGGCAAGCGGACCCGGACGCCGGCGGCGACGACGGCGCTGTCCCTCGCCACCCAAGGTCTCGGGTACCTGCTGGCCGGCCTGGGGCCGTTCGGCGTCGGCGCGCTGCACGACGCGACCGGCTCGTGGACCGTCCCGCTGATCGCGCTCATCGCCTCGACGGCGGTGCTCACCGCGTCCGGCGTCGTCATCTCCCGCCCGCGGATGCTCGAGGACACCCTGGGTCCCCCGGCATCGCGGTGAGGCGTGACCGAGCGTGCTGCGGGAACGCCGCCGCGACTCAGACGACGGTGAGCGGCAGCAGCTTCTTGCCCGTCGGGCCGATCTGGATGTCGAGGTCCATCTGCGGACAGACGCCGCAGTCGTAGCACGGCGTCCACCGGCAGTCCTCGACCTCGGCCGCGCCGTCCGGATCGATGGCGTCCTGCCAGTCCTCCCACAGCCACTCGCGGTCCAGTCCGGAGTCCAGGTGGTCCCACGGAAGGACCTCGTCGTGGTCGCGCTCGCGGGTGGTGTACCAGTCCAAGTCGACGCCGTACGGGGCGAGCACCTCGGCGGACGTGCGCTCCCACCGCTCGAAGCTGAAGTGCTCGCTCCAGCCGTCGAACCGCCCGCCGTCGCGCCAGACCGCCTCGATGACCTCGGCGACGCGACGATCGCCGCGCGACAGCAGTCCCTCCACGATGCCGGGGCGACCGTCGTGGTACCGGAAGCCGATCGCCCGGCCGTAGCGCTTGTCGGACTGCACCGACTCGCGCAGCTTGCGCAGGCGCTCGTCGGTGGTCTGCCAGTCCAGCTGGGCGGCCCACTGGAACGGCGTGTGCGGCTTGGGCACGAACCCGCCGATCGAGACGGTGCACCGGATGTCCTTGCGACCGGACACCTCGCGCCCGGTGTCGATGACCCGCTTGGCGAGCTCGCCGATCTGCAGCACGTCCTCGTCGGTCTCGGTCGGCAGACCGCACATGAAGTAGAGCTTGACCTGACGCCAACCGTGGGAGAAGGCCGCCGCGACCGTGCGGATCAGGTCCTCCTCGCTGACCATCTTGTTGATCACCTTGCGCAGCCGCTCGCTGCCGCCCTCGGGCGCGAAGGTCAGGCCCGAGCGTCGACCGTTGCGGCTGAACTCGTTGGCGAGGGTGATGTTGAACGCGTCCACGCGCGTCGAGGGCAACGACAGCGAGGTGTTCGTCCCCTCGTAGCGGTCGCCGAGCTGCTTGGCGATCTCGCCGATCTCGGAGTGGTCGGCGCTGGACAGGCTCAGCAGACCGACCTCCGACAGACCCGACGTCCGCAGTCCCTGGTCGACCATCTGGCCGATCGTCTGGATCGAGCGCTCGCGCACGGGCCGGGTGATCATCCCGGCCTGGCAGAACCGGCACCCGCGGGTGCAGCCGCGGAAGATCTCGACGCTGTAGCGCTCGTGGACGGTCTCGGCGAGCGGCACGAGCGGCTTCTTCGGGTACGGCCACTCGTCGAGGTCCATCAGGGTGTGCTTGGCGATGCGGCGCGGCACGCCCGGACGGTTCGGGACGACCGCGGCGATGCGACCGTCGGGGTGGTACTCGACGTCGTAGAACTTCGGGACGTACACGCCGCCGGACGCCGCCAGCCTGGCCAGCACCTCGTCGCGTCCACCGGGCCGACCCTGGGCCTTCCACTCCCGGACGACCTCGGTGATCGCCAGCACGACCTCCTCGCCGTCGCCCATCACGGCCGCGTCGACGAAGGGAGCGATCGGCTCGGGGTTGAAGGCGCTGTGACCGCCGGCCAGCACGATCGGGTGGCTGTCGTCGCGGTCCACCGCGTGCAGCGGTATGCCCGCCAGGTCCAGAGCCGTCAGCAGGTTCGTGTAGCCGAGCTCGGTCGCGAAGCTGACGCCGAGCAGGTCGAACGCACCGACCGGGCGGTGGGCGTCGACAGTGAACTGCGGGATGCCGTGCTCGCGCATGACG
>JAJUII010000147.1 GCA_029265505.1 Aeromicrobium choanae
ACGCCGGCCGGTCCGTCACACCCGGCGTCGGCAAAACCCATGGACGCCAACCCGAAGGCGGCACCGAGCCTATGAGCCAAACACCGGGTGATCAGGATCCAACCAGCCGCGAGTAGCGGCGAGCCTCACCCTCACACTGAGTCGAGCCTAGCGAGTCCGGACAGGGCGAAGGCCCGGTCCCCGCGTGGGGACCGGGCCTTCGAGGCGGTGCTCAGTTGTCGCCGTTGTTGGCGCCGCCCGGCATCGTCTTGTTGATCTCCATGAGGAACTCGACGTTGTTCTGCGTCTTCTTGAGCTTGCCCAGGACCAGCTCGAGGCCCTGCTGTCCCTCCAGACCGGAGAGCACTCGACGCAGCTTCCAGATGATCGACAGCTCCTCGCGGCCCATGAGCAGCTCCTCGCGGCGCGTGCTCGACGCCTCGACGTCGATCGCGGGGAAGATCCGCTTGTCCGCGTACTCGCGACGCAGGCGCAACTCCCAGTTGCCGGTGCCCTTGAACTCCTCGAAGATCACCTCGTCCATGCGCGAGCCGGTCTCGATGAGCGCGGTCGCCAGGATGGTGAGCGAGCCGCCGTTCTCGATGTTGCGCGCGGCGCCGAAGAACTTCTTCGGCGGGTAGAGCGCCGAGGAGTCGACGCCACCGGACATGATGCGCCCCGAAGCCGGAGCGGCCAGGTTGTAGGCGCGTCCCAGCCGGGTGATGCCGTCGAGCAGCACCACGACGTCGTGCCCGAGCTCGACGAGGCGCTTGGCGCGCTCGATCGCCAGCTCCGCCACGATCGTGTGGTCCGAGGCCGGCCGATCGAAGGTCGAGGCGATGACCTCGCCCTTGACGGTGCGCTGGAAGTCGGTGACCTCCTCCGGACGCTCGTCCACCAGCACGATCATCAGGTGGCACTCGGGGTTGTTCTCGGTGATCGCGTTGGCGATCTGCTGCATGATCATCGTCTTGCCGGCCTTGGGCGGCGAGACGATCAGGCCACGCTGGCCCTTGCCGATCGGCGAGATCAGGTCGATGACGCGACCGGTCAGTCCGCCGGCCTCGCTCTCCAGACGCAGGCGCTCGGAGGGGTACAGCGGCGTGAGCTTGGAGAACTCGACGCGACGCTTGGCCTCCTCGGCGTCCATCCCGTTGATCGTGTCGACCTTGACCATCGGGTTGA
This sequence comes from Aeromicrobium choanae, assembly GCA_029265505.1. Lineage (GTDB taxonomy): Bacteria > Actinomycetota > Actinomycetes > Propionibacteriales > Nocardioidaceae > Aeromicrobium > Aeromicrobium choanae_A. The sequence continues at coordinate 1,165 of JAJUII010000147.1, forward strand.
ACTTCTCCTTGCGCTCGCCCTCGCGGGGCTGGCGCACCTGGCCGGTGATCGCATCGCCACGGCGCAGGCCGAGCTTGCGCACGAGCGACATCGACACGTACACGTCGTTCTCGCTGGGCAGATAACCCGTCGTGCGGACGAAGGCGTAGTTGTCGCGGATGTCGAGGATGCCCGCCGCCGGGACGAGCACGTCGTCCTCGGTGAAGGTCGGGTTCTCCTCCAGTCCGCGATTGCCACCGCGGTTGCGGCCGCGGCGGTTGCGGCGGCGTCCGCTGCCACCGCCGTCGTCCTGACGGTTCTGGTTGCCGCCGCCCTGGCTCTGGTTGCCGCCGCCCTGGTTGCGGTTCTGACCCTGGTTGCCCTGGCCGCGATCACGCTTGTCCTGGCCGGACTTGCTCTGGTCACCCTTGCCCTGGTCACCGGAGTCGGACGTGGACCGCCGGCTCTGGTCCGCACCCTCCGCACCGTTCTGGTCGGAGGCGTCCTGACCCTTGCGGTCGGACTTGCCCTTGCGCTCGGTGGTGTCCCGGTCCGAGCCGCTCTGCTCGGCCTTCTCCGCGGGAGCGGCGTCCTCGGACTGCGTCGAGGCGGCGTCGTCCGACTTCTGTTCGGACTCGGCCTTGGTCTTGCGGCCGCGCCGCGGGCTCGACGACTCGGCCGGCACGTCCACGAGGGTGTCCTGGCTGGCGCGGGGCGCCTCGGCGGGCTTGGCCTCGCCGCGAGCCGCCTTGATCGCGTCGATCAGCTGGCTCTTGCGCATCTTGCCGGCGCCTTCGATGCCCAGCCCGGCGGCGATCTCCTGGAGCTCGGCGATCACCTTGCCGCCGAGGGAGCCACCGGTCTTGCGGGCCTTCGCGGGGGCCTTCTCGGCGCCGTCCGCGGGGGTAGTGGGATCGACCGTGGTTGATTCCGTCACACGTTGTCCTTCATCGGGGGGCCACAGTCCTGTTCGGGGTTCGACCGCGCGGCCGATGACAGCGGACAGGATCACCCGTATCCGACGGGCTCAGAAGTGGCATGGTGCCGGGGAGAGGAACTCGACTCCGACTCGTCCACTGTAACACGCAGTGCTCAGCGAACGCGGGCCCCGTGGGGCGACACGCGCAATTCTCGATGGAGCCAGCCCTGCGGGGTCCACTCCTGCAGGCCGTGGGCGAAGGCCAGCACCGTCGGTCCCGCCCCGGAGATCACGGCCGGCACTCCCTCGACTCGCAGCTGGCGCACGAGCTTGTAGGGCCCGGGCATCGCCTCGGACCGCGGCAGCTGGTGGAGACGATCCTCGGTCGCCGAGATGAGGCGCTCGGGAGCGGTCGTCAGGGCGGCGACGAGCAGGGCCGCCCGCCCGGCGTTGAACGCGGCGTCCTCGAACGGCACGGTCTCGGGCAGCAGCCCGCGGGCGACGGAGGTCGGCACCGGGTCCGGCGGCACGAACACGGTCACCGGAGCGTCGACGTCGAGACGCAGCCGCTCGGGGGCGGCGCCGTCGATCCACGAGATGGTCAGGCCCCCGCAGAGCGCCGGCGCGACGTTGTCGGGATGGCCCTCCAGCTGGGTGGCCAGGCCGAACAGCACGCGCTCGTCGACCCGCTCGTCGCCACCGACGACGAGGGCTCGAGCCAGCGTGATGCCGGCGGCGATCGCGGCGGCGGACGAGCCCAGTCCACGACCGTGCGGGATCGCGTTGCGACAGGTCAGGTGGAGTCCGGCCGGCCGCTCCCCGAGCAGGTCGAACGCCGCGTCCATCGCCCGGTGGAGCAGGTGGGTCTCGTCGCGCGGGACCTCGTCGGCGCCCTCGCCGGTGATGTCGAAAGTCAGTCCCGATCCGGTGACCTCGGCGGTCACCACGTCGTACCAGTCCAGGGCGATCCCGAGACTGTCGAATCCGGGACCGAGGTTCGCGCTGGTAGCCGGGACCTCGACGGTGACCGGGGTGTCGACGAAGCTCATGCGATCCCCGCCGCCTCCGCCGCGGCGTGCACATCGGCGTCGATCACCGTGTCGACGACCGAGCCGATGTGGGCCAGCGGCGTGTCGATGTCCTTCAACCCGTGCCCGGTGACCGTCACCGTGATCGTGGCGCCCGCGGGCACCTCACCTGCCTCGGCGGCTGCGAGCAGGCCCGCCACGCCGGCGGCCGAACCGGGCTCGACGAAGACGCCCTCATGACGGCCGAGTCGGCGCTGCGCGTCGAGGATCTGCTCGTCGGTGACCGCCTCGATCCGTCCGCCGGACTCGTCGCGAGCGTTCTCGGCGAGCGTCCACGAGGCCGGGTTGCCGATGCGGATCGCGGTCGCGACCGTCTCGGGGTTCGGGACGACCTCGCCCCGGACGATCGGTGCGGCGCCGGCGGCCTGGAAGCCCCACATCTGCGGGCGCGAGGAGGCCGCACCGGACTCGTGATACTCGACGAAGCCCTTCCAGTACGCGCTGATGTTGCCGGCGTTGCCGACCGGCAGGACGTGGATGTCGGGGGCCTTCCCGAGGGCGTCGACGATCTCGAAGGACGCGGTCTTCTGGCCCTCCAGACGCATCGGGTTGACCGAGTTGACCAACGCGACCGGATACTCCTTGGCCAGACCGCGCGAGATGTTCAGACAGTCGTCGAAGTTGCCGCGCACCTGGATGATGTCGCCGCCGTGCATGATCGCCTGGGCCATCTTGCCCGCGGCGATCTTGCCCTGCGGGACCAGCACGATCGGCGTCAGCCCGGCGCGCGCCGCGTAGGCGGTCATCGAGGCCGAGGTGTTCCCGGTCGAGGCGCACACCACCGCCTTGGCGCCCTCGGCGAGCGCGGCCGTGATGGCCGTGGTCATGCCGCGGTCCTTGAACGAGCCGGTCGGGTTCTGCCCCTCGACCTTGACGAACACGTCACCGCGGACGAGCTCGGACAGCCAGCGCGAGTGCACCAGCGGCGTGCCGCCCTCGCCGAGCGAGACGACGGTGGCGCCGGCCGGAAGCGGGATCCGGTCGCGGTACTCCTCGATGACTCCACGCCACGGGGTGGCCATCACGACACTCCTTCGACTCGCATGACCGACGACACCCCGCGCACCATCTCCAGGTCGCGGATCCGGCTCACGGTCGCGGCCAGCGCCGCGTCGTCGGCTTCGTGGGTGACGACGACGAGCTGGGCGTCGTCGCCGCGGCCCTCCTGGCGGACCGTCTTGATCGACACGTCGTGGACCGCGAACACCTGGGCGACCGCGGCGAGCACGCCGGGACGGTCGTCGACGTCGATCTGGACGTGATAGCGGGTGCGGGCGCGGCCGATGTCGAGCACCTCGACCTGGGCGTGGGCGGTCTCGCGAGGGCCGAACACACCCTCGACGCGGTGGCGCGCCACCGTGACGACGGCGCCCAGCACCGCGCTGGCGGTCGGGGGGCCTCCGGCGCCGGGACCGTAGAACATGAGCTGGCCGGCGGCCTGGCTCTCGACGTACACGGCGTTGAAGGCGCCGCGCACGCTCGCGAGAGGGTGCGTGTCGGGGATCATCGCCGGATGCACCCGGGCCGACACCGCGGTGCCGTCCGGGTCGATCTCGCAGATCGCGAGCAGCTTGACGACGCAGCCCATCTCGGAGGCGGATCGGACGTCGGCCGCGGTGACCTCGGTGATCCCCTCTCGATGGACGTCAGCGATCGTGACGCGCGTGTGGAAGGCCAGTCCGGCCAGGATCGCCGCCTTGGCGGCGGCGTCGAAGCCCTCGACGTCGGCGGTCGGATCGGCCTCGGCGTACCCCAGTCGCTGGGCCTCGTCGAGCGCGTCCCCGAAGCTCGCCCCGGTCGTGGTCATCGCGTCGAGGATGTAGTTCGTCGTGCCGTTGACGATGCCGAGCACCCGCTCGACCCGGTCACCGACGAGGGACTCGCGCAGCGGGCGCACGATCGGGATCGCCCCGGCCACGGCGGCCTCGTAGTAGAGGTCGCGCTCGGCCTTGACGGCGGCCTCGTAGAGGGTGTCGCCGTCCTCGGCGAGCAGGGCCTTGTTGGCGGTGACGACGGAGGCGCCGTGCTCGAGCGCGGCCAGGATCAGCTCGCGCGCGGGCTCGATCCCGCCGATGACCTCGATCACGACGTCCAGGTCGCCGCGGGTCACCAGACCCATCGCATCGGTCGTGAACAGGTCGGCCGGAACGTCGAGGTCGCGCACCCGGTCCAGGCGGCGCACGGCGATGCCGACGAGCTCCACGGGAGCACCGACGCGGCGGCCGAGCTCGTCGGCGTCGCGCAGGAGACGCCGGGCGACCTCGGTGCCGACGACACCGCAGCCGAGCATCGCGATGCGGATCGGGCGAACGCCGACAGGGGCGTCGAGAGGGGTCGTGGTCACCGGCTCAGCCTATCGGCCGACCGACGCCCGCAGAGCCGGGAGTGCGAAGGATGGGACGACGGACCGACTCACCGCTCGCGCAGGCGGCCGCTGAGCGCGACCGCACCGATCGCCACGACCGGCGGCAGACCGAGCACGGCGGCGAACGCGGACTCACCGGACCGCGTCAGCACGGCGGCGAACAGGGCGCTGCCGAGCGCCAGGCCCAGCGCCTGGACCACCGCGTCGTTCGTCTGCATCGCGGCGCTGGCCGCGCCGTGCTCCTCGGCCGGCGCCGTCTCCAGCAGCAGCACCGACAGCGTGGACGTGGCCATCCCCATGCCGAGGCCCGCGAACGGCCAGAGCAGCGCGAGCGCCGGCAGCGGCACCGGCGCGACGAGGACCAGGACGCCGGCGAGGCTGCCGAGGGCCACCAGGACGGTGCCGATCCGTACGCGCAGGTACGTCTCGGCGAGCAGTGGGAGGTTGGCGGACAGCCACGCCCCTGTGAACCACAGCACCGCTCCCCCGGTCAGGAACATCCCGCCCTGCGTCGGCGTGAGGTCACGGTGCTCGACCAGCGCGAGCGGCAGGTAGGTCTGGACGCCGAAGAACGCCAGCGAGACGACGCCCCGCGTCGCGATCACCGCGGGGAGACCCCGTCCCCCCGTCCACGTGCCGCGCGGCAGCAGGGGCGGGACGACCAGGACCGCCAGGACGACCCCCGCGACGAGCAGCGCCCACCAGCCGGCGACGGCGCGCTGACCGGCGACGCTGACGGCCAGGACCGCCACCGCGGCAAGGGCGGCGAGCACCACGCGTCGTGGGCTGAAGCGCGCGTCCGCCCGCGCGCTCGACGTGCCCGGACTGCGCGCGGTGCCGAGGGCCGGCAACAGCAGCGCCGTCGCGGCGATCGCCGGGATGACGGCGCCGAGGACGGCCCACCGCCATCCCACCGCCTCCGCGACCAGACCGGCGACCGGTGGGCCGACCAGGGCCGGCAGCACCCAGGCGGAGGTCATCGCGACGAACACGCGCGGCCGCACCGACTCGTCGAACGCCTGGCC
>JAJUII010000102.1 GCA_029265505.1 Aeromicrobium choanae
CGCGGTCGAGCGGACGATAGCGGATCTCGACGGGGTAGGTGCGTCCGCTGACCTCGATGATCGGCACGGGTCGCTCGGGCGTGGCGAACAGCTCGGCGAAGCGTTCGACGTCGATCGTGGCGGAGGTGACGACGAGCTTGAGGTCGGGGCGCCGGGGGAGCAGGTCGCGGAGGTAGCCGAGCAGGAAGTCGATCGCCAAGGACCGCTCGTGGGCCTCGTCGATGATGATCGTGTCGTAGCGCTCGAGTCGGCGGTCGTGCTGCAGCTCGGTCAGCAGGAGGCCGTCGGTGACGAGGCGGATGACGGTGTCCTCCCCGGACCGGTCGTCGAAGCGGACCGCGTAGCCGACCTCGGCGCCGAGCTCGACCTCGCACTCCTGCGCGATGCGGGCCGCGACGGACCGCGCGGCGATCCGGCGGGGCTGCGTGTGGGCGATGCGGGCGCGGCCCAGCTCGGCGGCGATCTTCGGCAGCTGGGTCGTCTTGCCCGATCCGGTCTCGCCGGCCACGACGACGACCTGGTGGTCGCGCAGCGCGTCACGGATCTCGTCGTGCCGCGCGGTGATCGGCAGGGCGGGGTCGAACTCGAGCTTCATCGGTCCCATCTCATCGCAGACCGAGCTGCTGGGCGAACAGGGCGTACCCGACGAACGCGACGAGGTCGAGCAGCGCGTGGGCGATCACCAGCGGCATCACCCGGCCGGTTCGATGGAACCACCAGCCGAAGACGACGCCCATGGCGACGTTCCCGAGCGCCTGGCCGAACCCTTGGTAGAGGTGGTACGCGCCGCGCAGCAGGGCCGAGGTGGCGATGACGAGCGGAACGCCCCAGCCGAACCCGCGCAGCCGGGTCATGAGGTAGCCCACGACGATGACCTCCTCGACGACCGCGTTCTGCAGGGCCGACAGCACGAGCACCGACACGGTCCACCAGTGGAGGGTGGGTGGACTGGGGATGATCTCGGCGGTGATCCCGAGGGCTCGTCCGCCGAAGTACACGCCGAGTCCGGGCAGACCGATGACCGCGGCGAGCGCGGCGCCGAAGCCCAGGTCCCGCCACGGCCGATCCGGCGTGAGGCCGAGCCGACGCAGGACGGGCGGCTGGTCGGTGTCGAGGCTCAGCAGGTAGAGGGCCAGGACGACGGGCACGAGCGCGAAGCCGATCGCCAGCAGCTGGTACAGCAGGTCGAACCACGGCACGGTGTCGCGGGGCTGGTTGAGGCCGGCGGTCGCCTCGCGCAGGGGGCCGCGACTGAGCTTGCGCAGCAGGCTGACGACCGCGTAGACGGCGGACTGGCCGAGGGAGAGGCCGAGGACGATCCAGACCTCGGCGCGCAGGCGCCGGGTCACGAGATCACAGGTCGTCGGTCGCGAACGTGTCGCAGGAGCCGACCGTCCCGGAGTCGTATCCGGCCAGGAACCAGCGCTGGCGTGAGTCGCTGGAGCCGTGGGTCCAGGTGTCCCGGTCGACTCGGCCGCCGCCGAGGCTCTCCTGGATGTGGTCGTCGCCGACGGCTGCCGCGGCCGAGAGCGCCGAGCGGATGTCGGCGTTCGTGAGCGGCTGGATCAGCGTGTTGCCCTGTGCGTCCTGGGTGGACGCAGCGTGGTGGGCCCAGACTCCGGCGAAGCAGTCGGCCATGAGCTCGATGCGGACTCCACCGCTGAGCGGCCCGGTCCGGCCGTCCTGCCCGCGGGCGAGGATGCCCAGCACGTTCTGGACGTGATGGCCGTACTCGTGCGCGACGACGTACATCTGGGCGAGGGTGCCGCCGTCCGCGCCGAATCGGCTGCTCAGCTCGTCGAAGAACGAGGCGTCGACGTAGACGCGCTCGTCGGACGGGCAGTAGAAGGGTCCGGTGGCGTTGGAGGCGGTGCCGCAGGGGGAGGAGGTCGCCCCGGAGTAGATCACGGTCTGCGCCGGTCGGTACTGACGTCCGGTCTGGGCGGGCAGGGCGTCGGTCCAGAAGTCCTGGGCGCTGTTCACGGTGCCGATGATCCGGCAGACGTCGTCGGCGTTCGCGTCGGCGCCCGTCCGGCAGTGACTGACGTCGAGCGCCTCCGACTGCGATCCGCCGGTGAGGATCTGGTCGAGGTCGAGGGCCGAGGAGGAGCCACCGCCGAAGGGGTTGCCGCCCAGGAACGCGACCAGGAGCATGAGCACGAGGCCGCCGATGCCGCCGCCGACGATCGCCCCGGACTTGCCGCCGGTGACCTGGCTGATGTCGAGGTTCGCGCCCTCGTTGAACGTCATGCTCGGATTCTAGGGCAGCGGGCCGCCCACCCACCGGGTGACGCGGCGCCCCTCGACGAGCGGCGGGAGGGTCGGCCGGTCCCTAGGGTGGCGTCATGACCGAGGTGATGACGCCGGCGTTCCCGATCGCCGGCGACGAGGCGGAGCGACGTGCCGCGCTGCGCCGGATGCGGACGGCGGCCACCTCGCTGCTGGTCCTCGCGGCGGTGGTGTTCGCCCTGACCCACGGCCGTGACGGGCTGTGGGGGTACGTCAACGCCGCGGCCGAAGCGGGCATGGTGGGCGCGATCGCCGACTGGTTCGCGGTGACCGCGCTGTTCCGTCGTCCGCTGCGACTGCCGATCCCGCACACGGCGCTGATCCCGCGCAAGAAGGATCAGCTCGCCGCCAGTCTCCAGGAGTTCGTGGCGGGCAACTTCCTGCGTGAGGAGGTCGTCCGCGAGCGCGTCGACCATGCACGTCCCGCCGAGCGCCTCGGTCGTGGGCTGAGCGTCCCCGGACGGGCCGAGCGGATCGTCGACGAGGGGGCGCGGATGACGGCCGATCTGCTCGATCGGATCCACGAGGACGACGTGCGAGCGGTACTGACGGAGATGATCGTGCCGCGACTGGTGGAGGAGCCGCTCAGTCCCGCCGCGGGGCAGCTCCTCGCCGAGGTGGTCGACTCCGGAGCCCACGCGGGCGTCGTCGACCTCATGCTCGACGAGCTCGCCGGGTGGCTGCGGCGCCACCCGCACCGGATCACCGACCTGATCAAGGCGCGTGCGCCCCGGTGGGCGCCGGACTGGGCGAACGAGCTGGTCGCGGACAAGCTCTTCCGGGAGGCGCTCGCGTGGGTGGAGGACATTCGTGACGACGCCGTGCACGAGGTGCGTCGCGCCCTCGATCACTGGCTCGCGCAACTGGCCGAGGACCTGCAGCACGACGCCGGGACGATGGCGCGTGCCGAGCGACTGAAGGAGCGACTGCTCGGCCAGCCTCGGGCGATCGACACGTCGGTCCTCCTGTGGGACGGCTTCCGCCGCACCGTCGTCGACGCGCTGCAGGACCGGGACGGGCTGCTGCGTCGACGCCTCGGCGAGGAGATCGACCGTCTCGCGATCCGGCTCGGCTCCGACCCGGGCCTGGCCGGTCGGGTCGACCGGTGGGCGGGCGACGCGGCGGGCTACGTCGTGACGCACTACGGCGACGAGATCAGCTCGGTCATCTCCACCACGGTCGAGCGGTGGGACGGCGCGGAGACCGCCGAGCGCATCGAGCTGTTCGTCGGCCGCGACCTGCAGTTCATCCGGATCAACGGCACGGTCGTCGGCGGCCTGGCCGGGCTCGTCATCCACGCCGCCGCTCAGCTCTTGTGATCCACAGCTGTGGACAACAGCTGTGGATGCTCTGTGGATCTGAGCGGGCCCTCCTGTGCACAACCCGTGGGTCGCGAAACCGCCGACGATTCTTCGTCGAAAGCCCTTGTGATCTGGGTCACGGTCGCGTACAACTGACGTACGCACTCCTCCGGGAGAGCGGGAAGGACACCCGAGACTCCCTTCGCGCGACGGCGAGAGCCGGACGCAGGAGCTTGGTGATGCAGGCACTCGAAGGTGCAGCGTGGGTGACCGGATTCGAGAGAGATCATCACAGCACTCTCGACCTGGAAGGCCCCGGGAACTCATACTTCCCGGGGCCTTCTCCTTGGTCCCTCCGGGCCTCTGATAGAGTTCAGTGCTGCATCAAACGCACCACGTCCGGGTGGCGGAATTGGTAGACGCGCTAGCTTGAGGTGCTAGTGCCCGGTTACGGGCATGGGGGTTCAAGTCCCCCCTCGGACACGGAACTTGGCCCCACGGCTGAGGTTGATGGTGACATCGACTCGCCGTGGGGCTTCTTCGTACACCAATGAGAGATCGAGGGCTGCGTACAGGGCAGCGATGTCTCCTGGATCGGCCTTGTCCAGTGCTGCGGTCATGTCGCTGCCGCTGCCCCAGGCTAGGCGCCCCGACAGTCCGGCGCCCATAACATCCGTGTTATGATCGTGCGGTGTGGAAGGTCTTCAAGCATCCCGAGGCAGAGCCTGAGTACGCCGTGCTCGATGCCCGCGAAGCCGTCGCGGTCGACAACGCGGTTGCCAAGTTGGAGCAGGCTGGGCCGACGTTGCCCTTCCCGCACAGCAGCAACGTCAACGGAGCCGACAACCTCCGGGAACTCCGTCCCCGTGGCGGCCGCAGCCGGACCAGGGCGCTGTACCGCCAGATCGGGAAGGCGTTCGTCATCGGCGCCATCGGCCCGGAGGCGAAGGTCAACCCGAAACGCTGGAAGAAGGCCATCCGCGACGCCGAGCGCCGCCTTGACGAGATTGAGGAGTGAGCACCATGAAGTTGTCTGACCTGACCCCGCACAGCGACCACGCAAAGGCTCGTCGCGCCTCCGACCCGGAGTACGCCGCCGAGGTCGACCGCCTCCGCCTCGCCGATGCCGTCTCTGTCGCGGTAGTCAAGTACCGGGCTGAGAAGAACCTCTCCCAGACCCAGTTCGCCGCCGCGATGGGCTGGAAGCAGCCCCAGGTGGCCCGGCTGGAGCGCGGTGACGTCCAGCCGTCCATCAGTACCCTGGAGCGCCTCGCCCGTGCGGGCATCCTGACCGTCCACGTCGATCAGCACGGCACCGTAGTGGAGCGCATGACGGCCTGATTTCTCTGTTTCGCTGGCCAGCGTGTTCTCAGACTCCATCCCGGACGGAGGCCGCGTTTCAGTTTCGCCCGAGGCGGACAGCGGCGACAGCGGCGACGATTCAGGCCGCTGGTGGCAACTTCAAGCGTGCCGTTAAGTTGCAAGTCCCCCCTCGGACACACCTGCCAAGTGGCCCCTGATCTGCGGAAACGCAGACGGGGCCAGTTTGCATTTGCGGCTATGGCGGCGCCATGGCGGCACATGGGCTCCCGCGGGGCGCACCGATGACACCTGACGAGGGTCAGAGGAGCACCAGAGATGGCATGGATTCAGAAGCCACGCGGGACCGATGGCGGACTCTCGGTGCGCGTCGAATGGTGGATGGGTGGATGACGCAGTGGCGTCCGTCGAGACGAATCGTTCAGCGCCAGCACTGACGCACAGAACCTCGCGCTCCGAGGGCTTCAAGAAGGAGGCTGAAGCGGCCGGCAACCGCTGGCCGGAGGGCTGGGTCAAGGGTGAGGGGCTCGTCCGCTCGCCCGCTAACCATGACGTGCCGCGGCCGTTCTTCGCCGAGGTGGCCGAGGAGTACGTCCGCCAGGTCGTCGACCTGTCGCCGGGGTAGCGCAAGCGCTACCTGTCGCAGGTGAAGGTCTTGGCGCGCTCGGAGGTCCGCGGCGCGCGCATCTTCCACCGCCGCGTCGACGCGATCATCGAGAAGGACATCAAAGTGTAGCTGATCGACTGGGACAGCTCCATCAAGACGAAGGCGAACCACCACGGCCTGCTCTTCGGTATCCTCGTCTACGTCAAGGATGAAGGCCAAGCCGAGGTGAACCTGTGCGCGCACAGCGCCCAAGCGCTTGCGGATCCGCCCGTCCCAGGCCGACCTGCGCTTTCTGACCGAGGACGAGTCCCGCATCGCCGCCGCCCACGTTGCGGCCGATGCCCAGGACCTGCTCACCCTCACCGTCTGCACCGGCCTGCAATTCGGTGAGGTCACCGCGCTGTGGTGCAGGGACATCGACCTCGAGCACGGCACCGTCCGGGTCAACAAGGCGTGGACGCGCGACGGCGAGGACGGCGAGACCGAGACCCCCGGATGGCTCAAGAAGCTCGTGCGGCCCAAGCAGGCCATGCGTGGACATCACCTCGGCAACCCCAAGACCCCGAAATCACGCTGCACCGTCACGATAGCCCCATTTGACATACCCGTCACTGAAAACACCGTGAGCACCACGACACGCGGGGGCCTTACTTGAGCGTCCCCCTGGCGTCGGTACCAAGCGACACGGGCGAGATACTTGTCGGGTGGAATCTCGCGCGCCCGGCATCGGTCGGCTCCTGGTGGCCGGCACGACGTCGGATGCGGGCAAGAGCTTGGTGACCACGGCGCTGTGTCGGGCGTTCGCGCGACGTGGAGTGCGGGTCGCACCGTACAAGGCTCAGAACATGTCGAACAACTCGATGGTGTGTTCCGACGGCGCGGAGATCGGCCGGGCCCAGTGGGTGCAAGCACTCGCGGCCGGTGCCGAGCCCGAGGCGGCGATGAACCCCGTGCTGCTCAAGCCCGGTGGTGACCGGCGCAGTCACGTCGTCGTGATGGGGGAGCCCGCCGGTGAGATCAGCAGCCGCGAGTTCATCGGTGGACGCACTCATCTGGCGAGGGCCGCACATGCCGCGTACGACGATCTCGCATCCCGTTACGACCTCGTCGTCGCCGAAGGGGCCGGCAGTCCGGCCGAGATCAACCTGCGTTCCGGCGACTACGTGAACATGGGTCTGGCACGTCACGCCGACATCCCCACGATCGTGGTCGGCGACATCGACCGAGGTGGCGTGTTCGCGGCGTTCTACGGAACCGTCGCGCTGTTGGAGGCTGCCGACCAGGCGCTGATCGCCGGGTTCGTGGTCAACAAGTTCCGGGGTGACGAGTCACTGCTCGCGCCGGGGCTGCGTCAGTTGGAGGACGTCACCGGTCGCCGCGTGTTCGGCACGCTGCCGTGGAGCCCGGACGTCTGGCTCGACTCCGAGGACGCGCTGGATCTCGAGGGACGCCGCACGACCGCCGAGGGTGCCCTGCGGGTGGTCGTGATCCGGCTGCCGTGCATCAGCAACTTCACCGACGTGGACGCGCTCGGGCTCGAGCCCGAGGTGGACGTGGTCTTCACCGCCGACCCGCGCGACCTCGCCGACGCGGATCTGGTCGTCGTGCCGGGCACGCGGGCGACGGTGTCGGACCTGGCCTGGCTGCGCTCGCGCGGCCTGGACCGGGCCATCGTCCGTCACGCGGAGTCCGGCCGGGCGGTGTTGGGGATCTGTGGCGGGTTCCAGATGCTCGGTCGGCAGGTCCACGACCCTGAGGGCGTCGAGTCCGGCGCACCGATCAGCGTTCCCGGCCTGGACCTGCTGCCGGTCGAGACCACGTTCGCCGCAGACAAGACCTTACGCCTGCCTCACGGCGAGGCCCTCGGTGCCGCGGCGTCGGGCTATGAGATCCACCACGGACGCATCGCCCGCGACGCCGGAGCGGAGGAGTTCCTCGGTGGCGCTCGGACGGGCAACGTGCTCGGCACGATGTGGCACGGCAGCCTCGAGTCTGACGCCTTGCGGACCGCCGTGCTCGACCTCGCGGCTCAATCGCGGGGCGGGTCGTTCGCTGCCTCTGGGGTCAGTTTCGCTGCGGCGCGCGAGGCACGGCTGGATCTGTTGGGCGACCTGGCCGAGCGTCATCTGGACGTCGACGCCCTGCTCGAACTCGCGCAGCACGGCGCGCCGACGCTGCCGACGATCGGTCCGGCGGCATGAGGATCCTGATCTTGGGCGGGACCCGGGAGGCTCGGGCGCTGGCTGAGCTGCTCGTCGAGGACGGCGACGAGGTGGTCACGTCGCTGGCCGGCAGGGTGGCTCGCCCGCGCCTTCCGGTGGGTGAGGTCCGGATCGGCGGCTTCGGCGGCGTCGACGGGCTCGTCGAGCACCTGCGCCGGCACGCGGTCGACGCGATGGTGGACGCCACTCACCCGTTCGCCGAGCGGATCAGCGCGAATGCGGCCGCCGCGAGCGAGCAGGCTGGCGTGCCGCTCGTGCGCCTGGAGCGTCCCGGCTGGTCCGCGCGCGCGGACGCGGGCACGTGGCACGGGGTCGACGACCACGACGAGGCGGCACGGGTGGCGGCGAGTCTGGGGCGGCGGCCGTTCCTGACCGTGGGCCGTCAGTCCCTGGATCGTTTCGTGGAGCCGCTGCGCGCTCACGCGTGCGGGGTCCGTGTCGTCGATCCGCCCGAGATCGAGCTGCCGGACGCGTGGACGCTGGTGCAGAGCCGTGGTCCGTACACGCTCGAGCACGAGCGGGAGGCGATGCGCGGCACGGACGTGCTCGTGACGAAGGACTCAGGCGGCAGTCACACGGAGGCGAAGCTGGACGTCGCGGCCGAGCTGGCGATCCCCGTGGTCGTCGTGCGTCGGACGGGGGCGCCGGCAGGGGTCAGGGTCGTGCACGATGCGGCCGACGCGCGCGCCTGGGTGCGAGTGCGACCAGGACGCTGAGTCCGGCGGAGGCCCACGCCACCGCGGTGGCGAGGCGCGTCGCGCGGGGGAGGTCGGAGATCACGGGTCCGGGTCCGTCGCCCATCCGGGCTCTGTCCTCGATGCGCCCGGCGTAGTCGTTCACGCCGCCCAGCGTGACCCCGAGCGCCCCCGCGAAGGCGGCTTCGACGGGGCCGGCGTTCGGGCTGGGGTGCCTTCGGGCGTCACGGAC
>JAJUII010000084.1 GCA_029265505.1 Aeromicrobium choanae
GCCTCGCTCGGACAGCGGGAGCGGGTCGTTGCCGGGCATGCCGGCGAAGGCCTGGACGATGTCCAGCCAATGGTCGGCGTGCTCGCCCTCGGCCCGGACGTCGACGTCGACACGGTGACGACGTCGGGTGGCGAGCAGGGCGAAGTCCCAGGCGTCGCCGGTCACACGCTCAGCGGCGTCCTCGGGGCCCCACGCCCATGCGTCCCCGGACGGCGAGGTCAGCTCGACGCGGATCGCGACGTCGGGCACCTGTTCGCCGCGCATCTGGTGAGCGAAGGCGAACGTCCGCACCCCGAGGTGACACACATGACGGACGCGATCGGTGCGGGGCACCTCGATCCCCAGACCCTCGGCCACGTCGTGGCCGTGGGCCCAGGTCTCCATCAGGCGTGCGGTCGCCATCGACGTGGGACTCATCGGAGGGCCGAACCAGGGGATCTTCTGTCCGTCCGGCACGCCACGCAGCGCCTCGACCAGATCCGACCGCCCCTGTCGCCACCGGGTCAGCAGCTCTTCCGGCGGCAGGGACGCGAGCTCCTCGGTCGCTCGGTCGATGTACCCCTCAGGGTCCTCCAGCGCGGCGAGGATCAGCGCGTCGAAGCTCTCCTTGTCGCCGATCGCATCGGTCGAGGTCAGATCGGTCCAGTGCAGGTGCGCGATCTGGTGGGCCACCGTCCAGCCCTCGGGCGTGGTCACGATCGCCCAGCACTGGGGCGTCAGGCCGGCGACCCAGCGCTCCAGCTGCTCCGATTCGGCGGCCAGGTCGGCCAGGACGGTCTCGAGTGCGGTCATCGTTCCAACTCTCGGTCGAGGGTCTGGGCCCAGGCGTCGAGGATCGCCGCCCGGCGCTTGGAGTCGTCGCTCAGCGTCTCGGCGAGCGCGAGGCCGCGCAACAGGTCCAACGTCGCCTGCACCAGCTCACGATTGCGTCCCCGAGCGCCGTCCACCTGCAGGAGCCGCAGCGCGTACTCGTGGATCGCGCGGCCGAACCGGCGCTCCAACGGCTCGACGCGCTCGTGCAGATCGGGGTCCGTGCGCGCGGCGACCCACAGCTCGAGCGCCGCGTAGAAGACCGGGGAGATGTACTGCTCGGCGAGCAGATCCAGGACGGCCCGCGTGCGCCCGTCCTCGGGCAGCGTGTCGAGTCCGACGTCGAGATTCTCACGGCGCCGAGCCGCGATGTACTCGACCGCCGCCACCACGAGCTCGTGCTTGGTCGGGAAGTGGTGCAGCTGGGCCCCGCGGCTGACCCCGGCCCGCCGGCTGACCACCGTCGTCGAGGTTCCGGCCCAGCCGAGCTCGGCCAGGCACTCGACCGTGGCCTCCATGAGGCGGCGGCGCATGATCCGCGTGCGCTCGCTCTGCGGTGTTCGGGTCGGCGTGTCCGTCACCGCTTCAGCATGGCGGGACCGAAAGAAACAGTCAAGGCTGTCGGTAAATCCGCGTCGACCCTCGTTCGGCGGGATCGCGCGCCAGCTCGCCGTCGAGCGTTCCGGTCTCGGCGCTCGCGTCCTCGACCTCGTCCGTCCGCGGCTCGCCCACGTGCCGCAGCGCGAAGTCGGCGGCGAGCCGGACGGCCAGCGCCGCGTCCTCCAGGTGGTCGGCCAAGATCGGGAAGGCATGGACCTGACCGCGCCACAGGTGGACGTCGACCTCGACCCCCTTGTCGTCCAGCAGTAGGGCGAACGCCTCCACCTCCGGACGCAGGAACTCGTCCTCGACCGCGACCAGGTGGGTGGGCGAGGCGATGTGGCCGGTGGCGTGCAGCGGGTCGGCGAACCCCTCGATGACGGCGTCCTCGGGGAGCCACAGCGGCCGCAGGGCGGAGACCCGCGCGATCGGGAGGACCGCCTCGCGGACCTTGGCCACGCGAACGACGTTCTTGTCCTGACGGTCCGGCTCCAGACTCAGCAAGGGCGAGAACCCGATCAGCGCCGCCGGCCGAGGCAGCCCTCGCCGATGCGCGAGCTCGGCCACCTTCATCGTCAGGTAGCCGCCCGCGGAGTCGCCGGCGACGACGACCTTCGCCGGATCGTCCGCCTCGTCGAGGACCGCGCCGTAGGCGGCGATCGCGTCCTGGACCGACTCGGCGACGCCGTGCTCGGGCAGCTTGCGGTAGTCGACCGCGTAGACGGTGCCGCCGGTGGCCCGGACCATCGCCTCGAGCAGCCCGCGGTAGGAGTCGACGCTACCGGTGAAGAATCCACCGCCGTGCAGGTAGAGCATGACCAGCCCGCTCGACGGCCCACCCCGCGGTGTCATCACCTCGCCGGGGACACCGCCCACCTCGCGCCGGCGGGCGCGGATGTCCGGTGCGGGCGGTCGGGACACGCGGCCCGCCAGGCGGCGGATCCCGCGGAAGGTGCGCTCGTCCACCGGGGCGAGTCGGAGCAGCGGCTTGACGGTCAGGCGCACCCCGGTGCCGAGCAGGCGCGCACGAGGGGAGGGATGCTCGTGGAAGGTCGCGGCCGTGTGGACCGCCCGCATCGGGCGCCGACGTCGGACGGCCGGCCGCTTGAGCATGGCTCCACCGTATCGGGGAGCCGAAGGGGCCACCGTCCGACGACTGTCGTGACCGTGCCCCGCTCGGATAGCCTGAGATCGTGGTCACGCTCGAGGATCTTCAGGTGCGCACCCTCGGCGAGTGCACGTTCGACTCGCCGCTGGCGGACTACGTCGCCTCGCGGTCCACGAACGCCTATTACGTGGCCGAGGACGACCGTGTGCTGCTCGACGACACGATCTCCCTGCTGGCCGCCCGAGGCGACACGCCCCTGAACGAGATCCCCTCGTTCGAGCCCGGCGGGCCTCGCCGCAAGATCTTCTTCGACCCCAAGAAGACCAAGGTCGGAATCGTCACCTGCGGCGGACTGTGCCCGGGACTCAACGACGTGATCCGCGCCCTGGTGCTCGAGCTCTTCGAGCACTACGGCGTCACCGACGTCACGGGCTTTCGCAACGGCTACGCGGGCCTGGTGCCCGGCAAGGCCCCGGACCCCATCACCCTCACGCCCGCGTTCGTCGAGACGATCACCGATCGTGGCGGCACGGTCCTGGGATCCTCCCGAGGCGCCCAGAGCGTGCCGGCGATGGTCGACAACCTCGTCCATCGCGAGATCGACATCCTCTTCGTCATCGGCGGCGACGGCTCGATGCGCGGCGCGCATGCGATCGCCGAGGAGGCGCTCTCGCGCGACCTGAAGATCGCCGTCGTGGGGGTGCCCAAGACGATCGACAACGACATCCCGATGATCGGCACCAGCTTCGGATTCCAGACCGCCTACGCCAAGGCGGCCGAGGCGATCAAGAGCGCGCGGGTCGAGTGCGAGGCGGCCATCAACGGCGTGGGCGTCGTCAAGGTCATGGGACGCCACGCGGGCTTCATCGCCTGCTACGCGGCGCTGGCGAACCACGAGGCGGACTTCGTGCTGATCCCCGAGGTGCCGTTCCGGCTCGAGGGCGAGAACGGCCTGCTGGCGCTGCTGCGCAAGCGCGTCCACGAGCGCGGGAGTGCGGTCATCGTCCTGGCCGAGGGCGCCGGCCAGGACCTTATCCCGGCGAGCCGACGCACCGACGCCAGCGGCAACGTCATCCTGGGTGACTTCGCCGGATTCCTCCGCGCCCAGATCGCCCGCGACTTCAAGGATCACGACGAGCCGCTGACCCTGCGGTACTTCGACCCGGGCTACATGATCCGGTCGGTGCCGGCGGATCCGGCGGACTCGGTGTACTGCACCCGCCTGGCTCAGGCGGCCGTGCACGCCGCGATGGCCGGCCGCACCGACATGGTGATCGGCCGACCGCGCCACCGCTTCGCCCACGTGCCGATCTCCGTCGTGGTCCAGAACACCCAACAGGTCAACACCGAGGGGGACCTGTGGCTGTCGGTCCTGGAGTCGACCGCGCAGCCGTTCCACATGGGGTGACCGAGTCCGAAATGGCGTCCGTATCATGAGACGCGGTGTTCGTATTCCGGTCGCGTGCCACAGTGGCCCCAGACACCGATGACCTGAGGAGCCCCCGCATGAGCGAGAACTGGTCGTTCGAGACCAAGCAGATCCACGCCGGCCAGACGCCCGACCCGGCGACGGGTGCGCGCGCGCTGCCGATCTACCAGACCACCTCGTACCAGTTCCGCGACACCCAGCACGCGGCCGACCTGTTCGGTCTGGCCGAGCCGGGCAACATCTACACGCGGATCATGAACCCGACCCAGGACGTCGTCGAGCAGCGCCTCGCCGCGCTCGAGGGCGGCGTCGGCGCACTGCTCGTCGCCTCCGGCCAGGCTGCCACGACCGGCGCCCTGACGAACGTGGCCGAGGCGGGCGACCACATCGTCGCCTCCGCCAGCCTGTACGGCGGCACGGACTCCCTGCTGCGCCACACGTTCCCCAAGTTGGGCATCGAGGTCACCTTCGTCGAGGACAACAACAACCCCGACGCCTGGCGCGCCGCCGTCCGGGAGAACACCAAGGTGTTCTTCGGCGAGACGATCGGCAACCCGAAGGGCGACGTCCTCGACCTCGAGGCCGTCTCGGCCGTCGCGAAGGAGGTCGGCGTCCCCTTCATCGTCGACAACACGGTCGCGACCCCGTGGGGCCTCAACCCCCTCAAGCACGGCGCCGACACCGTCGTCCACTCCGCGACCAAGTACATCGGCGGCCACGGCACCGCGATCGCCGGCGTCGTGATCGACGGCGGGACCTTCGACTACGGCGCGCACGGCGACAAGTTCCCGGGCTTCACCACCCCCGACGCCAGCTACCACGGCCTGGTCTTCAGCGAGGCGCTCGGTGAGGCCGCCTTCATCGCCAAGCTGCGGGTCCAGTACCTGCGCAACGTCGGCCCGGCGGTCTCCCCGTTCAACGCCTTCCTGCTGGCCCAGGGTCTGGAGACGCTGAGCCTGCGCATGGAGCGCCACCTGCAGAACGCCCGCGCGGTCGCCGAGTGGCTGCAGGCCCGCGAGGACGTGGCCTCCGTCCACTGGGCGAGCCTGGACTCCAGCCCCTACAAGGCGCTTGCGGACCGGTACACGCCCGGCGGCGCGGGCGCGATCGTCACCTTCGAGCTGCCGGGCGGCGTCGAGGCGGGTCGCAAGTTCATCGACGCCCTCGAGCTGCACAGCCACGTGGCGAACATCGGCGACGTGCGGTCGCTGGCCATTCACCCGGCCTCCACGACGCACAGCCAGCTCACACCCGAGGAGCAGCTCGCCGCGGGTGTCACGCCCGGACTTGTCCGCCTCGCGGTGGGCCTGGAGGGCATCGACGACATCCTCGCCGACCTCGACGCCGGATTCCGCGCGACGAAGTGATCGCGTGACCGTCGTACAGCCGCTGGGAGACCTCGCCCTCGAATCGGGCGAGGTCCTCCCGCGTCTGGAGGTCGCCTACGACACCTGGGGCGAGTACACCGGGGACAACGCGGTGCTCGTCCTCCACGCACTGACCGGCGACTCGATCGTCGCCGGCCCCGACGGCTGGTGGAACCAGGTCGTCGGGCCCGGCCTGGGCATCGACACCGACCGCTTCTTCGTCGTCGCGGCCAACATCCTCGGCGGCTGCAAGGGCACGACGGGCCCGGCCTCACCGGCTCCGGACGGCGAGGTCTGGGGCAGTCGATTCCCGCGGATCACCGTCCGCGACCAGGTCGCGGCCGAGGTGCTGCTGACCGACCATCTCGGCATCGATCGCTGGCACGCGGTCGTCGGCGGCTCGGCCGGCGGGATGCGCGCCGTGGAGTGGGCGATCATGCAGCCCGACCGGGTCGATCGTCTGTTCCTGCTCGCCTGCTCGGCCTACGCCTCCGCCGAACAGATCGCCTGGACCGCGACCCAGGCCGACATCATCCGAGCCGCCGGCCCGGTGGCCGGCCTGGACCTGGCCCGTCGGATCGCCCACACCACCTACCGCAGCGAGGCCGAGCTGGCGGAGCGGTTCGGTCGGCAGGTCCAGCCCGACGGGCGATTCGCCGTCGAGTCCTACCTGCAACACCACGGTGCCAAGCTGGTGAAGCGGTTCGACGCGTGGTCCTACATCACCCTCGGTGACGCGATGAACAGCCACGACGTCGGGCGCGGCCGCGGCGGCGTCGAGGCGGCGCTGTCGCGCATCACCGCGCGCACCGTCGTGGCGGCCATCGACTCCGACCGGCTGTACCCGCCGTACCAGCAGCAGGAGCTGGCCGACGGGATCGCGGGGTGCTCCGAGCTCGACGTCGTGCGCTCGCCCCACGGCCATGACGGCTTCCTCATCGAGCACGAGCAGGTGGGCGCGCTCGCCCGCGCTCTGCTCGACTGACCGACACCCGCCGCGGACTCAGCGCAGCATGACCCAGACGTCCGGACCCGGCCCCCGCACGTGGTCGACCACGGCGAACCCGAGTCGTTCGTAGAGTCGCACGTTGGCCGGCGACGACGTCTCCAGAGCGACGCACCCCTCACCCACGTCGGCGAGCGCGGCACGCAGCAGCGACATGCCGACTCCCCGGCCGTGACGGGCGGGCACCACCCCGACGGTCGCCAACGTCCAGGCGGCGTCGGGCCGGGACGCACCCGCCGCGGTCTCATGGTCGACGATCCGCGACCAGCCCGCCCCGTGCAGCCTCGCGATCGCGCGGAGGGTCCGCTCGGGTGGAGCCGGCAGGTCCGCCGGGACGAGGGCGGCCACCGCGTCGAGCCGCGGGGTGGTCCAGATGCGACCCCCGTGCTCGTGCGCGTGGACCAGGTAACGGCGCTGGATCTCGACGAGTCGACGGCGAGCGTCCTCGCCGGGCACGGTCCACCGGGTCCACGGGTAGTTTTCGAACGCCGACCCGAGCACGTCGGCGAGCCGAGGCAGCTCCTCGGCCGAGGCGCGGCGCGGGTGGTCGGACGGGTTCACGGCGGACACACCGACACACCCTAGCGACGACGTCGGGGCCGACCCGGTGGGCCGGCCCCGACGCGCTTTCGTCAGCCGAGTCGGTAGTCCGAGACCGGGCTGAGCAGGCCCGTGCTCGGGCCGGGGGCGATGAACTGCTCATAGCGCGTGTCGTTGTCGACGTACCGCTTGAGCCAGGCGATCGAGTACTTCGCGATCGTCGTGTTGCTGACGTTCGGAGCGAAATGGGTCGCGTTGCGCAGCTCCAGGTAGGCGCGGCGCTCGGCGTTCGTCAACGTGTTGTAGAACGGGATCGAGTGCGTCGCCACCGGGGCGATCGAGTCGTTCTCGGCGCCGATGACCAGCGAGGCGGCCTCGACCTCAGGCCACGTCTTGTCGAGGTTCCACGGCGTCAGGCCGATCGTGGCCTCGAGCGAGCGTCGACTCTTGGCCGCCTCGAGCGTGCCGCCGCCACCCATGGAATGACCCATCACGGCCTGGCGCGAGGCGTCGATCCGGGACGCCACCGTGGAGTCGGAGATCGTCTGGTCGAGCGCCGCGAGCAACTGACGGCCCCGCGAGTCAGGCTGGTCGAGTCGGGTGTTGGTGTCGATCGTGATCACCACGAAGCCCTGCGAGGCGATGCGTGGGCCGAGCCACTGGATCGTCGACTGCGAGGCGGTGAAGCCGGGCGAGATCGCGACCACGCCGAACGTGCCGTCCGAGGTCGTGTTCGGGTAGTAGATCGTGCCTCCGCCGAAGCCCCGCGCGCGCAGCGACGAGATCGTCTTCGAGCTGACGGAGTAGTGGCCGCGCGTGGCCTCGATGCTCGCCTCCGTCGGATCGGGCCCTCGCTCGTACGGGTTGTCCGCCGCCACCACCGGCTGGACGCTCAAGCCGGTCGTGAGCGCCACGCTCGCGAACGACACCGCGATCAATCTGGTCAGTTTCATCACTCGTCTCCTTCGACGGTCGGGATCGCACCGCGTAGGGACGAGCACGTCACAACGCCGCTGGCTGTCCCCCCGATGACGGCCGATCCACATGTATCTGCACAAGATGTGCATATAACTATCGACACCGATGGTGCAGATACAGGGATGAGCCTGTCAAGGGGTCAGAGTGATTTGGGTCACACTGTGATCAGCGGCGACGCGCCGGGCGGCGGCGACGAGCCGGCCCGCCCCGGCGGGGCCCCGCGGCGGGCGCCTTCGCCGCCGGCGCAGGCTCGCCCGCGCCCGAGAGCGAGGCGACGGTCAACGGACTGGGCGCGGACTCGACACGATGGTGGCGTGCTTCGACACCGGCCTTGCGCTGCACCGCGATCACGTCGCCGAGCGTCTCGGGCGTGGCCAAGGTGACCACCGACCCGGCCGCACCCGCCCGTGCCGTGCGGCCGGAGCGGTGCAGATACGCCTTGTGCTCGGCCGGGGCGTCATAGTGGACCACCAGGCCGATGCCGTCGACGTGGATGCCGCGGGCGGCCACGTCCGTGGCGACCACGACCGAGGCCTCGCCTCGGGAGAACCTCCCGAGATTGCGCTCCCGATGCTTCTGGGTGAGGTCGCCGTGCAGATCGACCGCCGTCAGACCGCGTTGGCTCAGCTGGCGCGCCAGTCGCGTGGCACCGCGGCGGGTGCGGGTGAAGACGATGCTGCGCGGGTTCACGCGGAGCAGGTCGTAGGCCGTCGTGACGCGACTCTCGTGCGGGGTGATGAGCACGTGGTGCTCCATCGACTCGACCTGGTCGTCGACCTCGTCGACCTCGAACAGGCGGTGGTCGGGCAGATGACGACGAACCAGCCGATCCACGTCCCCGTCCAGGGTCGCCGACAACAGCAGGCGCTGACTTCCGGCGGGGGTCTTCGACAGCAGGGCGTCGATCGGCTTGAAGAAGCCCAGGTCGCACAGGTGGTCGGCCTCGTCGAGCACCGTGATCTCGACCCCGTCGAGCGTGACGCAACGGCGGTCGAGGAGATCGCCGAGACGACCCGGCGTCGCCACCAGGACGTCGGTCCTGCCCTTCAGCGCGGTGATCTGGCGGTTGATGGGAACGCCGCCGTACACAGTCGTGGTGCGCAGGCCCAGCGCCTGCGCCAGGGGGGCCAGCGCGTCGTGCACCTGGGTCGCGAGCTCGCGGGTCGGCAGGAGGATGAGGGCGCGAGGCGCCTTCGGTCGGCTCGGGCGCCCGGCAAGCCGCGCCAGGACCGGGATGCCGAAGGCCAGGGTCTTGCCCGAGCCCGTGCGCGCGCGGCCGAGCACGTCGTGCCCGTCGAGGGCGGCCGGGATCACGGCGGTCTGGATGGGGCTGGGGCGCTCGATGCCCTGGCGGGCCAGCGCCTCGACGAGGGAGGAGGGGAGGTGGAGTCGGTCGAACGAAGGCAGCACGAGGCTGCGGTCAGCAGGGTTCACGGGTGTCTCTCGATGGGATGCCCGCTTGCCTGGAGCGCGATGTCCGCGCGACGTCGTCGGGCTCGAACAGCGCCGACGGCGCGTTCGCGTGTCTCCACGCTAGCACCGGAGCGCCGAGACCGCCCCCTCGCGCCTCGGTGATCTGAGACTCACTGCGGACTCACGCGGCGTAGTGGGACTCGTCGCCCAGAATGCGGCGAGGAACCTGTTGAAGTGGCAGCCGTCACACCCTAGGATCGAACCCATACTGAATCTGAGTTTGGTTTCAGTTTTACGAAAGGACACTCATGGCCACCACACCCGTCAGGCCCACGACGATCGACGACCTGATCGCTCTCGAGGGCAAGGAGCTCGGACCCACCGAGTGGCATACCGTGACCCAGGAGGAGATCAACGCCTTCGCCGACGTCACCCACGACCACCAGTGGATCCACGTCGAC
>JAJUII010000138.1 GCA_029265505.1 Aeromicrobium choanae
GCATTGAGATGCTCGGTCAGCGCGCGCACGTCGAACTCGGTGCACGGCGTGGGCGCGTCGAGCTGCTCGTCCGAGGTGTGGGCCAGGAGCGTGGTGATCCACTCGTGGGTGGCGGCGATGTCGGCACGCGTGTCGGTGATCTCGCTCATGCCCCTCAGTGTGCCGACCTGCGCAAGCCTCGGTGCCGGAACGGGTGGGCCGGGGCCGCCGCTACGGCCGGTGAGCCGGGTGGCGTGAACGGAGCCGCTCCACACCCGGGCCGTCGAGGTCGGCGAGGGCCACCGTGCGCCCGCTGATCGCCATCGCCAGCGCCTCGCTGGGTCCCTCGACGTTTGCCCCCGTCCCCCAGGACCACTGCTGATCGGTCGCGGTGAGCCGGAGCCCATCCAGCATCCCGTCCGGCACGACGCCGCGGGCGGCCTGCTTGCTGGGCAGCCAGTCCAGCACCATGCGCCAGTCCTCCAGGGGCACGTCGGTGGGCAGGCCGAGCGGGCGTGCGCAGTCCCGCAGGTGGATGCAGCCGTCCGCCATCTGCCCCATCGGCCCGACGCCGGGGGCCGGCACCCGGGCATCGGCCCGCTGCCGGAGAATGGTCGTCAGGTCCCCCACCGGCCGGGCGGCCAGCTCGGCCGCGATGGCCTCGCTGGCCGCGTGGATGTCGCCGCGGGCACGGACAGTGCGCCACGCCAGACCACCGAGGCCGACCACGAACGGCATCGTCATGTGCCCGAGGACCTCACGGACCGTCCATGCTCCGCACAGGCTCGGCGTGGCGAGCTGCTCGCCGGTCAGGCCATCGAAGAAGTCGGCGAGGCGGTGGCGGTTGGCGGCGGTACGGTCGGCGACGTCACTCATCGTGGTTCATCGTGCCAGGTGAGGACGGCCCTGGTAGCGGCTCGGGCACAGACCGTCCGCCGCCGCGTCATCGCCCCGCCGCTCACCGGCGTGCACCCGGCGACCGTCGCCGCGGTGTCCCGGCTCCGCTGATCGAGGCGGGTCCGAACCAGCCCCGGAGGATGAGGACCAGTGCTCCGCCCGACAACACACCGTCCACGATCCCGGCCGGCAGCAGGAAGACCATCAGCACCAGCGTGACCAGGCACATGATGGTGGTCAACGCCAGCCCCCAGAGACGGTCGCGCAGGACGGCGACGGCTCCGACCAGACGCAGCCCGCCGAAGACGCCGCTCATGACCATGAGCAGGTACAGATTCTCCTGGAAGAACGGCACGACGAACTCGAACCGTTCGCCGACGGCTTCCTCGTCGACACCCGCGATCCGGAGCACCGGGAGGGCCAGAAACACGCTCAGTTCCATCAGCACGGCCTGCCCGAGCTGGAGCCACGCGGCCAAGCGGAATGCCGGGCTCGCTGTGCGGACCTCCGCCTCCGGCGCCACTTGTCCACCTCCGTCTTTTCCGCTCATGCCTGCGCGGCCGCGGGACACGCTCGACCGGCTGGGTACCGGTGGCTGCGTCGTCGTCGCCGCTCGTGGATCAGGAGCACGGCTCCCACCCCGGGGAGCACCTTCCCGCCGTCGGCTGCGCGGGTAGCCGGTACGGTCGAGATCCACCCGGTAAGCGTATGCGGCACCCCCCGGTCCGACCGGCAGAACCACGGCACTGTCGCCGCAGCGCGAGACTCGGGGTGACACGACAGGAATGCCCATGCCAGCCACACCGACCTTCGAGAGCGTGCTCGATGCCGCCGACGACGGTGCGACGCACCGGGAGGTCGAACGCCTCCTGCGTATGGCTGACTGGACGCCGTGCGGTGCCGGGGACTGGGCAGTCGCCTTGGCCGCGCCCGGCGCCGACGTCGTCGCGCGCATCAGTCCGTTCGATCCCGTGGGGCCGTACACCGCCCGCCTCTACGAGGAGGCAGCCGCGACGGGCCTCACCCCTCGGCTCATCGCGCATCGGCGCCTCACCGGTGGTGGTGATCTTCAGGTGATGGAACGGCTCCGGCCGGTACCACCGGTGCAGGCGACGGAGTTCCTCGGCCGGCTCGGCGACGGCGAGCAACGGCTCGGCGGTCTGGACGCGATCGTGCGCCGGATCCACGCCGAGGCGCTGAGGGAACTGCCATGGTGCGGCCCGCTGGACCACAACCCCGCCAACGTGATGCAGACCCGCGACGGACGACTCGTCCTGACCGACCCCTACTACGCGGACGGGCCCGATCTGTACGCGACGGCGGCACGCGACCCGGATGCGGTGGTCGCCGCGATCCCCGAGCACCTTCGCCGCTACATGACGGAGATCCCGCTCGCCGAATCCGGCCCCTGGGACCCGCAGGAGCAGGCTGCGATCCGGGAGAACCTGCGGCTGGCGGACGAGCGTGCGCGGTGGGCATGAGCGGCTCACTCGGGCGCGATGAAGAAGTTGTCGCGAAAGAGGCCGGTCGGGTCGTACTCGCGCTTGAGACGCCGCAGGCGCGTGAGATGTGCGGGCGGGAAAGCTCGGTCCACGGGCGCGGGGGTGCGCGTGTCGAAGCTCAGATACATCCCGTCGGCGTGCTCCTCGACCCGCTGCCATGCCTCCGGAAGCCCCGTCGCCGCGCTACCGACGGCCACGATCGAGAAGTTCGCATCACGCCAACCATAGGCAGTCTCGTCAGTGGGCACGTCGGCCACCGCGCCGCCGACGGAGCGGATCTGGAGCAGCGGGGCGGCGCCACGGTCGACGATCTCGGCGAGCGCTCGGACCATGTCCTGGTCGAGGTGGTTCGCGAGCGCCGAGCGGAACGTCGGCTCACCCTGGCCACGCTGCGGTTCGTCCGCCGGGAACGCACCCACGACCTCGTCGTAGGACCCGATCGTGACGCGCTGGTCCGCGAGCGGAGCGACCTGGGCGCTCGGCTGCAGATGGCCGATGAGCTGGTCCGGGTCGTCACTGTCGACGACGAGCATCGCCTGCCCGACGCGCTGGCCACCCTGCACCGTCGACAGCGCAACCTGACCGCTGACGGCGCGGTCGGCGTTCTCCATGAACTCGCCCCACCGTGAGAGGAGATCCGCGGTGTCGGTGGCGTCGAACAGGAACTGCGCGAAGCCGACCTGACCCACGCGCGCCGCCTCGAACTCGAAAGCTGTGACGATCCCGAAGTTCTGGCCCGCGCCGCGCACAGCCCAGAAAAGATCCTGGTTCTCCGACGCGCTCGCCCGCCGCACCGTTCCATCCGCCAGCACGATCTCGACGGCGCGCAGGTGGTCGATCGTGAGGCCGTGCTCGCGCGCGAACCACCCGATGCCGCCTGCGGTGGCGAGCCCGCCGACGCCCACGCCGCCGAAGTCGCCGCTCGTGATCGCGAGACCGCGCGGGGCCAGGGTGCGTGCGACGTCGATCCATCGGGCGCCCGGTCCGACGCGTACTCGCCCCGTCTCGGCGTCGAGGATCGCGACGTCGTTCAGGGCACTGACGTCGATGACGAGACCGCCGTCGTTGACCGATCGGCCGGAGACCCCGTGGCCCGCGCTCAGCACGCCGAGCGGCACCTCACGCTGCGTCGCGGCGAACGTCACCGCGTCCTGCACCTCGCCGACCGCCTCGGGCCTGAGGACGAGGCCCGGCCGGCCGCCGCGCAGGTACGTCGAGCGGTAGCGCCCGTATGCGCGGTCGCCGGGCTCGATCGTGCGCTCGGTGAGCGACGGCGGAACGGCGTCGTAGTCGATGCCGGGCCGACGCTGTGCCAGGGCGGCCGCGCCACGCACGCGCCCCGTGACGGCCGTGCCGCGAGAAGCACGTTCGTTGCCGACCATCTCGCGTACGGCCGGCACGATCTCGCCGGCGAAGCGTTCGAGCGTCCGTTCGTCGTCGCCCATGACGATGAACGTGCTCATGCCGTCCTCGAGCGCGAGCCGTGCGATCTCCTCCGCGGGCAAGTTCGGCTGCAGGTTGAGCAGGCGCGTGATCTCGCGTGGGTCACGCCCGGCGTCCTCGGCCGCGGCGTCGATCACCGCGTTGCCACGGGCGAGGTCGCCGGGCTGGAGATAGGGCAGGCTCGGTAGCCAGCCGTCGCCCGAGCGCCCCGTGAGCCTCAGCATGCGGGGCTTGTACGCGCCGATCCAGATCGGGATGTCGTGCGCGGGAGCCGGGCCGCGTTTGGCACCGGCCACACGATGGTGGTCGCCGCCGGCTCGGGCGCCCCCGCGCACCGACGTGTCCCAGATGGCTCTGATCACCTCGATCGCCTCGTCGAGCGCCTCGACCGCCTCCCCGGGCCTGAGCCGCCGTCCGCCCATCGCCTCGATCGCCTCCCAGAACCCGCCCGATCCCAGACCCATCGCGACGCGCCCACCCGCCAGCAGGTCGAGGCTCGCCGCCGAGCGCGCCAGCACGGCGGGCTGCCGCAGCGGGATGTTCAGCACGTTGCCCGAAATCTGGATCCGCGACGTCTGCGCCGCGACCCATGTCAGCAGCGTCCACGTGTCATGGAAGCCCGGCTGATACGGGTGATCCTGGAAGGTGACGAGGTCGTACCCCAGGCGTTCCGACGCGATCGCGAGGTCGACCGGCCGCTGGGCGGGGGCATTGGTCGGCGTGATGAACGTGCCGAAGCGCAAGGGGTGGCCGTAATCGGGCATGGCTCAAGCGTCGACCTTCGCGACCCGGATCTCAAACGAGGGTGAGCAACTTATGATGGATAAGTGACTATCGCGCAGAGTCTGCACACCATCGACGACGAACGTTGCCGCCTGGCGACAGCGACGCTCGAGCACATCGGGAAGCGCTGGACGGGCGGCATCCTGCTCGCGCTCGGGCGGGGTGCCACCCGCTTCCGCGAGATCCTGCACCTGGTGGACGGCCTCAGCGACCGGATGCTGTCGGTGCGGCTGCGCGAGCTCGAACGCGACGGCCTGGTCACCCGCGCGGTGGAGCCGACCACACCGGTCTCGGTGCGCTACGGCCTCACCACCCGAGGCAAGGAGCTGCTCGCGGCGATGGCGCCGCTGGTGGCGTACAGCGAGCGGTACGCCACCGACTGAGGTATCTGGCGCGCCGATTCACTCGGCCCGTCGATAGTGCATCGCGACGGCGCCGTTGCCGAGTGGCTCGGCCGAGATGAGGTCGAGGCGCCGGGTGCTGGGCAGTCCGTCCGCGTACAAGGTGGGGCCGTGACCGGCGATCATCGGGTGGACGAGGAAGCTGTACTCGTCGATGAGACCGAGTCGGTCCAGTGCTGTGGCAAGTCTGCCGCTGCCGACGAGCACTCCGCGGGGCGTCCGTTCCTTCAGGTCCTGCACGGCCGTGCCTAGGTCACCGGCGAGATGGTGGCTGTTGGTCCACGGGAAGGCGCTGCGGGTCGAGGACACGACGAACTTCGGCTTGGTCTCCAGCTTGAGTGCCCACTCGCGCATCGCCCGAGGTGCGTCGACGTCGCCGCGAGCCACCGCCGGCCAGTACGCCTCCATCATCTCGTAGGTGGTGCGGCCCCAGAGCATCGCGCCGCTGCCGTCCATCAGGCGAGTGAAGTGCGCATGCGTCTCGTCGTCGGCGATGCCTTCCGCATGGTCGACGCAACCATCCAGGGTGACGTTGAGGCTGAACGTCAGTAGACCCATGCCATGCCCTTCCCTCGGCCGTCCTGGCCCGTCGTCCGCGACGTCGGCCAGGCAGTCATCATCGGTCATGTGGTGAGTTCCGTCAGCGCTTCGCGGGGATGAGCGCAGCTGTCGCGTCGGCTGCGGGGAGCAGCAGTGCGCGATACGCGAGCGTTCCTCATCGTCCTCGTAGAGGTCGGTCAACAGGTCCCGCACCAGCCCGCCGAACGTGTCGAATAGCAGCCACCGCAATGAGCGAACCAAGCACTGTGGCACGCCCCCTGATACGGACACCGCCCCAGCCACCTCGTGCCGAAACGACGGGGGGCTGTGTCCCTCGACGGGCTCGCGACGAGTCACACGTTGAAGCGGAACTCCACCGCGTTCCGGCACGTAGGACCATCTGCGTCAGCGCCGGTAGACGTCACGTCGGTTACCTGCCGCGACGACCATGACGAGAAGTTCGTCATCGCGGATCTCGTAGATGACTCGCCAGTTCCCCGTGCGAACGCGCCAGGCGTCACGGCCGGTGAGCTTCTTCGATGCCGGAGGTCGAGGCTCATCGGCAAGCAGGGCGAGCACTGCAGTGACCCGCTCCTGTCCGTCCCGCGGGAGCTTCCGGATCTGTCGGCGCGCAGCGGATGAAATCCGGACGGTATAGGTCACAGACCGAGCTCGCGACGGAGCTCGTCGAGCGTGACGCTCTCGCCGCCCTCGGCCTTCGCAGCGTCGTACGCCGCGATGTCCTCCAGTTCTTCGGCTGCCTCCAGCAGCCGATCGAGCGTGTCGACATCCACGATCGCCCCCACTCGCCGATCATGGCGAGTGAGGTACACGGGCTCGCTGTGAGCACGATCGATGAGCCGGCCGAGCTGGTCGCGAGCCTTCGTTGCCGTGATCTCCATGACTCAATACTACCCTGAAATGTACATTGCTGGGTAGCTACCTCAACCTTGGCAGCTACGTCAGCATCGAACCGCGGAGGCACGCGCTCGGCGCATCACAGCGCCCAACGCGCCAGCGCGATCACACGTTGAACCTGAATTCGACCGCGTCGCCGCAGCTAACAACCTCAGCGGACAATGGTCCGCGAGTCGCTGGCCTGATCGCGAGATAACCAGCCGCGAAGCACGTCGATCCACTCGTCGAAGGCGTCGAGGTGCGCATCATGGCTGCCGCCAGAGAGATCGACTCTGACCGTCTCGGGCCTGCGCCGGATCAGCTCGTCCTTGTCGGCATCGCTGAA
>JAJUII010000195.1 GCA_029265505.1 Aeromicrobium choanae
CGGGGTGGGCGGCCCGGCCGCGATGATCGGATTCGACCTGGTTCGCACCTTCAACCCCGTCGACCGGATCTCCGCGGCGACCGGCATCGTCAATCAGGCCGGCTTCCTGGCGAGCCTGCTCACCGTGATCGCGATCGGATTCATCCTCGACCACACGGGGCAGAACTACACGGCGGCGATGAGCTTCCAGTACGTGTTCTGGACGCTCGGACTGGTCCAGGTGTGGCGGTACCGGGTCAAGGCGCGCGCTCGCCTGCGCCGTGACGATCCGCAGGCCTGGGCGCGGATGTCGGGCCTGGGCTGACCGTCAGAGCACCTCGAAGAGCGTACCCGTGGCGGCCTCGCTCGCGGCCCACACCCGCGCGGCGAGGTCCTCGTCCCGGGCCAGCCGCGTCATCTGCACTCGGCGTGGCCGCCCGCGGGTCTGACGGAAGCCGTCGGGTCCGAAGTAGTCGCCGCCGGCCGCGGTCGGATCGGTGGCGGCTCGCAGCGAGGGCCAGGCGCCGGCAGCGGCCGGTTGGCTGACCGCCCCGGCGATCACGTGGAACGCCCGCCCGCCCGTCCGGGTGAGGTCGGTGGCGGCGAATCCCGGATGGGCGCCCACCGAGATCACCGGCAGGCCCGCCTCGCGGACCCGACGGTCCAGTTCGGTCATGAACAGCAGATTCGCCAGCTTGGACTCGGCGTACGACCGCTGACGCCGGTAGCGCCGGTGGTCGCCGTGGGGTGTCAGCGAGCTCAGGTCGAACCCCCGAGCCAGGCTGTGCGCCAAGGACGAGACGGTCACGATGCGGGCGCCGTGACGCAGGAGCGGCCACAGCGTCGCCGTCCAGGCGAAGTGGCCCAGATGGTTCGTGGCGATCTGCAGCTCGAAGCCGTCGACGGTGCGGGTGAACGGCGGCATCATCACGCCCGCGTTGTTGACGAGGACGTCGATCGGTCGGCCGTCCCGGACGAGGGCGCGCGCCGCGTCGATCGTGCCCGTGAGATCGGCCAGATCGAGCGACACCACCTCGACCCGACCGCCGAGCTCGGCCACCGTCGCGGCCGCCTTGCGGTCGTCACGCGCCGTGATCGTCACCGAGGCACCGTGGCGCAACAGCGTCCGCGCCGTCTCGGTGCCGATTCCGCTCGTCCCGCCGGTCACGAGGGCGCGTCGTCCGGTCAGGTCACCGATGTCGCCCGTGTCCCATCGCTGCGTCATGCGCCCTCCGTCGTCATCGGGGCAGCACGGTGAACCACGGCACCGACCACCCGTCGAGTGTGAACGTACCGTGCTCGAAGGCGGAGCGGGCGACCCTGGCGAGCCGGCCCGCCGAGGGCTCGTAGACCCGGAGTCGGTCGTCCGCCGCGCCCACGACGAGGGTCGCGTGTGCCGGCCGCAGGCCGTCGCCGACATAGAGGGGCACGGTGTGCCCGGCGCACACCGCGACCGCGATCGCGTCGAACTCCGCGTCGAGGTGCTCGGGGTCGATGATCCGGGCGCGATACTGCGCGCCGGGGAGCCCCGAGGCGTCCGGACCGCCACCCATCTGACGCGCCGCGGCCCACGGAGGAGTGCCCAGGAGCCGTGGCCACGGGGGCTGCAGGCGGCCGTCGTGGTCGTGGACGCCCGTCACGCGGCGGTGCATCGTGCGGACGGCGGCGGCCCACCGGCCGTGGAGCTCACCGGCGTGGTCGCGGCCGGTGACCGGATCGAACCCGGTGACGATCCACATCGCGTACAGCGGGTCGTGGATCATGCGCGCGTACACGAGGCAGGCGGCGCCGCAGGAGACGCCGTCGGGCTGCCGAAAGGCGCGGGCGTGGCTGGTCGGGTCGCGCACGAGGTCGGCCTCGACCGCCCCGAGCGCGGCGAGCCGCTCCGCGTAGCGGGCGAGCGCGTCCGGTCGCGTCGGGCGGCGGCCGACGGACCCCGCGGCCGGAGCGGCGATGGGACGGGCCAGCGCACCCCGCGCGCGGCGGACCACGGCCGCCACGAGGTCTGCCGGCCGACGCATCAGGGCGTGACGTTCATCGCCGGCAGCACCCGGGCCGCCAGGGCGTGGTCGCCCTCGATCGTCACGTCGACGGCGTCGGGGGCGCGCCGTCCGGCGCCCAGGATCGTGAAGGCCTCGGTGTCCATCGTCAGTGTCAGGACCGGGACCGCCGCGGTCGGTGCGGCTCGCCCGTCGTCCCCGATGCCGAGGGTGACGTCGACCGGCACGGGCCCGGTGACGTTCCAGCGCACGACGTCGCCACGCTCGGCTCCCGCGCGGCGACCCAGGACGAACGGCAGCGCCGCCGCGAAGCTCATGGTGGTGACTCGGGCGCCCGGCGTGTCGAGTCCGCCCGGCAGACCGACGGCGCGGCGGATGTCCTGCTCGTGGGTCCACATGTCGATCGCGCGGTTGCGCAGGGCCACCTCCCAGGTCCACTCGACCCCGGCCGGCGTGTTCTCGGCGGGCGCCTTCGGATCCGGCAGGTCACTCAGGTGCTCCGCGCGCCGGGCGACGAGGTCGGTCAGGTCGGCGCGCAGCTGCTCCACGGGGACGCCGCGCAGGGCCTCGACGCCGGCGTTGGTGTACGCGCCGGGGACGACGGCGCCGCCCACCGGGTGCGGCTCCCCCTCGACCATGACGCGCTCGAGATGGACCAGATGGGCCAGCACGTCCTTGGCGGTCCAGCCGGGAAGGTCGGTCGGCACCTCCCAGTCGCTCGGCTCCAGGCCCAGGACGGCCTCGGCCGAGGCGCGCCAGGCGTCGACGAACTCACGCAGATCGGTCATCGGTCAGCAACCTCCGGGTGCGGGTGACGAAAGTGGTCGCGGCGAGGCCGGCGCCGAGCGCCAGACCACCCCAGGCGATCAGGCGGCCGGCACCGTCGCGGGTGGCCAGGTCGACGACGGCGGTGCCGTATCGGGCGGTGTCGGTGGCGTCGTCGGCGGGCCGGCACACGATCCGGGCGCCGTCGGGCGGGTCGGTGAGCACGCCGATCAGGTGCCAGCGGCTCCCGTCGCTGTCGACGACGACGTCGACCGTCGACTCGGGGATCGGGGTGCGGTTCTTGCCCTTGCGTGCGACGCAGGCGATGTCGCGGTCCGGCTGCACCAGATCGGTCAACACGGCCAGGTCCTGCCCGTCCTCGATCTGGACCGGCTGGCCGACCGGTACGACGGACGCCGCACGCAGCGGGTCCCACGACGAGGCCGCGAGGGCGGTCCCCGCCACCCACGCGACCGCCGCGAGCAGGGCGGCGACGACGTACCAGTGACGGCGCGACAGATCCACCCGGTCAGCCTAGGGCGTCGGGTGGCGTGGACGCGGAAATGGGGAACGGGACCACCCAGGATGTTCGCTCCCGGGGTGGTCCCGTTCCGTCGGGGGACGGCGGACGTCAGAACGCCGCTTCGTCGAGCTCCATGATGTCGAGGTCGACCGCCTCGGCCATCGCGCGCTCGGCGGCCAGGCGCGGCAGCACGTTCTTGGCGAAGAAGGACGCCGCGGCGACCTTGCCCTCGTAGAACGCCTTGTCCGCGCCGGAGGCGCCGGCGTCGAGCTTGGCCTGCGCGACCTCGGCGCCGCGGAGCAGCAGCCACGCGACGACCAGATCGCCGAGCACGTACACGAGGCGCGTGGTGTTCAGCGCGACCTTGTAGATGTTCCGGGCGTCGCCGTTCTCATCGGCCGGGTTCGCCGACATGAGGTCGGTGAACATGGCGGTGATGATCGCCGTGGCGTCGTCCAGGCCCTGGGCGAGCAGGTCGCGCTCGACCTTGAGGCGGCCGTTGCCGGCCTCGTTGTCGATGAACGACTTGATCTGCTCGGACAGGTAGCCGAGGGCGCGGCCCTGGTCCTTGACGATCTTGCGGAAGAACAGGTCCTGGCCCTGGATCGCGGTCGTGCCCTCGTAGAGGGTGTCGATCTTCGCGTCGCGGACGTACTGCTCGAGCGGGTACTCCTGCAGGAAGCCCGAACCGCCGAAGGTCTGCAGCGACTCGGTGCCCAGCAGCACCCAGGAGCGCTCCGAGCCGTAGCCCTTGACGATCGGCAGCAGCAGGTCGTTGACCGCGGCCTCGAGGCTCGCGTCCTCGCCGGCGGCCTTCTTGATCTGGACCGCGTCCTGGAACGAGGCCGTGTAGAGCATCAGGGTGCGCATGCCCTCGGCGAACGCCTTCTGCGTCATCAGCGACCGGCGCACGTCGGGGTGGTGCGTGATCGTGACGCGCGGCGCGTCCTTGGCCGGGTTGGTCAGGTCGGCGCCCTGGACGCGCTCCTTGGCGTACTCCAGTGCGTTGAGGTAGCCGGTCGAGAGGGTCGCGATGGCCTTCGAGCCGACCATCATGCGGGCGTTCTCGATGACGCGGAACATCTGGTTGATGCCGTCGTGGACCTCGCCGAGGAGCCAGCCGACGGCCGGGCCGCCGAGCTGCTCGTCGCCGAAGGTGACCTCGCAGGTCGCGGAGACCTTGATGCCCATCTTCTTCTCGACGTTGGTCACGTAGACGCCGTTGCGCTCGCCGGTGAGCTCACCGGTCTGCAGGTCGAAGTGCTTCTCCGGCACGAGGAAGAGCGACAGCCCCTTGGTGCCCGGGCCGCCGACGCCCTCGACGCCGACGGGGCGCGCCAGCACCAGGTGCATGGTGTTCTCACCCAGGTCGCTGACCGCCGAGGTGATGAACCGCTTGACGCCCTCGATGC
>JAJUII010000157.1 GCA_029265505.1 Aeromicrobium choanae
GTGCAGGTCCTTGACCAGGAAGCTCGCGGTCACCGTCCGCAGCCGGTTGTTCATCCAGCCCGTCTCGCGCAGCTGTCGCATCCCGGCGTCGACGAACGGGAACCCCGTGCGGCCCTCGCGCCACGCCTCGACCAGCTCGTCCGTCGCGCCCCCACGGTCGAAGGGCATCGCCGACAGTGCTGGAGTCAGGTCGGTCCACGCCGAGTCCGGGCGGTGCCACAGCACATCGCCGTGGAACTCGCGCCAGGCCAGCTCGGTGACGAACGCCAGGTTCTGCTTCTCCTCGGGCGTCGCGTCGGCGAGGATCTCCAGTGCCTGGTCGGCGTGGGTGGCCAGCACGACCCGGTCGAAGTGCTCGGTCCTGCCGTCGACCGCGACCTCGACCCCGTCGGCGACGCGGCGGACCGCCGTGACCGCCGCTCCGGTGCGCACGTCGTCGAGTCGGGCGGTCACCAGATCGACGTAGGCCCGCGAGCCGCCGACGACGGTGCGCCAGGTGGGCGAGCCCTTCACGCTCAACATGCCGTGGTGGTCCAGGAAGCGGAAGAGGTGGCGCGCCGGGTACTCCAGGGCGGCGTGCTCGTCGGCGGACCACACGCAGGACACCAGGGGCACGGCGAAGTGGCGGACGAAGTGCTCGCTGTAGCCCCCCGTCGGCCAGGAACTCGCCCCACGTCATGGCGGAGTCGCCGTCGTCGAGGACGCGTCGAGCCGCGCGGTGGAACCGGGGCACCTCGGTGAGCGTGCGGAGGAACCGCGGGTCGGTGAGCCGACGCGGCTGTGCCAGGAACCCGGCCGGGCCGCGCCCGCCGGCATAGGAGAGGCCGCAGGACTCGCACGTGTCGCCGCGCGCCGCGGAGGCCTGCGCGTGACGTGGCTGGGGTCGGACGTCCCCCTGGACGCCTGGGATGCGGCCGTGCAGACCCACCGGCCCGACGCGGTCGTCCTCGCCGCACCGATGGCCGAGGACGTCCGTGGCCTCGACGAGACCGTGCGGGTGGTGACCGAGCGCCGTCCCGGCGTCGTGGTCGCCGTGGGCGGCGCCCACCAGGACGCCACCGCGTCGACCTGCCGACGCCTGGGTCATCGGGTCGGCCCCGCCGCACGCGAGTTGGCCGAGCACCTGTCCTGACGCGAGGATGACCCCGTGTACGTGAAGATCTGCGGCCTGCGCACGGCCGAGCACGCCCGAGTCGCCGTCGAGGCCGGCGCTTCCGCGGTCGGCGTCGTCATGAACCGCACGAGCGTGCGACGCGCCACCGAGGACGAGGCGCGCGCCGTCGTCGAGGCCACGCGTGGTGCGGCCGACTCCGTGCTGGTCGTCAACGACATGGACGCGGTGGACGCCGCCGCGCTCGCCGTGCGGCTCGGCTTCGACGTGCTCCAGCTGCACGGTCCGGCCTACGCCGAGCAGGATTTCGCCGCGGCATCGAGGTTCATCGAGCGGGTCTGGCGAGCGACCTCGCTCGACCACGATCCGCCCCTGCAGGTCGGCGCGTGGGGGGAGGAGGTCCTGCTGCTGGACGCGCCCAGGCCGGGCTCGGGCGAGCGGTGGGATCTCAGCGCCCTCGCCGACCGCGCGCCCCAGGGCCGCTGGATGATCGCCGGCGGCCTCGCCCCGAGCACGGTCGCCGAGGTCGTCGCCACGGTCCGGCCCTGGGGCGTGGACGTCTCCAGCGGGGTCGAGACATCGCCGGGCGAGAAGTCCGCCGAGCTCATCGGCGACTTCCTCGCCGCATGTCAGACCCGGTGACCGTGGTCCCCGCCGAGCTCGCCTGACCAAACGGACCGATCGTCGCCCGCCAGCAGCGGAACCGCGATGCCGGCTGGATCCCGATCGTCCTGCAGCGCGACGTGGATCATCGTCCACCTCGCCTGAGCCGGTCGGCGGACTCGGCCCTGCCGGACGGGCTCGGGTGCGGATCGCTCAGTGCGATCGCCAGGCGTCGTCGCTCTCGGTGCGCCGGCGCACCTCGTCGGGGAGATCACCGGAGGCCAGTTGGTCGATCGTGACGCTCTCGAGCACCTCGCGCAGTGCGTCGCGAGCGGCGATCCACACCGGCTTGAGAACCTCGGCGCGCCCGTTGTACGAGACGGACTCGGGTCGCACGCCGTAGACCGACACCAGGGGACCGTCCACGGCGCGGATGACGTCGGCGATGGTCACGGTCTCGGCCGGCTTGGCCAGCCTCCAGCCACCCGACTGGCCGCGCTGCGCGATCAGGATGTCGGCCTTGCGCAGGTCGCCGAGGATGGTCTGCAGGAAGTTGTGAGGGATGTCTTGACGACGGCCCAGCTCATCGGCCGTGACGGCCCGGTCGTCGGCTTCGTTCGCCAACTCGATGAGGGCACGCAGGGCGTAGTCGGACTTCGTCGTCACTCTCACGGGGCCAGTCTTTCAAACCCCTCCGCGCGGTGGGGCACATGGCGCCGGAGACGGTTACCCTGCGAGGGTGACCGGTCGCTCGATGCTGCATCCCGACGTCTCCACGCGGACCGCCGCGCCCTTGGCCCATGTCGTGCGCGGGGAGCTGGTCGAGTCGTTGCACCGGGGGCACCTGGTGACCCTCGCTCCGGACGGCACGCCCAGCCTCGTCCTCGGCGATCCGGGCGTCACGATGTGGCCGCGATCGACGGTCAAGCCGCTACAGGCGGTGGCGATGGTCCGCCACGGGCTGGACCTGCCCGAACGGCTGCTGGCACTGGCCGCGGCGAGTCACAACGGCGAGCCGGAGCATCTCGCGGGGGTGCGGGAGATCCTGGCCGGTGTCGGCCTGGACGAGCAGGCGCTGCGCAACACCCCCGACCTGCCGTGGGGGACCGGTGCTCGACGCGACTGGCTGGCGGCCGGTCGAGGGGAGGAGCCGCTCGCCCAGAACTGCTCGGGCAAGCATGCGGCGATGATCGCCACCTGCGTCGCCGCAGGCTGGGACCGCGAGCACTACCTCGACCCGGACCACCCGTTGCAGGTCGCGATCCGCGAGACGATCGAGGAGTTCGCCGGCGTCCCGGTCGCGACCGCGACCGTGGACGGCTGCGGTGCCCCGCTGTTCTCCACCACGGTGACCGGCCTGGCGCGGGCGTTCGCGCGGGTGGCCGCGGCACCCGAGCGCGATCCGGAGGCGCCCGAGGCGAAGGTCGCTCGAGCGATGAGCGTGCATCCGCAGATGGTGGCCGGCGGAAGTCGGCCCACCACGACGCTCATGCGCGCGATCCCCGGGCTCGTCGCCAAGGACGGCGCCGACGGGGTGTTCGTGGCGGCCGCCGGGGACGGCCGTGCCGTCGCCTTCAAGATCCTCGACGGGTCCGAGCGACCCCTCGCGCCGGTCATGGTCGCGGCTCTGGACGACCTCGGCGTGCTCGCGGGTGCCGAGGTCGATCGTGACGCCGTCGAGAGTCTGCGCGAGCGTCCTGTCCTGGGGGCGGGTCGCCCGATCGGAGCGATCCGGGCGGCCTTCTGAGTCAGGAGGAGTTCCGGCGCACCCACGCGATGACGTTCGCGTCGGTCGTGTCGAAGCGCTCGACCTCCTCGCCCCCGTCGCAGCGACACAGCACCACCGAGGCGCCGTGACCGCGCTCGATCAGGTGGCAGGTGCCGCCGTGGGCGAGCCACCGGTCCAGATGCGCGATCCGGTCCGACATGTGTCTCAGTGTCGCATCGCTCTCGCTCAGGCGACAGCCGTGGCGACGCGCTGCGCTCGGGACGCGGCGGTCGCGCCGCGCTCGATCGAAACGTCCACGAGCTCCCCGCGCACGAGCGTCGTCACCACGCGGACCTTGCCGCCACAGCCGCGGTACGTGCGTTCCTCGATGGTGACCACGCCCTCGGCCAGCAGCCGGTCGGTCAGATCGATGAGGGTCTGCAGGAGCTCGGCGAACGCCTGGTAGATGTCGCTGTCGTCGCCGAACTCGTCGGCGAGCTGCTCGAGCGTGAGCACCAGCTCCTCGCGCAGGTCGGCCACCGAGTGCCGCGTCGACCTGCCCTTCTGGCGCAGCTTGCGGTCGACGTCGGCGCGAACGTCGCCCGCGACGCCGGGAGTGAGCGCATCGCCGACCTTCAGTGTGCGCACGTCCGCCTTCGTGGGACAGGAGCCCTGGCGCACGACCGTGCGGAAGGAGCGGCTCACGGTGCGCTTCGCGGTCCCACCCCGCTGGACGACGGTGGCCTTCGCTCGGACGCGGTAGGTCCCCGGCCGCAGCTTCGCCCGCGAGCGGTTCTTCTTGCCGACCACCGTCCCCGCGCGCCGCACCGTGACCCGCTTGTCGGTCACCCGGACCCCGGCTCGCTTGCCGGCGGCGGTCTTGTGCACGACCGGCCTCAGCGTGGCCCGACCGTCCCAGCCGACCTTGAGCCGGGGGACCGGCGAGATCGTGACCGGGCTCGGCGCAGACGCGGCGGGGGCGGCCAGGGCGAGCCCGCCGCACGAGAGGACGAGCGCCGTCAGGAGCGCGGTGATCCGTGGCATGGGGAGACCTTCCGGGATGTCGGCGATGTGTGTTCCCCCGTGGCGGTCGAAGACTATCGACGCCCACTCGCGCTGCCGGTGGACGCCGAGTGAATGTGGCACAGGTCACAATCGGTCGCTCGGATGTGTGCAGTGCCGACAAATCGTGCGAGGTCTCCCGAGCCTTTTGTACGTCATGCACAGAAGGTTGTCGAAAGTTCGTCGGAAAAGCCTCTGTTTCGTGCATCGTGCACGTCCTACCGTCCAGCAATGTGGTTTCCATCACAGATTCCGTCACAGAGAGGACAGCATCGATGAGCCTGGGGTACCTGAGCCCGATCTTGGCGGAGCGGTACGGCTCGGCGCCGGCCGTGGCCGACGACCGGATCCGTCTGACCCATGCGGAGCTGGACGCGCGCGCCGACGCGGTGGCGGGCCGGCTCGCGCGGGAGGGCTTCGGTCGCGGCGACGTGCTGGCGGTGATGCTGACCAACCGGGTCGAGCTCGTGGTGTGCCTCTTCGCGGCGTCGCGCCTCGGCGGCACGGTGACCCCCATCAACCCGGCGTTCACCGAGATCGAGGCCGGACACCAGGTGCAGGACTCCGGGGCTCGGCTCATCGTCGTCGAGAGCGAGGAGTCACCGACGGGCGGAGCGCGACCGATCACCGTCGCCTCCCTGGAGTCGGCCGAGCCCACCGGTGCGCCGCCGGCTGACCTGTCGCCCGACGATCTGGCCCTGCTCGTCTACACGAGCGGCTCGACCGGTCGCCCCAAGGGCGTCATGCTCAACCACGCGAACGTCGAGGCGATGTCGTCGATCATGGCTGAGCACATGCGGCTGACCCGGGACGACCACTGCATGCTGATCCTGCCGCTCTTCCACGTCAACGCCCTGATGGCCTCGCTGCTGGCGCCGCTGCGGGTCGGCGGGCGACTCACGATCATCGGCCGGTTCAGCCCCCAGACCTTCTTCGACCACGTCGAACGGTTGCGGCCGACGTACTTCTCGGCGGTGCCCACCATCTACGCCCTGCTGGTCTCCCTGCCCGAGGACGTCAAGCCCGACACGTCCTCTCTGCGCTTCGTCGTGTGCGGTGCCGCCCCGGTGTCCAAGGAGCTGCTGGAGGCGTGCCAGACGCGGTACGGCTTCGAGATGGTCGAGGGCTACGGCCTGACCGAGGGGACGTGCGCCTCGGCCTGCAACCCGGTCGACGGGGTCCGCAAGCTCGGCACGGTCGGCCCGGCGCTGCCCGGGCAGCGGATCGCGATCGCCGGACCGGACGGCCGCCACCTGCCGCCGGGCGAGATCGGCGAGGTCCTCATCAGCGGTCCGACCGTGATGCAGGGGTACCTCAACCAGCCCGAGGCGACCGCGGCGACGATCCGCGACGGCTGGCTCCACACCGGCGACGTCGGCCGACTCGACGAGGACGGCTACCTGCAGATCGTCGATCGGATCATGGACATGATCATCCGAGGCGGCGAGAACCTCTATCCCAAGGAGA
>JAJUII010000180.1 GCA_029265505.1 Aeromicrobium choanae
ACGCCGCTGCCGGGCGGCCACTCCAGCTCGAAGGTGCCGGGGTCGACGCTGTCGGGATCCAGGTCCGCCTCGACGGCCCAGACCCGCACGTCCTTCCTCGACTGCCGCACCTCGCCCAGGTCCACCCACGGACCCGGCGGCACCGGGACGCCGAGCTCCTCGACGAACTCGCGCCGCGCGGTCTCCTCCGGCTCCTCGCCGGGCTCGACCACCCCCTTGGGGATCGACCAGGCGCGAGCGTGTCGGCGGGCCCAGAACGGGCCGCCCAGGTGGCCCAGCAGGACCTCGCGGCGTCCGTCGCGGACCCGGTGCAGCAGCAGTCCGGCGCTCTGGAGGAGCGCCATCACTCGTCCCGGCGTCGGCGGGCCTGCTCGACCCGAGCGGCGAGCTCGTCGTCGGGCGGGTAGACCACGCCCTCCAGCACCAGACCGTGCGCCGGCATGACCTTGACCCGCGGATCGCGGACCTTGCCGGCGAGGATCTCGGCGGCGAACTCCGGCGGGTACCGGCGCTCGCCCACGGCGACGAGGCAGCCCATGAGCGAGCGCACCATCGAATGGCAGAAGGCGTCGGCCCTGACCGTCGTGGCGATCGTCTCGCCGCCGCGCACGGTGCGGAGCATGAGCAGTTCGCGGATCGTCGTCGCGCCCTCGCGCTGCTTGCAGAACGCGGCGAAGTCGTGCTCGCCCACCAGGTGCTGCGCCGCCTCGTTCATCAGGTCGACGTCCAACGGCCGGGGCACGGCGGCGACCATGCGACGCTGCAGCGGATCGGGGCCGGCCGGGTGATCGGTCATCCGGTAGACGTAGCGACGCTCGATCGCGGCGAAGCGGGCGTCGAAGTGCTCGGGCGCCTCACGGACCGAGACGATCCGGATGTCGTCGGGCAGGATCCGCCGCAACCGCCGCTCCAGCACGCCCGGGTGGCTGTCGACATCGACGTGGGCGACCTGGGCGCGCGCGTGGACGCCGGCGTCGGTGCGCCCGGCGCAGGTGATCCGGGGCGGCTCGGGCAGCCGCAGCACGGTCGCCAGGGCGCTCTCCAGCTCACCCTGCACCGTGCGCAGGCCGGGCTGGGTGGCCCAGCCCTTGAAGTCGGTTCCGTCATAGGCCAGGTCGATCCGCATCCGCACGGCACCACGGTAGTCCTCGCCGACGGGCTGCTCATCACCGAGCCGGAACGACGAACGCCCCGCCGGTTTCGGCGGGGCGTTCGGGCGATCGGCCGGTCAGGCCCAGCGCTCGCTGGCGGGCACGAAGTCCCGGGTGCGGTGACCGGTGTAGATCTGCTTGGGACGGGCGATCTTCTGCTCCGGGTCGTCGACCATCTCCGACCACTGGGCCAGCCAGCCGGAGGTGCGCGGGATCGCGAACAGCACCGTGAACATCTCCGGCGGGAACTGCAGCGCCTCGTAGATCAGGCCCGAGTAGAAGTCGACGTTCGGGTAGAGCTTGCGCTTGACGAAGTACTCGTCCTCGAGCGCGATCTTCTCCAGCTCCTGGGCGACCTCGAGCAGCGGGTTGACGCCGGTGACCTCGAAGACGTCGTCGCAGGCCTTCTTGATGATCTTGGCGCGCGGGTCGTAGTTCTTGTACACGCGGTGACCGAAGCCCATGAGCCGCTCTTCGCCGTTCTTGACGCCCTCGATGAACTCCGGGACGTTCTCCTTGGTCTTGATGCGGCGCAGCATCTTCAGCACGGCCTCGTTGGCACCCCCATGCAACGGGCCGTAGAGCGCGGCGATGCCGGCGCTGACCGCCGAGTACGGATCGACCTGGCTCGAGCCGACCGAGCGCACCGCGTTGGTCGAGCAGTTCTGCTCGTGGTCCGCGTGCAGGATGAACAGCACCTCGAGGGCCTTCACCAGGCGCGGGTCGGGCTGGTACTGCGGCTCGCTCATCCGGAACAGCATCGACAGGAAGTTCTCGGTGTAGGACAGCTCGTTGTCCGGGTAGATGTACGGCTTGCCCTGAGCGTGGCGGAAGGCCCAGGCGCCGAGGGTCGGCATCTTCGCGATCAGGCGCACGATCTGGTCGTGGCGGATCTGCGGATCCTTGATGTTGCGCGCCTCGGGGTAGAAGGTCGAGAGCGCGCCGACGCCGGACATCAGCATGCCCATCGGGTGCGCGTCGTAGCGGAAG
Organism: Aeromicrobium choanae; assembly: GCA_029265505.1. Lineage (GTDB taxonomy): Bacteria > Actinomycetota > Actinomycetes > Propionibacteriales > Nocardioidaceae > Aeromicrobium > Aeromicrobium choanae_A. The sequence continues at coordinate 2,142 of JAJUII010000180.1, forward strand.
CCCTGCATGAGGCTGCGCAGGTTCTCGTGCACGAACGTGTGGAACGTGATCTCGTGCACCCACTTCTCGTGCTGCTCGCGAGTGGGCAGCTCACCGTGCAGCAGCAGATAGGCGACCTCGAGGTACGTCGACGACTCGGCCAGCTGCTCGATCGGGTAGCCGCGGTACTCCAGGATGCCGCGGTCGCCGTCGATGTAGGTGACGGAGCTGCGCGTGGAGGCGGTGTTGGTGAAGCCCGGGTCGTACACGGACAGGCCCGGGTTGTCCTCGGTCTGACCGATCCGTCCCAGGTCGGCGGCGCGGATGCTGCCGTCGGTGATCTCGACCTCGTACTCCTCGCCGGAGCGATTGTCTCGGATGGTCAGCGTCTGCTTTTCGGTCACCATTGGGTCTCCTGTGACGTCAGAGAGGTAACGGTCGCGGGGGTGAGCGACCCACTCCAACCTAGTGGGGAGCGGTCCGGTCCGCGAGACCAGGGTCACGTTCTGCGAGACGGGCGTCACGTTCGACCGACCCGTTTTGACCCCACTCGGGGACGGCGGGTACTCTTGAGAGTCGTTGTGTTGCGGCCTTCGGATACGGGCCATGCAGCGCAGAGTCCCGATTTCACAGATTTCGATTGCAGCGAGAAGGTCACGCCGTGCGCACGTACAGCCCGAAGCCTGCTGACATCACCCGTCAGTGGCACGTCATCGATGCCGAGGACGTCGTCCTCGGCCGTCTCTCGGTCGCTGCCGCGACGCTCCTGCGCGGCAAGCACAAGCCGACCTACGCGCCCCATGTCGACGGCGGTGACTTCGTCATCATCGTCAACGCGGACAAGGTCGCCCTCTCCGGCAACAAGCGCACCGACAAGAAGGTCTACCGCCACAGTGGTTACCCGGGTGGCCTGAAGCAGATCGCCTATGGCGACCTGCTCGCCAAGGACGCCCGCAAGGCCATCGAGAAGTCGGTTCGCGGCATGCTGCCGAAGAACCGTCTGGGTCGTCAGATGATCAGCAAGCTCAAGGTCTACTCCGGACCGGATCATCCGCACGCCGCCCAGAAGCCCCAGCCGTTCGAGATCACGCAGATCTCCCAGTAAGCGAGAAGAGCAGGTTCACCGTGGCTGAGACCACCACCGAAGACGTCGAGTACACCACCAACGCCGAGGGCGTCGCCTACACGTCGGAGTCCGCCGGCGCGACGGCGACCGGCGAGATCACCTCGATCATCGCCCCCGGCTCGGCGACCGGTCGCCGCAAGCAGGCCGTGGCCCGCGTGCGCATCGTGCCGGGCACCGGCGTGTGGACCGTCAACGGCAAGCCGTTGGAGGAGTACCTGCCGAACAAGCTGCACCAGCAGATCGCCAAGGAGGCGCTGACCACCACCGGTCTGGCCGACTCCTTCGACGTGATCGCCCGCGTGACCGGCGGCGGCATGACCGGCCAGGCCGGCGCGCTGCGGCTGGGCGTCGCTCGTGCGCTCAACAACGTCGACGTCGAGGCGAACCGCCCGACGCTGAAGAAGGCCGGACTGCTGACCCGCGACGCGCGGATCAAGGAGCGCAAGAAGGCCGGTCTCAAGAAGGCCCGCAAGGCCCCGCAGTACAGCAAGCGCTGATTCCGTCGGCGAACATGGGCCGGATCTTCGGTACCGACGGTGTTCGTGGTCTGGCCAATCGGGACCTGACCGCCGAGCTCGCCGTCGACCTCTCGGTCGCCGCGGCCCACGTGCTCGGTGAGGCCGGTGTCTTCGCCGACCAGCGTCCGACAGCCGTCGTCGCCCGCGACACCCGCGCCTCGGGGGAGTTTCTCGAGGCCGCGGTGGTCGCGGGCTTGGCGTCTGCGGGAGTGGACGTGCACCGACTCGGCGTCGTGCCGACACCCGGTGCTGCATACCTGACGTCGTTCCTGCAGGCCGACATGGGCGTGATGATCTCGGCGAGCCACAACCCGATGCCCGACAACGGCATCAAGTTCCTCGCCCGCGGCGGGGTCAAGCTCGACGACGACATCGAGGCCGCGATCGAGGCCCGCCTCGAGGAGCCTTGGGACCGTCCGACCGGCGCGGGCGTCGGACGCGTCGGCGACAGCCACGCCGGACTCGGCGCCTATGTGCGGCACCTGCTCGACACCCTGCCGAACCGACTCGACGGGCTCAAGGTCGTCCTCGACTGTGCCCACGGCGCGGCCTACGAGGCGGCCCCGGACGCCTTCGAGCGCGCCGGCGCCCGGGTCGTCGCGATCAACGCCGAGCCGGACGGCCTGAACATCAACGAGGGGTGCGGCTCGACGCACCTGGAGCAGCTGCAGAGAGCCGTCGTCGAGCACGGGGCCGACGTCGGCTTCGCCTTCGACGGTGACGCCGACCGATGCCTGGCCGTCGACGCGACCGGGGCGACCGTCGACGGCGACCAGATCCTGGCGATCCTGGCGCTGCGCGCCCAGCGCGAGGGCCTGCTGGTCGCGAACACGGTCGTGGCCACGGTCATGAGCAACCTCGGCTTCACCCGCGCCATGACGGAGGCCGGGATCACGGTCGTGCGCACGGCGGTCGGCGACCGCTACGTTCTTGAGGCGATGCGCGAGCACGGCTTCATCCTGGGCGGCGAGCAGTCCGGCCACGTCATCATGAGCCGCTACGCCACCACCGGCGACGGGACGCTCACGGCACTGCAGCTGGCCGCGGAGATGGCCGCGACGGGACGCACCATGGCCGAGCTGGCCGCGGTGATGGAGCGGTTGCCCCAGGTGCTCGTCAACGTCCCGGGCGTCGACCGGGCCGCGGTCGGCCAGAACGCCGCACTGCAGGCCGAGGTCGCCGCCGCCGAGGCCAAGCTCGGCGAGGGCGGACGGGTCCTGTTGCGGCCCTCCGGCACCGAGCCGCTCGTGCGCGTCATGGTCGAGGCGCAGACCGCCGAGGAGGCCGGCGAGATCGCCGACCATCTCGCCGAGGTGGTCCGGAC
>JAJUII010000188.1 GCA_029265505.1 Aeromicrobium choanae
GGCATGGTCGTCGTCCAGCCGGGCTCGACGACGCCGCACACCGAGTTCGAGGGCCAGGTCTACATCCTGTCCAAGGACGAGGGTGGCCGTCACACGCCGTTCTTCAACAACTACCGTCCGCAGTTCTACTTCCGCACCACGGACGTCACCGGCGTCGTCACGCTGCCCGAGGGCACCGAGATGGTCATGCCGGGCGACAACACCGAGATGTCGGTCAAGCTGATCCAGCCGATCGCCATGGAGGAGGGCCTGCGCTTCGCCATCCGCGAGGGCGGCCGCACCGTCGGCGCCGGCCGTGTCACGAAGATCATCAAGTGATCTGCTGACATCAGGCATCGGAAGGCCCCGGGACCTCGGTCCCGGGGCCTTCCGGCATTTTCGCCCGGCTCGAGCGTGTCCTCTGGTACCAATTCCTCGTGGAACCGGAACGTTCGCGGCGCCTGCGCGCCGACCTCGCCGTCCTCGGCGCCCTCTGAGCGATGGTGATGATGCCTCTGGCGGCCGACGGCTGGAGCTGGCCGATCGTCGACTCTCTCGCCGCGACGGCCCCCACGCCTGATTGGCCTCCCTCGTCGCCGAGCCCTACATCGTCTACGGCTGCCTGAGCGCCCTGTCCTTCCTGCTCATCGGGATCGCCTGGTGGCCGGACCTGCGACACGCTGGGTGGGGTGGCTGCCTCCTGGGCGTGCTCGTGCTCGCCGGCACGGTCGTCTCGGCGTTGAGCTATCTCGCCACTCCCGAGGAATCGCCACTGCACGTCCTGTGAGGCGCCGAGGGCTATCTCCTCGTCGCGATCGTGCTCGCGGGGTTCTCGCGCACGCCCGACGCCACCGGCGCACGGGGTAGTCTCGCCCTGTGACCCACCAGCACCACCACGCCAGACCGGGGACCACGGTCGCGCGCGGCCGGCTCGCCCTCGTGCTGGCGATCACGGTCGCCGTGCTCGTCCTGCAGCTGGTCGTCGGCTGGTGGACCGGATCGCTCGCCCTCCTCGCCGACGCGGGACACCTCGGCAGCGACGCGTTGGGACTGACTCTGGCCTGGGTCGCGATGTCGGTGGCACGGCGGCCGGCGTCCGACCAGCGCACCTTCGGCTTCGGTCGCACCGAGGTCCTGGCGGCCGGTGCGAACGGGCTCATCCTGTTCGCGGTGTTCGGTGGGGTCGTGATCGGTGCGGTGGGTCGCCTGGGCGAACCGCCCGAGGTGCAGGCCGCCCCCGTCCTCGTGGTCGGGGCGGTGGGACTGATGGCGAACGTCGCCGGAATGCGGCTGCTGCGTGGCAGTGCCCGGGACAGCATCAACGTGCGCGGCGCCTATCTCGAGCTCATGGCGGACGCCCTCGGCTCGGTCGCGGTCCTGATCTCGGCGGCGGTCATCGCGATCACCGGCCGGCACGTGGCCGACCCAATCGCCTCGCTGGTGATCTGCGCCCTGATCCTCCCGCGGGCGCTCGCGCTGTTGCGCGAGGTCGGCGACGTGCTGTTGGAGTCGACGCCGCGTGACGTCGATCTCGAACGGGTGCGCCGCCACGTGCTCGGCGTCCCGGGCGTCGTCGATCTGCACGATCTGCACGTGTGGACGATCACCAGCGGCATGCCGGTGATGTCGGTGCACCTGGTGGTCGATGACGCGGTCACCTCGATGGACCGTGCGCATGAGGTGCTCGACCGGGTGAGCGAGTGCCTCGCGGGGCACTTCGACGTCGCCCACTCGACGTTCCAGATCGAGCCGATCAGCCACCGCGACCACGAGGTCGGGGGCCACCGATGACGCCGGAACAGGTGTGGTCCACGTCGCGTGACCCCCGATTTGTCATCGGTGACGGTCGTCTGTCAGAATGGACAAGTTGCCCCGGCATGGTCGCGGTGGCATCTGCGGTCGGGAACTCACGTCCGACGCTGACGCAGGTGCCGAGCCCGAGTCCATGTTGTCCGGTCCAGCCGCACCACCGACGGTGGAGCGGTGCCGGTCCAACCATCTAACTCGAGAAGTGTGTGGATCTTGCGCGCTCCAGGCGCTGCGACACGCCCGACCTCGGGATACGGAGAACGGGGGCATGCTTCCCCCGAACCCGGGGGCAGCAAGCGAAGACGAACGTAAAGGAAGCGCAAGAGCATGGCGGGACAGAAGATCCGTATCCGGCTCAAGGCCTACGACCACGAGGTCATCGACTCCTCGGCGAAGAAGATCGTCGACACGGTGACCCGTACCGGCGCCCGGGTGGCCGGCCCCGTGCCGCTGCCGACGGAGAAGAACGTGTTCTGTGTGATCCGTTCGCCGCACAAGTACAAGGACAGCCGCGAGCACTTCGAGATGCGCACCCACAAGCGGCTCATCGACATCATCGACCCGACGCCGAAGACCGTCGACTCGCTCATGCGACTCGACCTGCCGGCCGGTGTCGACATCGAGATCAAGCTCTGAGGGAGGACCCGCAACCATGAGCAGCACACTCACCGCGCGCGGCCTCCTCGGTCGCAAGCTCGGCATGACGCAGGTCTGGGACGAGAACAACCGGGTCATCCCCGTCACCGTCCTGGAGGCGTCCACCAACGTCGTCACCCAGATCCGGACGCGCGAGAACGACGGCTACAGCGCCGTCCAGCTCGGCTTCGGCGAGATCGACGGCCGCAAGCTGAACAAGCCGCGCGCCGGTCACTTCGCCAAGGCGGGCGTCACCCCGCGCCGGCACCTCGTCGAGATCCGCACCGAGGCCGTCGCCGACTACACCGTGGGCCAGGAGATCTCGCCGGAGATCTTCACCGCCGGTGACAAGGTCGACGTGACCGCCACCAGCAAGGGCAAGGGCTTCGCCGGCGTCATGAAGCGTCACGGCTTCGCCGGCGTCTCGGCCTCCCACGGTGCGCACCACAACCACCGCAAGCCGGGGTCCATCGGTGGCTGCGCCACCCCCGGCCGCGTGTTCAAGGGCCTGCGCATGGCCGGCCACATGGGCACCGACACCGTCACCGTCCAGAACCTCACCGTCCACGCGGTCGACAGCGAGCGCGGCCTGATCCTGGTCAAGGGCGCCGTGCCCGGACCCAAGGGCGCGCTCGTGGTCATCCGCTCCGCTGCGAAGGGAGCCTGACCGACATGGCCACCAAGACCATCGACGTCGACCTGCCCGTCGACATCTTCGACGCCCGCGTCAGCATTCCGCTGATGCACCAGGTCGTCACCGCCCAGCTCGCCGCCACCCGTCAGGGCACGCACGACGTCAAGTCGCGTGGCGAGGTCCGAGGCGGCGGCAAGAAGCCGTACCGCCAGAAGGGCACCGGCCGCGCCCGCCAGGGCTCGATCCGTGCGCCGCAGTACGCCGGCGGTGGCATCGTCCACGGCCCGACGCCGCGTTCGTACGACCAGCGCACCCCCAAGAAGATGAAGGCCGCCGCGCTGCGTGGCGCCCTCACCGATCGGGCCCGCAACGGTCGGCTCCACGTCGTGGAGTCGCTCGTGAGCGGCGACGCGCCGTCGACCAAGGCCGCGCTGGCCGCGCTGCGTGAGCTCACCGCCCGCCCCCGCGTCCTCGTGGTCGTCGACCGCGGCGACGAGCTGACGGTCAAGAGCCTGCGCAACGCGCAGAACGTCGCACTGCTGACCTTCGACCAGCTCAACACGTACGACGTGCTGCTGGCCGACGACGTCGTCTTCACCAAGGCCGCGTTCGACGCCTTCGTGGCGGCTCGCTCGGCCGAGGGCACCGCGACCGTCAAGCTGAGCCAGGCCGCCGCCGAGGCAGACGCCCCGGCTCCCGCGCCGGCGAAGAAGACCGCCCCCGCCAAGGCCGATGCGCCCGCGGAGGACAAGAGCGAGGCCAAGGCCGGCGCGACCAAGACCCAGCCGTACGGCCCGGGCTCGAAGGCTCCGCTGGCCAGTGGCAACGCGCCGAAGGGTCACGAGATCAAGGGCAACGAGAGCTCGAAGAAGTACCACGTCCCCGGTAGCCAGTGGTACGACCAGACGGTCGCCGAGGTCTGGTTCGACACCGTCGAGTCCGCCGAGGCGGCCGGGTTCACCCCGGCCGGCGGCGACGAGGCCCAGGAGGAGAACTGATGACGAACCACGGAACCTTCGCGCGTGACGTGCTGATCGCGCCGGTCGTCAGCGAGAAGAGCTACGGCCTGCTCGACGACAACAAGTACACGTTCCTGGTCCACCCGGACGCGAACAAGACCCAGATCAAGATCGCCGTCGAGGAGATCTTCGGGGTCAAGGTCACCGCGGTGAACACGATCAACCGCAAGGGCAAGACCCGTCGGACCCGCAACGGACTCGGCAAGCGCAAGAACACCAAGCGCGCCGTGGTCAGCGTCGCCGCCGGTCAGAGCATCGACATCTTCTCGAGCCCGAGCTGAAGGACTGACTGACACATGGCTATTCGCAAGTACAAGCCCACCACCCCGGGCCGTCGCGGCTCGAGCGTGGCGGACTTCGCCGAGATCACGCGCACGACGCCGGAGAAGTCGCTGGTGCAGCCGCTGCCCAAGAAGGGTGGCCGCAACAACCAGGGTCGGATCACCGCTCGCCACCACGGTGGCGGTCACAAGCGCGCCTACCGCGTGATCGACTTCAAGCGCTACGACAAGGACGGCGTGCCGGCCAAGGTCGCTCACATCGAGTACGACCCCAACCGCACCGCGCGCATCGCCCTGCTGCACTACGCCGACGGCGAGAAGCGCTACATCATCGCCCCCGACGGCCTGAAGCAGGGCGCGACGGTCGTGGCGGGCACGGGCGCGGACATCAAGCCCGGCAACAACCTGCCGCTGCGCAACATCCCGGTCGGCACCACGATCCACGCGATCGAGCTGCGTCCGGGTGGCGGCGCCAAGATGGGCCGCTCGGCCGGTGCCAAGGTGCAGCTCGTCGCCAAGGAGGGCTCGAAGGCGCAGCTGCGTCTGCCCTCCGGCGAGATGCGCTACGTCGAC
>JAJUII010000127.1 GCA_029265505.1 Aeromicrobium choanae
AGGTGCCCGTACGCAGCGCGCGCCACCGGCGTCGCGCCGGGGGCGGATGGGCGACCAGGACGGCCAGGCCGACGAGCAGGCCCGCGATCATGACGCCTCGGCCCGCTCGGCGATCCGATCCACCCAGGCCAGGCCCGCCACCGCGAAGGCCACTCCTGCGGCGAGGCACAGCGCTCCGGGGACGGTGGTGAGGAGGATCCTCACCGGATCGACGCCCAGTCCGGAGCCGAGCCCCAGGGCCACGGGTGGCATCGCCGCCATGAGCGTGCCGGTCGCCCGCGCCGGCGCGGCCGCGGCGGCGATCTCGCGATCGAGCTCGGCGTCCTCGCGCGTGCCGGACCGGACCCGATCCAGCACCGCGACCAGCGGCGCCCCGCACGCCTCGGAGATGCCCCAGGCCTGACCGACCGCGACGAGTGGCTCCGCGCCCGGTCTCCGCCCCACGGCCACCAGCGCCGCGGCGACGTCGCCGCCGCTGGCCGCGACGTGAGCCACCGGGTCCACCAGCTCGGACTCGCGGGCCACCGCGGCGAGAGCGGCGTACGGGGGCGCTCCGGCTCGCAGCTCCCCGACGAGGGCGTCGATCGCCGACTGCGTCTCCTCGCGGACGGCGGCACGGCGTCGACGCCACGCAGCCCGGCGCACCATCACCGTCCCGGACCACACCGCCCCGGCGACGCTCCAGGCCACGATCGCCGATGCAGCCGGGGCCGTGACCGCCGACAGCACCGCCGCCAGACCGGCGGCGACCAGGACCACGCGCCGTGACGGTCTCGACACCCCCGTCGGGATCGCGCGGGCGCGGACGCACCACCACGGCGGGCGCAGCCAGAAGAACGCCGCAGCGACGGCGACGGCCGCCAGGGCGCTCACGGGCCGACGACCCGACCGTGGTCGACGATCAGCCGCGGCCGGATGGCGAGCCGACCGTCGCCGGACCCCACCTCGGCCACCGCCGCCACCTCGCGCCGGCCGTCGCGCCGCCGGGCGACGTGGACGACCGCGTCGATGGCCGCCACGGCTTGCGCGTGCACCGCGTCCCGTGCCAGCCCCGCGGCGACGCCCAGCGCCTCCAGGCGGGCGGGGAGATCCTCCGGTGCGTTGACGTGGACCGTCCCGCAGCCGCCTTCGTGCCCGGTGTTCAGCGCAGCCAGCAGTTCGACGACCTCGGCGCCCCGCACCTCGCCCACGACGAGGCGGTCGGGTCGCATCCGCAGCGCCTGACGCACGAGGTCGCGCAGCCCTACCGCACCGGCCCCCTCCACGTTCGCCGGGCGGGCGACCAGCCCCACGACGTGAGGATGATCGGGACGGAGCTCGTCGGAGTCCTCGACGATGACGATCCGTTCGGTGGCGGGCACCAACTCGAGCAAGGCCGACAGGACCGTCGTCTTGCCCGACCCCGTACCGCCGGTCACCAGGAAGCTGCGGCGGCGATCGACGAGCTCACGCAGCAGGGCCGCGACCGGCGCGGCCACCGCTCCGCGACGCTCGAGCTCATCCAGCGGGAGGACCCGTCGCGGGGGCACGCGCAGAGAGATCACGGTGCCGCCGCGGGCGATCGGCGCCAGCACGGCGTGGAGCCGGGTTCCGTCGGGCAGCCGACCGTCGACCCACGGGCTCGCGTCGTCGAGGCGGCGACCGGTGGCCGCAGCGAGACGCTGGGCGAGCCGACGCACGGTCGGCTCGTCGGGGAAGTCGATCTCGTCGCAGCGCCGCAGGCCGGTCCCGTCGTCGACGTAGACGCCGTCGCTGCCGTTGACCAGCACGTCCGTCACGCCGGGCGCGTCCAGCAGCGGCTGCAGCACCCCGGCGCCCAGCGCCTCACCCCGCAACCGATCGACGATCGCCAGGACGGTGGTGGTGCCCCACAGCTGCCCCTCGGCGCGCAGCGCCTCGGCGACGCTGTGCGGGGTCGGCTCGACGCCCCGTCCCGCCAGGCGACGGCGCACCCGGTCGACGACCTCCGCCGGCGGACCGCTCACCTCAGACCCACCGTGTCGAGGATGCGGCGGCTCGCCGCGAGCACCGGCCGCGCCTTGGCGGGACCCAGGCCCTGCTCGACGTCGACGGCCAGCCTCCGGCAGTGCCGCACGTCCGCCAGGACGGGCACGCCGAGCTCACGCGCGACGACCGCCGAGGGAGGACCGCCCGAGCAGGCCCGCGTGATGGCCACGAGCTCACCGGGCTGGACGTCGAGACGCTCGATCAGTCGACGCGCCGCGACGATGCCGGTGAGCCGGCGCGGCACCACGAGCACGATCAGCAACGCCCGGGTGAGCAGCTCGCGGCCCAGGTCGTCGAGGTGGCGAGGGACGTCCGCGACGACGAGATCGAATCCTCGCACCGCCGCCGACACGACCGGCGCCACACCATGGATCGGGCCGGCGTCGCGACCGAACGACACGAGCGTCACCCCGCGGTGCACCGGCAGCGAGGTGGTCAGCTCGTCGACGGCGACGTGACCCACCGCCCCGTCGAGGTCATCCCACCGGGCGCCCGCCACCCGTTCGGCGCCGGCCACCAGGTCCAGTCCGCCCGCCGTGGGGTCGCCGTCGACGAGCACCGCCCGCAGCCCCCGGTCGACCGCCGACCGTGCCGTGGCCGTGGCCAAGGTCGAGGCGCCGACACCGCCGCAGGCCCCGACGATCGCCACCGTGCACGCCTCGCCCGCGCCGTCGAGCGCCCGCAGCAGGGCCTCGACGACCGCCTCGTCGTCCCCGTGGGCGACCACGTCCCGGGCGCCGAGGCGCAACGCCGGCCGCCACACCTCGTGAGGCTGCGGGGCCACCACGACGACCTGATCGCGGCGAGGCACCTCGGCCGCCAGCAGTTCGGACAGGTCGCGGGCGTCGACCACGATCGCCGGGGCCGACCGCCAGGCTCGCCGCACCCGGCCGAGATCGGCGACCGTCTCGGCCTCGCGCCCGACGGCGGCACACCACCGGCGGGCGCTCTCGGCGAAGCCGTCGTCGGAGGTCACGACCAGGGGTGGGGAGGTGGGCTCGCTCGACATGTCCGACACCCTCGTCGACCCCCACGATGCACGACAGGAGCGCGTCCGAGGATGTGGACGGGCGCGGGGCGCCGCCGCAGCCTGTGGATCGTTCGCCTCCGTGGCGTCGGCTCGACCGCCTACGCTGGAGTCATGGCGACATCAGCGGGGCGGCCCGCCGCCTTCTTCGACCTCGACAAGACGATCATCGCCAAGTCGAGCACGCTGGCCTTCAGCAAGTCACTCTTCGCCGAGGGCCTGCTGAGTCGCCGTGCCGTCCTGCGCAGTGCGTACGCCCAACTGGTGTTCAGCACCGGGGGCGCGACGCACGAGATGCTCGAGAAGATGCGCGAGGAGATCAGCTCTCTCGTCACCGGCTGGGACGTGGTGACGGTGCGTCAGATCGTGCGGGAGGCGCTGCACGACGTCATCGAGCCGCTCGTGTACACCGAGGCACTCGACCTCATCGAGGAGCACCGTGAGGCCGGGCACGACGTCGTCATCGTCTCGGCGTCCGGCGAGGAGATGGTCGAGCCGATCGCCCGCATGCTCGGGGCGCGCCACGCCATCGCCACCCGGCTGGAGGAGGTCGACGGCAAGTACTCCGGTCGGATCCTGCACTACGCGTACGGCCCCAACAAGGTCACCGCGATGAAGGAGCTGGCCGAGCGCGAGGGGTACGACCTGTCGCGCAGCTTCGGCTATTCCGACTCCGAGACCGACATCCCGATGCTCGAGGCCGTCGGCCACCCCTTCGCGGTCAACCCCGACAAGGGGCTGCGCCGCAAGGCCACCGAGGAGGGCTGGCCGATCCTCACGTTCGAGCGCCCCACCGCGCTGCGTTCGCGCCTGGTCCCCGAGAGCACGGCCGGCAAGGCGGCGGCGCTGGGCGGGGTCGCGGCCTCGGTCTCGCTCGTCGCCCTCGGGATCAGCGCGGCGATCCGTCGTCGCTCTCGCAGCTAGGGTTGTGATTCAGGTCACACTGAGGCACTCTTGAGACAGAACTCCAGAGCGGCCCGCATCACGGTACCCACGCGGCGATCTCCCGTCCCACAGGGCAATCGCACTCGGGACAACCGCTTGACCGACTCGACACTCGCGGCCCCGGGGCGATGATTCGACGCAGAGCACGCTTGGTAGCCGTCGATCCGGGCATCACGGCGGCGTCGGGCCTTCCCCGACGCCGTCGTCCTGGGTACCGGGGCCGACCCTCACCTCATGGGTTCGCCAGCGGCGAGGCCTCGGCCCCGCGCGTGAACGCCTCCGCCGCGTACAGCAGCCACTGGTGCACGCCCGTCTGCGTGCTCCGATAGGCCTCGAGTGCCGCGAAGTAGTCCGGTGCGGCCGAGACGTGTCCGGCCTCGGGGACGGTCACCGACGCCGGATCCACGCCGCGGGCCACCAGCACGAGCCGCTCGGCGGCCCGGGCCACGACTCCGTTGTGCGAGGCGAACGCGCCCGCCGAAGCGATCTCGGCGTGGGTGAGCGCCGCGACCACGAGCGCCGGGGCCTCGGTCGGCCCGGTCAGCATGCCCGCCAGGTTCGTCAGTCGAGCGGCGCCGTCGGGGTTCACCGGACGCCCGAGCTCGTCGTCCGGCAGCGACCCCGAGGCGGCGAGGGCGTGGATGCGGGCGAGCGCCTGCACGGGCGACCGCTGCCACGTCGGCAGCAGACCCAGCAGCTCGGTCGTCATCCGCACCGCGGCGCGCGCCGTGAGGTCGCCACCACCGGAGCCCAGCTCGTCCAGGTCGACCTCACTGCCCTCGAGCGTCGCGGTGGCCCACGCTCCGATCAGCAGTGAGCGCGCGGTGTCGTCGGGGGTCGTGCGTCGCAGCCCGCGGTCCCGCAGCAGTGCGTCGATGCCGTCGCGGGCGGCACGGAACGCCGAGGGGACCCCTTCGAGCGAGGCGGCGGCGATGAACGGATCGGACACGCAGGCAGCGTACCCAGCGCGCGCCCGGCCACCGGGGCTGCCCGGCGGTAGCCTCGGGACCGTGGACGTCATCGCCTCCGAACGGGCTGCGAAGTGGATGGTGGGGGACCGCCTGTCCACGGTGCTGCACCTCGGCGACGGCGGACTGGCCTACGAGCTGGCCGAGCAGGGCCACGACGTCACCGTGCTGGGCGACGACGTGGAGGCGATCCGCAACCCCGACCTGACCTACATCCGCTCGGCCGGCGAGCGCCTCCCCCTGCGCTCGTCGACGTTCGACGTCGTCATCACCCCGTTCCTGCAGGAGTCGCCGACGGCGCTGGCGGAGTACGCCCGCGTGCTCGTCCCCGGCGGACTGCTCTCGACGATGACTCGCCGCTACGACGACTCGATCCCCTGGGTGCGGCGCCTCCGGTCGATCACCGGCGACCGCGACACCCCCGAGCCGCAGGTCGACACGTTCTCGGCCTCGGGCCTGTACCGCGAGCCCGAGACCGAGGTGTTCAGCGCCTGGGAGGAGCTCGACCTGCCGCACCTGATCCGGTTCGCCGAGCAGACCCGGGCGCCCTCGGTCTCGGAGTCCGCCCTCGGCGCGGTCCACGACCTGTGGCGAGAGTACGCCTCCGGTGCGGCGAAGCTCCGCCTGCGCCACGAGACCCGGTGCGTGCGTGCAGTCGTCGACAAGTCCGCGCTCGCGGTCGAGCCCGACCCGCCGGACGCGATCCTGCTCTCGCTGGACTGAGGGGCGACACGGTGGGAGACGTCCTGATCGCCCTCGCGGTCGTCGCGGTGCTGATCGCCGTTGCGATCCTGACCCGCTGGGTGCTCCTCAGCCGGCGCGGCAGCCTCGGGTCGGAGGAGGACCGGGCGACCTACGAGACGCTGCACACCGCGGCGCTCGCCTCCCCCGCCCTGCGGTCCGGCCTCGACGCCGAGAGCGTCGCCAAGGCCCTGCCGCACATCCGACGGCTCATCGCCGCCCGCACCGTCGGCATCACGGACACGCACGGACCGCTCGGCTGGGCGGGCGACGACGAGACCGAGGCCACCGCCGAGCTCGTCACGGTGGCACTGGAGACGGGGCGCACCCAAGCCTCGAATCGGGTGGTCGTCGCGCCGCTGTCGATCGAGGACCGCGTCGTGGGCACCATCGTGGTCGTCGACGACCGCGCCTCGGCCGGCATGGCGCGCACCACGACCGAGGTCGCCGGGTGGGTCTCGAGCCAGCTCGAGCTCGCCGAGCTGTCGGCGTCGCGCACGGCACTGATGGAGGCCGAGCTGCGGGCTCTGCGGGCCCAGATCTCGCCGCACTTCATCTACAACTCGCTCGGCGCGATCGCCTCGTTCGTGCGCACCGATCCCGAGCGAGCCCGCGAGCTGCTGCTGGAGTTCGCCGACTTCACCCGATACTCGTTCCGCCAGCACGGCGACTACACGACGCTCGCCGAGGAGCTGCGTTCGATCGAGCGCTACCTGGTGCTGGAGAAGGCCCGCTTCGGCGACCGGCTCAAGGTCACCACGCGGATCGCACCGGAGGTGCTCAGTCTCACCGTGCCGTTCCTGACCATCCAGCCACTCGTGGAGAACGCGGTGCGGCACGGGTTGGAGCGCAAGCCGGGGCCCGGCCAGCTGACGGTCATCGCCGAGGACGCGGGCGCCGAATGTCTCATCTCGATCGAGGACGACGGCGTCGGCTCGGACCCCGAGACCGTGCGGGCGGCCCTGGCGGGCCGGAACAGCTCACCCTCGGTGGGCCTGGCGAACGTGGACGAGCGCCTGCGCACGGTCTACGGCAACGATCACGGCCTGGTCGTCGAGACCGCGCCCGGCTTGGGCACCAAGGTCACGCTGCGGATCCCGAAGTTCACGCCGACCACCGCCGAGGGTCCCCGCCCGTAGACTTGCCGGGTGCGGTTCCTCAACGATCAGCAGCCCCAGCACGATCTGACCTACAACGACGTCTTCATGGTCCCGAGCCGGTCCGACGTCGCGTCTCGGTTCGACGTCGACCTGTCGACCAGCGACGGCACGGGGGCGACCCTGCCGCTCGTGGTGTCGAACATGACCGCCGTGTCGGGGCGTCGAATGGCCGAGACGGTGGCGCGCCGCGGTGCGATCGCGATCATCCCGCAGGACATCCCGCTGGACATCGTCGGCGCGACGGTCTCGCGGGTCAAGGCCGCCCACACCGTCTACGACACCCCCGTCACGGTGACGCCGACGATGACCGTCGGGGAGGCGCTCAGCCTCGTGCCGAAGCGCGCCCACGGCGGCGCGGTGGTCGTGGAGTCGCTCGACGGCCCGGAGCTGAAGGTCGTCGGCGTGTTCACCCCGAGCCAGGCGCACGAGATCGACCGCTTCGCCCAGGTCCGCGAGGTCATGCTGACCGACCCGTTCGTGCTGCCGGCCGGCGGAGACCCCCGCGAGATGTTCAACCTGCTCTCGGAGCAGCACGTGCCGTTCGCTCCGGTGGTCCGAGGCGAGGCGCTCGTCGGCGTGCTCACCCGCAAGGCGGCGCTGCGCGCCACGATCTACACGCCGGCGACGGACCCGGACGGCCGCCTGGTCGTCGGCGCCGCGATCGGCATCAACGGCG
>JAJUII010000200.1 GCA_029265505.1 Aeromicrobium choanae
AGGCCCTTGACCGGAACGGTCGTGAAGGTCACGTCGGAGGCGCGCACCCCGCGCAGGGACCACGCCAAGTTGCGCATCTGCGCCGGTGTCCAGCCCTCGTCGACCGCGAGGTTCGCGGTGACGGCGTCGAGCACGTCGTACAGACGCCTCGGGCTGGTGAACGTCTCCGTCGAGAGCGTCTGACGCAGCAGGGACCGCAGGAAGGCCTGCTGCCGCTTGATCCGGTCGAGGTCGCCGTTCGGCAGTCCGGCCCGCTGGCGCACGTAGGCCAGCGCGCTCTCGCCGTCCAACCGGTGCTCCCCGGCTTCCCACGTCCGGCCGGAGTAGCCGTCGGTGACCGTCTGCGGGATGGTGATCCGCACGCCGCCGAGGGCGTCGGTGAGCGCCTTGAAGCCCTCCCAGTCGATGACGGCCACATGGTCGATGCGGACGTCGGTGAGTCGCTCGACGGTCTCCACCGCGAGCGCGGGTCCGCCCCAGGCGAACGCGGCGTTGATCTTGGCGGGGCCGTGGCCGGGGACCTGGACCCAGGAGTCGCGAGGGATCCCGACGACGCCGATCCGCTCCCGGTCGGCGGCGACGTGCACGACCATCATCGTGTCGCTGCGCTGGCCGGCGACGGAGCCGTCGGCGCGCTTGTCACTGCCCATCAGCAGGATGTTCATCGCGTCGTGACGCGGCTTGTCCGGCCGGTCGGCATGGGTCGGCAGGGCCTGCGGGAGCTGCTCGACCTGACCGCCGAGCCGGCTGCGCAGCCACCAGTCGGTGCCGAGCGCGGCGAGGACCGCGAGCACGACGACGATGCCGGTGATGACCGACAGGCTGCGGATGACGCGGCGCCACCGCGGCCGCGGTGACGGCTCGGGCTCACGGCGTGTCGGTGAATCGATCACCGCACGACGATAGCCGAATCGAGGCGCGGCGACGGGCGGATTCGACCGCGCGGATCACCCGACGATCGCGTCCACGACGCGGCCGGTCCACTCCAGCAGCTCGCGTCCCCGCAGCGGCTTGCCGCCGATGCCCGGCTGTCTCGGCGCGGGCACCAGCAGCACCTTGACGGCCTCCTTGTAGAGGCTCTTGGGGTAGATGCGGTTGATGCGCAGCGTGGCCGACTCCTTGAGCTCGACCGGCGTGAAGCGGATGTTGGAGCCGGCCGAGGTCACCTCGGTCAGCCCGGCGGCCCGCACCTTGACCCGCAGCGCGGCGACGTCGAGCAACGCCTCGACCGGATCGGGCAGCGGGCCGTACCGGTCCAGCAGCTCGGTGCGCAGCTCGGCGATGTCCTCGCCGGAGCGGACGTCGGCGAGTCGCTTGTACATCTCGAGTCGGAGCCGCTCACTCGGCACGTAGTCGTGCGGCAGATGAGCCTCGACGGGCAGCTCGAGCTTGACCTCCTTCTCCGGTTCGCCCTCGCCGCGGAACTCGGCCACGGCCTCGCCGACGAGCCGGATGTACAGGTCGAAGCCGACGTCGGCGATGTGACCGGACTGCTCACCGCCGAGCAGGTTGCCCGCGCCGCGGATCTCGAGATCCTTCATCGCCACGGCCATGCCTCCGCCGAGCTCGGAGTGCTGGGCGATCGTGCGAAGCCGCTCATGGGCCGTCTCGGTCAGAGGCTTGTCCGGCGGGTAGAGGAAGTACGCGTAGGCGCGCTCGCGGCCGCGACCCACACGACCGCGCAACTGGTGCAGCTGCGACAGACCCAGGGTGTCGGCGCGCTCGATGATCATCGTGTTGGCGTTCGAGACGTCCAGGCCCGACTCGACGATCGTGGTGCACACCAGCACGTCGAACCGCTTCTCCCAGAAGTCGACCATGACCTCCTCCAGGCGCGCCTCGCCCATCTGACCGTGGGCGACCGCCACCCGGGCCTCGGGGACGAGCTCGCGGATGCGAGCGGCGGCCTTGTCCATGCTCTGGACGCGGTTGTGGAGGTAGAAGACCTGGCCCTCGCGAAGCAGCTCACGACGGATCGCGGCGGTGACCTGCTTGTCGTCGTAGGGGCCGACGAAGGACAGCACCGGGTGCCGCTCCTCCGGCGGGGTGGCGATCGTGCTCATCTCCCGGATGCCGGTGACGGCCATCTCGAGTGTGCGCGGGATCGGCGTGGCCGACATGCTCAACACGTCCACGGCGGCGCGCAGGTGCTTGAGCGCCTCCTTGTGCTCGACGCCGAAGCGCTGCTCCTCGTCGATGATGACCAGGCCGAGGTCCTTGATCTTCACGCCGGGCTGCAGTAGGCGGTGCGTGCCGATGACCATGTCGACCGAGCCGTCGGCCAATCCGTCGAGGGTCGCCTTGGCCTCCTTGTCGGTCTGGAACCGCGAGAGGGGGCGCAGCGTGACCGGGAACTGACCGAAGCGCTCGGCGAACGTCGCGTAGTGCTGCTGGACCAGCAGCGTCGTCGGCACCAGGAGGATGACCTGCTTGCCGTCCTGGATCGCCTTGAAGGCGGCGCGCACCGCGATCTCGGTCTTGCCGTAGCCGACGTCGCCACAGACGAGGCGGTCCATCGGGACGGTCCGCTCCATGTCCCGCTTGACCTCCTCGATCGTGGCGAGCTGATCGGGCGTCTCGACGTGGGCGAAGGCGTCCTCCAGCTCGGCCTGCCACGGCGTGTCGGGACCGAAGGCGTGGCCCTTGGTGGACTGGCGAGCGGCGTAGAGCTTGATGAGCTCGTCGGCGATCTGTCGAACAGCCTTGCGGGCCCGGTTCTTGCGCGTGGTCCAGTCGCCGCCGCCGAGCCGGTCGAGCGTCGGTGACTCCCCGCCGACGTAGCGGCTGACCTGGTCGAGCTGATCCATGGGGACGAACAGGCGGTCCGGCGGCTGGCCGCGCTTGCTGGGGGCGTACTCCAGCACGAGGTACTCGCGCGCCGCCCCGTGGACGACCCGGTTGACGAGCTCGACGTAGCGGCCCACACCGTGCTGCTCGTGCACCACCGGGTCGCCCGGCTTGAGCTCCAGCGGGTCGATCTGGCGGCGCCGGCGGGCCGGCATCGAGCGCTCCTGGCGCTCGGCGGCGCGCTGGCCGACGAGGTCGTCGTGGGTCAGTAGGACCAGACCCGGCGCGACGAAGCCGTGGACGAGCTCGGTGACGACGACGTGGACGACTCGATCGCCGGTGGCCGCGCCGGACGCCTCCTCGACGATCGTCGCGGCGATGTCGTGCTCGCCCATCCACTCGACCGCGCGCTGGGCCTGACCGTGGGCGGGCGCGGCGAGGACCAGGTGCCGATCCTCCTCGCGCCAGCGGCGGACGTCGGCGAGCACCGCCTCCAGGTCGCCGCGGTACTGCGGGGCGGGCTCGATCGCGGCGCTGTGCGACTCGTCCATCGCGAAGGCGGAGATCTCGCCCCAGGCGAGCCCCCGCTCGGCGGCGTGCGCGCGCACCTCGGCGAGCTCGTGGAAGCCGGCCGAGCCGAGGTCGATCGGCGTGTCGGCGCCGTCGGCCGCGGCCGCCCAGGACGCCGCGAGGAACTCCTCGCTGGTGGCGAACAGGTCCGCGGCGCGCGCCGAGACCCGCTCAGGATCGTTCGTGACGACGATCGAGCCGGCCGGGAGCAGATCGACGAACAGCTCCATCTCGCCGACGAGCACCGGGGCCAAGGACTCCATCCCCTCCACGACGTGGCCCTCGGCCAGCTTGCCGAAGACCTCCGCCAGCCCGGGGTGGCGCTGGGCGAGGCGGGCGGCCTCGGCCCGCACCTCGTCGGTCAGCAGGAGCTCGCGACAGGGCGGCGCCCAGAGGCGCTCGACGGGTTCGAGGGTGCGCTGGTCGGCGACGGCGAAGCGACGGATCTCGTCGACCGTGTCTCCCCAGAACTCCAACCGCAGCGGATGGTCCTCGGTCGGCGGGAAGACGTCCACGATGCCGCCGCGGACGGCGAACTCGCCGCGCCGCTCGACCAGGTCGACGCGGGTGTAGGCCGCGTCGGCGAGCCGCTGGACGATCAGGTCGAGCTCGACGTCCTGACCGGCGCGGACCTCGACGGGCTCCAGGTCGGCCAAGCCCTTGACCTGCGGTTGCATGACCGACCGCACCGGGGCCACGACGACCTTCGGGCGCTCCGCTCCCCCGTGGACGACGCGGCGGAGCACGGCGAGTCGTCGGCCGACGGTGTCGGAGCGGGGTGACAGCCGCTCGTGGGGCAGCGTCTCCCACGCCGGGAACACCGCGACGTCGTCGGGTCCGATGAGCGCGCCGACCGCCGTGGCGAGCTCGTCGGCCTCCCGCTCGGTGGCCGTCACGGCCAGTACCACGCTGTCGCCGGCCAACGATGCCGAGACGAAGGGGTACAGCGCCGCGGGTGCGGTCAGTCGGGCGTCGGTCGCGCCGGATCGGAGTCGGGTGACGAACGCCGAGACGTGTGGTTCGGCGGCGACGGCCGCCGTCAGCTGGGGCTGGGGCATGACCTGCCAAGACTACTCGCCACG
>JAJUII010000007.1 GCA_029265505.1 Aeromicrobium choanae
ATCCGCATCCTCGAGCTGCTGAGCACCCATCCGGAGCGGGCGGTCTCCGAACTGCTGGCGGAGACCGGCCTGGAGGCCTCCCACCTGTCCCAGCACCTCGCGGTGCTGCGACGACACGGCGTCGTGGCATCGCAGCGGCGCGGCAGCGCCGTGTTCTACCGGCTCGCCAGCGGCCAGATCGACACCCTGCTCGAGGCGGCCCGCGCCTTCCTGCGGGAGCGCCTCGAGCACACCGAGGCGGTGCTGATCGACGATCCGACCGAGCCACGATGAGCGAGCGCCTCCTCCTGCCCGGCAAGGCCGACCTGGCGCCCCTGCGCCGCACCTGGCGCGCAGATCTGCTGGCCGGTGTCACCGTCGCGGTGGTCGCGCTGCCGCTCGCCCTCGGCTTCGGCGTCGCCTCCGGAGTGGGACCGGCGGCCGGTCTGGTGACGGCGGTCGTCGCCGGGATCGTCGCGGCGGTGTTCGGCGGCTCGCACGTCCAGGTCTCCGGCCCGACGGGAGCGATGGTGGTGGTGCTCGCCCCGATCGTCGCCGAGCACGGCGTGGCCAGCGTCGGCCTCGTGGCCGCGATGGCGGGGGTCGTGCTGGTCGTCGCCGGGTACCTGCGCCTCGGCCGCATCGTCGGCGTCATCCCCTGGCCGGTGATCGAGGGGTTCACCCTCGGCATCGCGGTCATCATCGGAGCCCAGCAGATCCCCCGCCTCGTCGACGTCGCACCCACGGTCGGGTCCAACGCCGTCGCCGACGCCGTCCGCGCCGTGCTCCACCCCGGACCGCACGCCGCCTGGTCCGCCGCCGTCGTCGGCGCGGTGGTCGTGATCATGGTCGTCGGACGACGTCTGGCGCCCCGCCTTCCGGACTCGTTGCTGGCGGTGGCCGTGGTCACCGTGGTCACCCTCGTCACGGACGCCCCCGTGGCTCGGATCGGCGCACTGCCGGACTCGCTGCCGGCGCCGCAGTCGCCGCGACCGGACGATCTCGCCCTGGTCGAGGCTCTCCTGCCCGGCGCGCTCGCCGTGGCCGCGCTCGCGGCGATCGAGTCCCTGTTGTCGGCCAAGATCGCGACCACGATGGCGGAGGTCGGACCGATGGACCCTGACCGCGAGCTGGTCGGTCAGGGGCTGGCCTCGCTCGCCGCCGGAGCCTTCGGTGGAATGCCCGCGACCGGGGCTATCGCACGCACCGCCGTCAACGTCAGCGCGGGCGGACGCTCACGCCTCGCCGCGGTGACCCACGGCGTGGTCCTGCTCGGCGTCGTCTACGTCGCCTCGTCGGTGGTCTCGCAGATCCCGTTGGCGGCGCTGTCGGGCGTGCTGCTCGTGGTCGCGGGTCGCATGGTCGACCGGGAGGGAGCGCACGCCCTCCTGCGTGCGGGTCGCGGCGCCGCGGCCGTGTTCGTCCTGACCGCCGGGCTGACGATCGCCGTCGACCTGATCAACGCCGTGGCGATCGGCATGGTCGTCGCCGCCGTCCTGACGCTGCGCCACGTCGCCCGCGCCAGCGGGGTGCGGCGGGACGACATCCCCGGCCCGCGCCACGACGAGGACGAGCACATCGCCCTGGTGACGATCGACGGCGCCGTCTTCTTCGGGGCGGCCGAGCGAGTCCACGACGACGTCCTCACCGTGGGCGACGCGCGCGTGGTCGTGCTGCGCCTCTCCCAGCTGACGATGCTGGACTCGACGGGGGCACGGCGTCTGGCGGACCTGATGGCCACGCTGCACCGGCGCGGCGTCGACGTCGTGCTCAAGGGCGTCCGCGATCAGGACCGCTCGCTGCTGGAGCGCGTCGGGGCGATCGGACCCACCACCCCGGTGTTCACCGACCTGGAGCAAGCGATCGCCGCGGCCCGCCGGGCCGTCCGGCTCGGGGACCTGCCGCCCCAGTTCCGCCGCGGCACGACCACGGACGACGATCAGTCGGCGACCCAGGCCGCGACCCACCACAGCACGCCGTAGGGGGCGTCGGCGTACGGCACCGAGACGCGCCACGTCCCCTCCAGGCGAGGCGCGAGGTCGCGCAGGACCCCGATGCCCGAGGCCCACAGCTCGGCCCCCGACTCGGGGTCCAGCGCCGCGAGTCGACGTGGATCGCCCGAGCGCAGGGCGGCGTCGACCACGTCGTCGAACTCGAAGGCACGCTCGTCCAGGTGCCCGGGGGCCTTCTCCCCGCGCTTGGCACTCCCATTGGCCATCGCCAGCACGACCTCGGCGTCGTCGCCGATCCGCCCGGCGAAGCCGGTTGCGTCGAGCAGGGCGCGACCGACGGGCTCGGCGAACGGGTCGTCACCGACGATCGACACCTCCTCGGCCTCACGCGTCATCGCCCCGACGACGAAGGTCGCCGATCGTCGCAGGTCGGCGACCGGGTCGGTCAGGCTCGCATAGCGGGGCAGGAGCGCTGGGACCGGCGGGACCACGACGAGTCGGCGGATCATGCCAGCCCCCGGATCGCGCGTGCCGGCTTCCGACGGCCAGCGATCGTCCACGCCATGTCGACCACGTCCCGGGTCTGGGGGACCTGGTGGACGCGGAAGACACGGGCACCGGCGGTGGCCGCCACCGCCGTCGCGGCGAGCGTCCCAGGCAGTCGCTCACCGACCGGTCGGTCGAGGCTCTCGCCCACGAAGTCCTTGTTCGACAGCGAGACCAGCACCGGCCAGCCTGTGGCGACCATCTCGTCCAGACGACGCGTCACCTCGAGCGAGTGGAACGTGTTCTTGCCGAAGTCGTGCGCCGGGTCGATGAGGATGCTCTCGGGGTCGACGCCGAGCGAGACCGCGCGCTCGGCCTGCGCGACCGTCGACTCGATCGCGGCGGCGACGACGTCCTCGTATTCGATGCGGTGCGGGCGGGTGCGCGGCGCGACGCCCCCGGTGTGGGTGCACACGAGCGCGACGTCGAATTCCGCGGCCACCTCGGCGAGCGCCGGATCGGCCCCGCCCCAGGCGTCGTTGATGAGGTCCGCCCCCGCCTCGCAGACCGCGCGGGCGACCTCCGCCCGCCAGGTGTCGACGCTGATCACGATCTGCGGCCACTCCCGTCGGACCCGGGCCACGAAGTCGACGACCCGCCGCTTCTCCTCCTCGGCGTCGATCTCCTCGCCCGGCGCGGCCTTGATCCCGCCGATGTCGACGATCTCGGCACCCTCGTCGACGACCTGGCGCACGCGCTCGAACGCGGCGTCCTCGGCCCACGTCGCGCCTCGGTCGAAGAACGAGTCCGGGGTGCGGTTGACGATCGCCATCATCAGCGTGCGATCGTCAGCGAACTCGTGGCGGCCCAACCGCAGGGTCATCGGACCACCTCCCGGGCGGGCGGGCGCTCGCGCAGGTCGACGTCCCAGGCAGCGGCGTCACCGCCGCGAAACTGTCGGAGCAGCACACGGTCGCTCGGCGACGGTCCGCCCGAGCGCGACCGGACGGCCGCCATGAGCTGCACGGACATCGGTCCGAGGTCCTGCAGTCGCTGGTGGGAGTGCGCGCGCCGTCCCAGATCGACCTGCGCGACGGCATCGAGGCCGAGCCGGTCGTGGACGTCGATCAGGGCGGCCAGGTCCACGCCGTAGCCGACGGGGACCCGCAGCGTCTCGAACACCGCGCGCCGCACCGCCCACTCCCCCGCCAAGGGCTGGATGACCTGTCCGAGCGCGGGACGGTCGAGAGCGAGCAGCGGTCGTGCGACGAGCTCGGTGACCCGCCCGCCGCCGAACGGCTCGTCGGCGCCCCCGGCGCGGTACGGACGGTCGTAGAAGCCCTTGACCAGGGCGACGCCCGGATCGGTGAGCAGCGGCCCGAGCAGCCCCGTGACGAAGTGGACGTCCCATTCGGTGAGGTCGGCGTCGACGAACACGAGGAGGTCGCCGTCGGTGACGAACTGGGCCTTCCACAACGCCTCGCCCTTGCCGGGACGGACGCCCAGGTCGGGGCGGATGTCGGCGAGCGCGTGCACCCGCGCTCCCGCCTCGCGTGCGATCCGCGCGGTGTCGTCGGTGGAGGCGCCGTCGACGACGACGAGCTCGTCCACCAGGGCGGCCTCGCCGACGAAGGCGTCGTGGATCCGTCCGACGACGTCACCGATGGTGTCGGCCTCGTCGACGGCGGGGATCACCAGACTGACGCGGGCGCCGGTGGACCGCTTGGCGTCGACGAGCTCCTCGGTGCGCCACTGTCGCCGGTACGTGCGCCGGTCGAACCACGTCTTGGACACGCGTTCACCGTACCGGCGCGCCCGAGGGCGTCGCCCGGGCGTCCGCACCCGACCCGAACGCGATGAGCCCCCGGCAGAGGCCGGGGGCTCATCCCACGTGGCAGGTAGAGGATTCGAACCTCTGAAGGCAATGCCGGCTGATTTACAGTCAGCTCCCTTTGGCCGCTCGGGCAACCTGCCGCGACAGTCTGCAAGATTACCCCAGCCGGGTCCGGACGCCGAAATCGGCCTCCGCCCGAGTCGCCGGCGCCGATCGCCGTAGGGTGGGGGCCATGGCCGATTCCTCCTTCGACATCGTCAGCAAGATCGACCGCCAGGAGGCCGACAACGCCCTCAACCAGGCGGCCAAGGAGATCGCGACGCGATACGACTTCAAGAACACCGGCGCCTCGATCGCCTGGAGCGGCGAGTGGGGGGTCGAGATCACCGCGAACGCCGAGGAGCGAGCGCGAGCCGTGCTGGACGTGTTCCAGAGCAAGCTGGTCAAGCGCGGCATCAGCCTCAAGGCCTTCGAGGCCGGCGAGCCACGCCAGTCCGGCAAGGACGTCAAGATCAACGGCTCCTTCGGGCAGGGCATCAGCACCGAGCAGGCCAAGAAGCTGAGCAAGCTCATCCGCGATGATGGCCCCAAGGGCGTCAAGGTGCAGATCCAGGGCGACGAGCTGCGCGTGTCGAGCAAGTCGCGCGACGACCTGCAGGCCGTCATCGCACTGGTGAAGGGCGCCGACCTCGACTTCGCCGTCCAGTTCACGAACTACCGCTGACCCGGGCGCGTGACGGCCGTGAGATGCCGGTCACAAACCCCGAAGTCGAACCCGCGTTCAGACCCCATGAGGCGCCCGTCTGCCCTAGGTTGATCTCGTTGCTCGGGTGCTCGTGAGGCAACGCGCCGGGGGCAGCGACCGGCGCCGAACCGCTCCGGTCGAAACGTCTGGCGATCGGAACGGTTCCCACCGCGGCGGATCACTCGGGCCCCGCGGACAGTCGTCGATCCGGATGGGTGTTGAGTGTGACCGTGGCCGCCACGAACACCGACTCGAAGTCGGGCTTGCTCTTCGGCTCCGCCGCGTACCTGTGCTGGGGCTTCTTCCCGCTCTACTGGCCGCTGTTGAACCCCGCCACCGCCTACGAGGTGCTCGCTCACCGCATCGTGTGGACCTTGGTCTTCTGTGTCGGCCTGCTGACGCTCGCCCGCAAGTGGGGCGCCTACCGGGCGATCCTGCGCCGCCGCGACCTCATGGTGCCGCTGGCATTCGCCTCGGCCGTGATCACGGTCAACTGGGGGATGTTCATCTGGGGCGTGACCAACGGGCACGTGATCGAGACGAGCCTGGGCTACTTCATCAACCCGCTGATGACCGTGCTTCTGGGCGTCTTCGTCCTCGGGGAGCAGCTGCGCCGGCTGCAGTGGCTCGCCGTCGCGCTGGGCGCGATCGCCGTCGTGGTCCTGACGGTCGAGCTCGGCCGCCCGCCGTGGGTGGCACTCACCCTGGCGACGAGCTTCGCGGCCTACGGGTTCCTCAAGAAGCGAGCGAACCTCGGCACGATCGAGGCCTTGTCGGTCGAGACGACGATCCTCACGCCGTTCGCGCTCGCCTACCTGACGCTGCTGGGGTTCGGCGGGACGCTCGCCTTCGGTCACGCGGGCGTGCTCACCAGCGTGCTGCTGATGGGCACGGGTGTCGTGACCGCGATCCCGCTGCTGATGTTCGGGGCCGCCGCCGTGCGACTCTCGCTCACCACCATCGGCATGCTGCAGTACCTCGGCCCGATCCTGCAGTTCGTCTTCGGGCTGACGATCTTCGGAGAGACGATGAGCCCCGCCCGGTGGGTCGGCTTCGTGATCGTGTGGACGGCGCTGGTGATCTTCAGCCTCGACGCCTGGCAGACCCGGCGCCGCAGCCGCCGCCCGGTCGCCGACGAGGCCGCCGCGGACTCCACCGCGATCTGAGCCGGTCTCGACGCGGCGTGCTCAGCCGAGCCGCTCGGTGGCGCGGGTACAGAGCTCGTCGAGTGCGTCACGGGCCGGCCCCGCGGGCAACTTCTCCAACAGCGCCCGCGCCGCGTCGGCCTCGGCCCGGACGTACGCGCGGGCCCGGTCCATCGCAGGATGCTCCCGCAGCGCCTGCAGCGCCCACTGCACGTCGTCCTCGTCGCAGATCGGCCCGGCGAGCAGCTCGCGCAGTCGCTCGTCACCATCGACCGGCGAGGCCTGCGCCAGCAGGGTCGGCAGCGTCGGGACCCCCTCGCGCAGGTCGGTCCCGGGCACCTTGCCCGAGTCCGCGGCGTCGCTGGTGACGTCGATGATGTCGTCCGCCAGTTGGAAGGCGACACCGATCCGCTCGCCGAACTCCAGCAGGGTCTGCTCGATGTCGGCACCGGCGCCCGACATCATCGCGCCGAACCGGGCGGCCGTGGCGATCAGCGAGCCGGTCTTGTCCGCGACGACCGACAGGTAGTGCTCGAGCGGATCGTCGTCGGGCCCCGGGCCCAGCGTCTCGCGCAGCTGACCGTGCACGAGTCGGGCGAAGGTCTCGGCCTGGATCCGCACGGCCTCGGGGCCCAGATCGGCGACCAGCGAGGACGCCCGAGCGAACAGGAAGTCGCCCACCAAGATCGCCACGGTGTTGTCCCATCGGGCGTTCGCGCTGGGCGCCCCGCGGCGCATCGCGGCCTCGTCCATGACGTCGTCGTGGTAGAGCGTCGCCAGATGGGTCAGCTCGACCACCACGGCCGCGGGGACGACGTCCGGCGCCGTCGGATCACCGAACTCCGCACACAGCACCACCAGGAGGGGCCGGAAGCGCTTCCCGCCGGCGTTGAGCAAGTGCGAGGAGGCCTCGGCGACCAACGGCTCGGGGCTGTGCGCCGAGCGGATCAACAGCTCCTCGGCGCGATCGACGCCGGCGGAGACGCGCTGTTCCAACTCAGGATCAGCGAACGACCCGACGTTGGCCACGGTGCTCTTCCCTTCGGACGACGGACGACCGCGTCAGCGGACGAACACGCCGGCGTGCTGCGCCAGGTCCAGCATCGGACCCGGAACCACACCGAGCACGATCGTCGCGATCACGGTCAGGGCAATGACAACGGTAGTCGCCACGCCCGCGACCGCGACGGTCGGGCCGTCGCCGACCGGATCGGTGAAGAACATCAGCACGATCACCCGGACGTAGAAGTAGGCGGCGATCGCACTGCACAGCGCGCCGATCACGACCAGGAGCCAGGCGTCGCCCGCCCACGCGGCGCTGAACACGGCCCACTTGCCGATGAAGCCGCCGGTGAGCGGGATGCCCGCGAACGACAGCATCAACACGGCGAAGGCACCCGCCAGCCACGGCGACTCCTTGCCCAGGCCCGCCCACTTCGACAGGTGCGTGGTCTCGCCGGCCGAGTCGCGGACCACCGTGACGATCGCGAACGCGCCGATCGAGCCGATGCCGTACACGAGCAGGTAGAACAGCACCGCCGAGATCGAGCTGATGGCCAGGCCGTCCGTCTCGCCCAGGTAGGCACCCGAGAGGCCGACGAGGATGAAGCCCGCGTGCGCCACCGAGGAGTACGCCAGCATCCGCTTCACGTCGGTCTGGCTGATCGCGACGACGGAGCCCAGCAGCATCGTGACGACCGCGATGACCCACAGGATGGGTCGCCAGTCCCACGAGGAACCGCCGAAGGCCACGAACAGCACGCGCAGCATCGCGACGAACGCGGCGGCCTTGGTCGCCGCGGCCATGAAGCCCGTGACGGCGGTCGGAGCGCCCTGGTAGACATCCGGCGTCCAACTGTGGAACGGCACCGCACCGACCTTGAACAGCAGGCCGACCAGGATCAGACCGATCGCGGCCAGCAGCATGACGCCGGAGTCGCCGCGGGCCGAGACGGCCGTGTCGATCTCGGTGAAGTTCACGCTGCCGGCGAAGCCGTACGCCAGCGCCGCTCCGTACAGGAAGAACGCCGAGGCGAACGCTCCCAGCAGGAAGTACTTGAGCGAGGCCTCCTGGCTGATGAGCCGACGACGGCGCGCCACACCGCACAGCACGTACAGCGGCAGCGACAGCACCTCGAGCGCGACGAACATCGTGATGAGGTCGTTCGAGACGGCGAACAACATCATGCCGACCAGCGCGAAGGTTCCCAGCGGGAACACCTCGGTGTGCTCCAGGCGCGCCTTGGTGGCCTCCGCCTCGCCGGGCGAGCCGGGAGCGTCAGCAGCACGACCGGTGAAGTCGCTCAGCCCGCCGTGGAAGCTGCGCTCGGCGAACAACAGGAACGCCAAGGCTCCGAAGATCGCGAGCATCGCCCAGGTCAGGACGCCGGGACCGTCCACGGTGACCGCGCCGTCCGCGCCGGTCGAGCCGAGCGCCGGCCAGCGGCCCTCCTCGATCTCGTCCAGTCCCAGGTAGACCCACACGGTCAGTCCGAGGGTGATGATCGAGCCGAGCACGGCGACGACGGCCTGGGTCCCGAAGCGCACCCGGCGGGGCACCACGACTTCGACGATCAGGCCGATCATCGCGACCGCGCCCATGGCGATCAGCGGCGAGAGCTGGCGGTAGTCCAGGTCGACCGCGGGGATGTCCGGGCCAGCGGCGGCGACGGACGGGAGCACGCCGATCATTCGTGGTCTCCTTCCGTCTGCTGAGTGAGGTCGAGGGGGGCACGTTGCGGCGGGTCACCCTCGCCGACGGTGGCGATCACCGGATCGACCGCAGGGTCGATGACCGACAGCAACGGCTGCGGGACGAACCCCAGGCCGATGATCAACACGATCGCGGGAGCCAGGGCACCGACCTCGCGAGGCGACAGGTCGCGGAACGTCGAGGTCCGCTCGTTCAGCGGACCGGTCATCGTCCGCTGGAACATCAGCAGGATGTACACCGCGGCGAGGACCATGCCCACCGTGGCGGCGGCGGCCAGCGGGATGGAGCGGCTGAACGTGCCGACCAGAACGAGGAACTCCGAGACGAAGGGCGCCAGGCCGGGCAGGGAGAGACTCGCCAGACCGGCGAGCAGCAGCACGCCCGAGAGCACCGGGGCGACCTTCTGGACTCCGCCGTAGTCGGCGATCAGGCCCGAGCCGCGCCGCGCGATCATCATGCCGACGACCAGGAACAGGAGCGCGGTGGTGAGGCCGTGATTGAACATGTAGAGCACCGAGCCGGCCATCGACGTCGAGGTGAACGCGAAGACGCCCAGGATGATGAAGCCGAAGTGCGACACCGACGTCATCGCGACCAGACGACGCAGATCCGCCTGGCCGATCGCCAACAGCGCACCGTAGAGGATGCTCACGACGGCCAGCACGAGCACCACCGGCGCCGCCCACTCGGACGCGGACGGGAACAGCTCCAGGCACCAGATGATCATGCCGAAGGTGCCGAGCTTGTCGATGACGCTGACCATCATGACGTTGGTGCCGGGCGTCGCGGACGCGGCGGCATCGGGCAGCCACGTGTGCAACGGCCACATCGGCGCCTTGATCGCGAAGGCGATGAAGAAGCCGAGGAACAGCAGCCTCTCGGTCGTGGCCGACATGTCGAGGCCGGCGAGGTCGGCCCGCAGGAAGCTCGGACCGCCCTGCTGCGTCGACAGCACGTACAGGCCGACGATCGAGGCCAGCATGAGCAGACCGCCGAGCAGGTTGTAGATGAGGAACTTCACCGCGGCGTAGCTGCGTCGGCCGGTGCCGTGTCCCCCGATGAGGAAGTACAGCGGGATCAGGGTGGCCTCGAACAGCACGTAGAACACGAACACGTCCGTCGCGGCGAACACGCCGATCGCGAGTGCCTCGAGCGCGAGCAGCCACGCGAAGTACGCGTTCGTACGACCGGGGTCGTCGGCCTTGTCGTTCCACGAGGCGGCCAGCACGATCGGCGTCAGGACGGTGGTCAGGAAGATCATCGTCAGGCCGATGCCGTTGACACCGAGGGCCCAGTGGACGCCGAAGGCGCCGATCCACTCGTGCTGCTCGGTCAGCTGGTAGCCGCCGACCTCGAGGTCGAACTCGCGCAGCAGCAGCAGCGACATGACCAGGGTCAGGATCGAGACGCCGACGGCCACGTACCGGGCCGTCCGACCGTCCTCGGAGCGCGGGAGCAGGGCCACCACGAGGGCGCCCAGCAGGGGTACGGCGATGAGCAGTGAGAGCATCATGCGAGCGTCACCGCCAACAGGCCCAACAGGACCACGAGAGCACCTCCGAGGACCATGAGTGCGTAGGAACGGACGAACCCGGTCTGCGGCTTGCGCAGCTCGCCGGAGATCTCACCGATGCGGTCGGCCGAACCGGTGACCAGACCGTCAATGATCTTGCCGTCGCCCCAGACGAGCGCCCGAGTCAGGTGGGTGACCGGACGGACGACCAGCGCGTCGTTGATCGCGTTGCCGTACAGCTCGGCGCGACCGGCGCGGGTGAAGAACGAGACCTCCGAGTCGGCCGGGGCCTCGGCGGCCGGCTGCTGACGGCCGTACGCCAGCCATGCCAGCGCGACGCCCGCGGCGACGACCAGCAGGACGATGAGCGTGATCACGATGATCGGCAGCGGCGGGTCGTGGTGGACCGCGTGGCCGGTGGCCGGCTCGAGCCACTCCTCGATCCAGCTGCCGAGCGCCATCACGCCGGCGAACAGCGACAGCGCGGCGAGCACGATCAACGGGGTCGTCATCACCGAGGGCGACTCGTGCGGATGAACCTGCTCACGCCAGCGCTTCTCGCCGAAGAAGGTCATCAGCATCATCCGCGTCATGTAGAACGCAGTGACGCCGGCCCCGACGAGTGCGCCGATGCCGACCCACACGTTGTGCGCGAGGGCGGCCTCGATGATCTTGTCCTTGGAGAAGAAGCCCGAGGTGCCCGGGAAGCCGATGATCGCCAGGTAGCCGATGCCGAACGTGTAGAACGTGATGGGCATCGCGCTGCGCAGGGCGCCGTAGCGACGCATGTCGACGTCGTCGTTCATGCCGTGCATGACCGAGCCCGCGCCGAGGAACATGTTGGCCTTGAAGAAGCCGTGCGTCAGCAGGTGGAAGATCGCGAAGGCGTAGCCGGCCGGACCGAGGCCCGCGGCCAGCATCATGTAGCCGATCTGGCTCATCGTGGAGCCGGCGAGCGACTTCTTGATGTCGTCCTTCGTGCAGCCGATCCAGGCACCGGCCAGCAGCGTGATCAGACCGACCGCGATGACGAAGCCACGCGCCGTCGGCGAGGCGTCGAAGACGTCGTGCGAGCGCACCACCAAGTAGACGCCGGCGGTGACCATCGTCGCCGCGTGGATCAGCGCCGAGACCGGGGTCGGGCCCTCCATCGCGTCGAGCAGCCAGGCCTGCAGCGGGAACTGGGCGGACTTGCCGCAGGCGCCCCACAGCAGGAGCAGGCCGAGCGCGGTGGCCACCGTGCCCGAGACGGTGTCGATCTGGTCGTTGACGACCGCGATCGAGCTGGTGCCGAACCAAGCGAAGCAGGTCATGATCGCCAGCGCCATGCCGAGGTCGCCGACACGGTTGATCACGAACGCCTTCTTCGCGGCGGCCGCGGCGGACGGCTTGTGCTGCCAGAACCCGATCAGCAGGTAGGACGCCAAGCCGACGCCCTCCCAGCCCAGGAACAGGACCAGGTAGTCGGCGGCCAGCACCAGGCACAGCATCGCCGCGATGAACAGGTTGAGATACGCGAAGAAGCGACGACGCCGCTCGTCGTGGGCCATGTACCCGATCGAGTACACGTGGATGAGCGTGCCGACACCGGTGATGAGCAGCACGAACAGGCTCGAGAGCGTGTCGAACGTGAACGCGAAGTCGACGTGGAAGTGGCCCGCGTCGATCCACGTGCCGAGCGAGGTCGTGACCGAGCGGTCACCGGCGTCGCGACCGAGCAGCTCGACGAACATGATCGCGCCGAGCACGAACGACGCGGCCGAGCACGCCGTGGCGATCAGGTGGCCGAAGGCGTCGGACTCCTTGCCCCAGGTGAGCAGGAGGGCGGCACCGGCCAGCGGAATGGCGATGAGCAGCCAGGACAGGTCCAGCAACGCGAACTCCTTAGGCCTTCAGCAGGTTCGCGTCGTCGACCGAGGTCGTGCGGCGCGTGCGATAGATGGACACGATGATGGCCAGCCCGATGGTGACCTCGGCGGCGGCGACGACCATGACGAAGAACGCCGCGACCTGTCCGTCGAGGTTGCCGTGCTGGCGGGCGAACGACACGAACGCGAGGTTCGTGGCGTTCAGCATGAGCTCGACGCACATGAACACGATGATCGCGTTGCGGCGCACCAGCACGCCGACCGCGCCGATCGAGAACAGCAGCGTCGAGAGGGTGATGTATTCGGTCACTGGTCATCCCCCTCGGTCGTCTCAGGGTTCTCGGTGGTCGCCGGACGCTCGTCCGGACCGGGGCCGGTCGCCTCGATCTGGGCGACGGCCCGGTCGGCGTCCTCGGTCCCACCCTGCGGTCGCGGGGTGAGCGTGCCGGGCACCGACTCCGGCAGCGGCGTGCCGTCGGGCAGCAGGGCGGGCGTGTCCACCGCGTTGTGACGGGCGAAGACGCCCGGGGTGGGCGGGTTGCCCGGATGCTTGCCCGACTCGGCGTAGTCCCGCATCCGCCGGGCCTGCAGGTCGGCCTGGGTCGGCGGCGGCACCAGACGCTCGCGATGGGCCAGCACCATCGCGCCGATGACCGCGACGATCATCAGGGCGGCGGTGAACTCGAAGGCGAGCACGTAGCGGGAGAACAGCAGGGTCGCCAGGCCGTGCACGTTGCCGTCGGCGTTCGCGCCGTCGAGGCCCACCACGGCGAGCGAGACCGACTGGGCGACCACCGTCGACAGCAGGACGGCGAAGGCGATGCCGACCACCGCCGCGGCGGCCCGCTGGCCCTTGATCGTCTCGACGACGGAGTCGCGGGCCTCGACGCCGACGAGCATCAGCACGAACAGGAACAGCATCATGATCGCGCCGGTGTAGACGATGATCTGCACCGCGAACAGGAACGGAGCGTCCTGGGCCGCGTAGAGCATCGCCAGCGAGATCATGACGACCGCCAGGCACAGCGCGGCGTGGACGGCCTTGCGCGCGAAGATCAGGCCCATCGCGGCCAGCACCATGACCGGGGCCAGGGTCCAGAACGCGGTCACGAGGCGGCCTCCGGTCGATCGGCCTCCACGATCGGGAGGGTCTTGCCGCGGTAGTAGTCGTGGTGGTCGTCGCTGATCATCATCTCGTGCGGCGGCGCGACCATGCCGGGCAGCAGCGGCGCGAGCAGGTCCTGCTTCTCGTAGATGAGGTCGGCGCGGTTGTCGTCGGCCAGCTCGTACTCGTTGGTCATCGTCAGCGCGCGGGTCGGGCACGCCTCGATGCACAGCCCGCACAGGATGCAGCGAAGGTAGTTGATCTGGTAGACGCGGCCGTACCGCTCACCGGGGCTGTACCGCTCCTCCTCGGTGTTGTCGGCGCCCTCGACGTAGATCGCGTCCGCCGGGCAGGCCCAGGCGCACAGCTCGCAGCCCACGCACTTCTCCAGACCGTCGGGCCAGCGGTTGAGCTGGTGCCGACCGTGGAAGCGAGGAGCCGTCGGGACCTTCTCGAACGGATACTGCTCGGTGACGGGCTTCTTGAACATCGTCCGGAACGTCACGCCGAAGCCGGCGATCGGGTCCCAGAGCGTCTCCCTGAGCGTGCTCATGTCACTCTCCCCCATCCGTGGGTTGCGAGGTGGTCGTGGTGCGGGCGGCCATCGCCTCACGCTGACTCGGCAGCGGCGGGACCGGGTAGCCACCGGCGAAGGCGTCGAACTCGGCGGGC
Organism: Aeromicrobium choanae; assembly: GCA_029265505.1. Taxonomy (GTDB): domain Bacteria; phylum Actinomycetota; class Actinomycetes; order Propionibacteriales; family Nocardioidaceae; genus Aeromicrobium; species Aeromicrobium choanae_A. The sequence continues at coordinate 14,013 of JAJUII010000007.1, forward strand.
TCCTCGGCCGGCTCCTCCTCGTCCTCCTGAGCCGGCAGGAAGAACGTGACGAGCAGCAGCAGTCCGGCGACGCCGGCGGCGATCAGCATCGCCGTGCTGTCGAGCATGTCCTCGACCTGGAGCTTGCGGATGAACGCCAAGGCGATGATCCAGCCGAGCGCGATCGGGATGAGCCACTTCCAGCCGAAGTGCATGAACTGGTCGTAGCGCATGCGCGGCAGGGTGCCTCGCAGCCAGATGTAGAGGAAGATGAAGCCCAGCGTCTTGAGGAAGAACCACAGGACGGGCCAGTAGCCCTCGTTCGCGCCCTCCCAGATCTGGGCCAGGCCGAACGGCGCTCGCCAGCCGCCGAGGAACATCGTCGTCGCCAGCGCCGACACCGTGACCATGTTGATGTACTCGGCGAGGAAGAACATCGCGAACTTGAACGACGAGTACTCGGTGTGGAACCCGCCGACCAGCTCGCCCTCGGCCTCGGGCAGGTCGAAGGGAGCGCGGTTCGTCTCACCGACCATGGCGATGACGTAGATGATGAACGACGGCAGCAACGGGATGAAGAACCAGATGTCCTCCTGCGCCGCGACGATCTCCGACGTCGACATCGAGCCGGCGTAGATGAACACCGCCACCAGCGACAGGCCCATCGCGACCTCGTAGCTGATGACCTGGGCGCTGGAGCGCAGACCGCCGAGCAGCGCGTAGATCGAGCCGGAGGACCAGCCGGCCAGCACGATGCCGTACACGCCGACGGAGGTGACGGCGAGGATGTACAGCACCGCGACCGGCAGGTCGGTCAGCTGCAGCGGCGTCTCATGGCCGAAGAAGTTCACCACCGGGCCGAACGGGATCACCGCCCAGGCCAGGAACGCCGGGACGACGGCGATGATCGGCGCCACGAAGTAGACGATCTTGTCCGCGGCCTTGGGGAAGATCTCCTCCTTCAGACCGAGCTTCACGCCGTCGGCGAGACTCTGCAGCAGGCCGAACGGACCGTGCACGTTCGGGCCGATGCGGTGCTGCATGCGGGCCACGACCCGGCGCTCGAACCAGATGTTGAACAGGGTGTAGAGCACCAGGAAGACGAAGATCAGCAACGCCTTCAGTGCGACGACCCACCACGGGTCGTTCCCGAAGAGTTCGTCCACGCTCACTTGTCCTCGCCTCCCGACAGGCTGACCCGTCCGCCGTGACCGATGCCGAGCGCGGCGCCCAGGTGGACGCCGGAGTTGGTGGGAGCCCACACCACGCCCTCGGGCAGGTCGGCGACCTCCGCGGTGAAGGTGGCCGAGCCGGCGGGGCCGGTGATCGTGGCCGGACCGCCGGGCTCGACGCCGTGAGCGGCCAGGGTGGCCGCGCTGGCGCGCAGCACCGGCTCCCGGGCGGTCTGCTTGTAGGTGTCGGCGCCGTCCTGGAGACGGCCGTCGTCGATGAGCAGCTTCCAGGTGTCCAGCACGACCTTCGACGCGGCGCCCTTGGCCGTCGCCTGCTTGCGGGCTCGGAAGGTGGCCCGCTTGCCGTCCCAGGGACCCAGCTCGCGCCACTCGATGAAGGCCTGCTCCGGGGTGCGGACGTCGATCGGGCGACCGAGCTCCTCGGCGATGCCGGCGAGCACCCGCACGTCGGGCAGCGCGGCCGAGTCGGCCAGCACCTTGTCGAAGGGACGGATGCGTCCCTCCCAGTTGATGAAGGTGCCCGCCTTCTCGACCGGCGGGGCGACCGGCAGGACGACGTCGGCCAGGGCGGTGACGTCGCTGTGACGCACCTCGAGGCTGACCAAGAAGTCCACCGACCGGAGCGCCTCGCGCGCCGCCGCCGGATCGGGCAGGTCGTCGACCTCGACGCCGCCGACCACGAGCGCTCCCAGCTCGCCGCTGCGAGCGGCGGCGATGATCGCCTCGGTGTCCAGGCCGGCCGCGTCGGGGAGGCTCGGCACCCCCCAGGCGGCGGCCACGTCGGCACGGGCCTCGGCCGAGGCGACCGGACGACCGCCCGGCAACAGGTTCGGAAGGCAGCCGGCGTCCAGGGCGCTGCGATCGCCGGCGCGACGCGGGACCCAGGCCCAGCGGGCGCCGGAGTCTTTGGCCTTGGCGACGACCGCCGACAGGGCGCCGGGGCTCGTGGCGAGCCGCTCGCCGGCGAGGATCACGCTCCGCGCACCGAGCTCCAGGCCCGCGAGCGCCTCCGGCTCCTTCCCGGGCGCGACCTGCACGAGGTGGCCGTCCATCTTGGCCAGGCCTCGGGTCGCGTGCGTGCCGATCGCGACGATCCGGACCCCCCGGCGGACAGCGGCCTTGCGCAGCCGCAGGAACAGCGTGCCGTTCTCGTCCTCGGGCTCCAGGCCGACGAGCACGATCGTCTCGGCGTGCTCGAGACCGACGTGGCTCACGTCGACCGGAGTCCCGGCGACGTGCGCGGCGAGGAAGTCGCTCTCCTCCTTCGACACCGCGCGGGCGCGGAAGTCGATGTTGTTCGTGCCCAGGGCGACCCGGGCGAACTTCGCGTAGGCGTAGGCGTCCTCGACCGTGAGGCGCCCACCGGTCAGCACCGCCTTGCCCGCCGCCGCGGCCAGACCGCGAGCGGCGACCGCGAGTGCGCCGGGCCACGAGGTCGGCTCGAGCTCACCGGTCTGCGGGTTGCGCACCAGCGGGGTCGTCAGTCGATCGGCCTGGCGGGACCAGGTGAACGCGAAACGGTCCTTGTCGGTGATCCACTCCTCGTTGACCTCCGGGTCGTCGCCGGCGAGGCGACGCATGACCTTCCCGCGACGGTGGTCGACGCGGATCGCGGCGCCGGAGGAGTCGTGCTCGGTGACCGACGGGACGCTGACCAGGTCGAACGGGCGGGACCGGAAGCGGTAGTCGGCGCTGGTGAGCGCACCGACCGGGCAGATCTGGATCGTGTTGCCCGCGAAGTAGGAGCCGAACGGGACGTCCTCGGCGATGCCGATCTGCTGCTGCGCCCCACGCTCGAGCAGCGCGATGAACGGATCCCCGGCGATCTCGGACTGGAACCGGGTGCACCGCTGGCACAGCACGCACCGCTCACGGTCGAGCAGCACCTGAGCCGAGAGGTTGATCGGCTTGGGGAACAGCCGCTTGGTCTCGACGAACCGCGACTCGGCGGCTCCGTGGGAGAGCGACTGGTTCTGCAGCGGGCACTCGCCGCCCTTGTCGCAGACCGGGCAGTCGAGCGGGTGGTTCGCCAGGAGGAACTCCAAGATGCCCTCCTGGGCCTTCTTGGCGACCGGCGAGGTGACCTGCGTGCGCACGACCATGCCCGGGCTGGCCTCCAGCGTGCACGAGGCCTGCGGCTTCGGCATCGGGCGACCGTTGCCGGCGTCGGGGACCTCCACCAGGCACTGGCGGCAGGCGCCGACCGGCGCGAGCAGCGGGTGGTCGCAGAACCTCGGGATCTCCGTGCCGATCAGCTCGGCTGCTCGGATCACCAAGGTGCCCTTGGGGACGCTGACCTCGACGTCGTCGATCGTCAGCGTGATCAGCTCGACCGGGGTCGTGTCGGTCGAACCGGGCTCGGTGACGGTCATCGGGCGCCCTCCTTGGCGAACAGGGTCGAGGCCGACGGCGGGAAGAGCTCGCGGCTCGGCGTGGTCATGCCGGCCTCGAACTCCTCGCGGAAGTACTGGATGGCCGACGTGATGGGGCTGGTCGCACCGTCGCCGAGCGCGCAGAAGGCGCGGCCGAGGATGTTGTCGCACAGGTCGAGCAGCAGCTCGATGTCGCCCGGTCGGCCCTGGCCCTCGTCCAGGCGTCGCAGGGTCTGGACGAGCCACCAGGTGCCCTCACGGCACGGGGTGCACTTGCCGCAGGACTCGTGCTTGTAGAACTCGGTCCAGCGCAGCACCGCGCGCACCACCGACGTCGTCTGGTCGAAGACCTGCAGGGCCCGGGTGCCCAGCATCGAGCCCGCCTCGCCCACGCTCTCGAAGTCGAGCGGGATGTCGAGGTGCTCGGCGGTCAGGATCGGGGTCGACGATCCGCCCGGCGTCCAGAACTTCAGCTCCGAGCCGGGGCGCATGCCGCCGCCCAGCTCGAGCAGTTCGCGCAGGGTGATGCCCAGCGGCGCCTCGTACTGACCCGGACGGGCGACGTGGCCCGACAGGCTGAAGATGCCATGGCCCTTGGACTTCTCGGTGCCCATCGATGCGAACCAGTCGGCGCCGCCGGCGATGATGCCCGGCACCGAGGCCACCGACTCGACGTTGTTGACGACGGTCGGCGAGGCGTACAGGCCCGCCACGGCCGGGAAGGGGGGCCGCAGTCGCGGCTGGCCGCGACGACCCTCGAGCGAGTCGAGCAGGGCGGTCTCCTCGCCGCAGATGTACGCGCCGGCACCGGCGTGGACGATCAGGTCGAGGTCGTAGCCCGAGCCGTGGATGTCACGCCCGAGGTGCCCGGCTTCGTACGCCTCGCGGACGGCGGCGCGCAGGCGTCGGATCACGTGCAGCACCTCGCCGCGGACGTAGATGAACGCGTGGTTGGCGCGGATCGCGCGCGAGGCGATGATGACGCCCTCGACCAGCACGTGCGGGTTGGCCATCATCAGCGGGATGTCCTTGCAGGTGCCCGGCTCGGACTCGTCCGCGTTGACCACCAGGTACTTCGGCTTGGGGTTGTCCTGCGGGATGAAGCCCCACTTCATCCCGGTCGGGAAGCCGGCGCCGCCCCGACCGCGGAGCCCGGCGTCCTTGACCTCCTCGATGATCGCGTCGGGATCCATCGTCAGCGCCTTGTCGAGCGCCCGGTAGCCGCCGCGGGCCGTGTAGGCCTCCAGCGTCCAGGCACGCTCGTCGCCCCAGTTGGCGGTCAGTACGGGGGTCAGCACGTCAGTCATCGGTGGCCTCCGTCTCCTCGCTGCGCACGTCGGCCGCGGACTGCTCGGTCACGGTCTCGGTCTCGGCGCGCCGGGTGTCTGCCTCGGCGACGGCCTCGGACTTGGACACCCGACCGGACTGTGGCCCCTCGGCCTGGAACGGCGGGGCCTCCCAGCCACGCTCCCTGGCGATCTGCAGACCGGCCAGGGACGCCGGACCGGCGGCCGGGCCCTCGTCGACGCGCCCGTCCTCGAAGCCCGCGATCACCCGCTCGGCCTCGCGCCAGGACGTGATCGTGGCGCCGCGCGGCGAGGCGACCGTCTCGCCCGCGCGAAGCTTGTCGACGATCTCGATGGCCGACTCGGGGGTCTGGTTGTCGAAGAACTCCCAGTTGACCATCATCACCGGGGCGAAGTCGCAGGCGGCGTTGCACTCGACCCGCTCGAGGGTGATCTGGCCGTCCTCGGTGGTCTCGTCGTTGCCGACGTCGAGGTGGCCGCAGAGCCGCTCGAAGATCTCGTCGCCGCCCATGATGGCGCACAGCGTGTTCGTGCAGACGCCCACGTGATGCGTGCCCATCGGCCGACGCTTGTACATCGTGTAGAAGGTCGCGACGGCGCTGACCTCGGCCTCGGTGAGGTCGAGGATCTCCGCACAGGCGGCGATGCCCTCGGTCGTGACGCGCCCCTGGGCGGACTGCACCAGGTGCAGCATCGGCAGCAGGGCGCTGCGTGCCTGCGGATAGCGCCCCGCCAGCTCGCGCAGCTCGTCGAGCGTGGTCTGGCTCAGCGCGTCGGAAACCTGCTCGGTCATCGGTCAACACCGCCCATCACGGGATCGATCGAGGCGACCGCGACGATGACGTCCGAGAGCATGCCGCCCTCGCTCATCGCCGAGACGCCTTGGAGATTGACGAACGAGGGCTCGCGGAAGTGGACGCGGAACGGCCGCGTGCCACCGTCGGACACGGCGTGGCAGGCGATCTCGCCCTTGGGGGACTCGACCGGGAAGTAGGCCTGTCCCGCCGGCACCCGGAAGCCCTCGGTGACGAGCTTGAAGTGGTGGATCAGCGCCTCCATCGACTCGCCCATGATGTGACGGATGTGCTCGGGCGAGTTGCCCTGCCCGTCGGCGCCGACCGACAGCTGCGACGGCCAGGCGATCTTCTTGTCCGCGATCATGACCGGCTGGCCCTCGGTCGCCGCCAGTCGGTCGATGCACTGCTCGACGATCTTGAGCGACTCCCACATCTCGTACTGGCGGATCATGAACCGGCCGTAGGCGTCGGGCTCGTCGCGGGTGACGACCTCGAAGTCGTACGTCTCGTAGTCCCAGTAGGGCTGCTTGACCCGCAGGTCCCAGTCCAGTCCGGTCGACCGCAGGATCGGTCCGGTGATGCCGAGCGCCATGACGGCGGGCAGGTGCAGCACGCCGACGTCCTTGAGACGGCCCTTGAAGATCGGGTTGGCGTTGCACAGGGCGGCGTACTCCGGGAGCCGCTTCTTGAGGATCGCCACGAGGTCGCGCAACTGGTCGAGCGCGCCGTCCGGCAGGTCCTGCGCGACGCCGCCGGGACGGAAGTATGCGTGGTTCATGCGCAGTCCGGTGATGAGCTCGAAGGCCTTGAGGATCTCCTCGCGGTCACGGAACCCACAGGTCATCACGGTCAGCGCGCCGATCTCCATGCCGCCGGTGGCGATCGCGACCAGGTGGCTGGAGATCCGGTTCAGCTCGAGCATCATCACGCGGATGACCTTGGCCCGCTCGGTGATCTGCTCCTCGATGCCCAGCAGCCGCTCGACCGCACCGACGTACGCCGCCTCGGTCGAGAACGGGGCGACGTAGTCCATCCGGGTGCAGAACGTGACGCCCTGCGTCCAGGTGCGGTACTCCATGTTCTTCTCGATGCCGGTGTGCAGGTAGCCGATGCCGGCGCGCGCGTCGCGCACCTGCTCACCGTCGATCTCGAGGATGAGCCGCAGCACGCCGTGCGTGGACGGGTGCTGCGGGCCCATGTTGATGACGAGCTTGTCGCCCTCGAGGGTGTCGGCGTCGATGGAGTCCCAGTCGCCGCCGGTGACGTTGAAGACGGGGCCGGACGTCGACTCCGTGGTGCCCGCGTACGGGTCGTTCACTGTCTCGGTCATCAGCTGTACGACCTCCTGTTGTCCGGGGCCGGGATGAAGCCGCCCTTGAACTCCACGTCGATGCCGCCCAGTGGATAGTCCTTGCGCTGGGGGTGTCCCTGCCAGTCGTCGGGCATGAGGATGCGGGTCAGGTGCGGGTGACCGTCGAAGACGATGCCGAACATGTCCCACGCCTCGCGCTCGTGCCAGTCGGCCGTCGGATAGGTGTCGACGACGCTCGGGATGTGCGGGTCGTCCTCCGGGCAGGTCACCTCGAGGCGGATCCGACGGTTGTGGGTCATCGACAGCAGGTGGTAGACGGCGTGCAGCTCACGACCCTCGTCACCGGGGAAGTGGACGCCGCTGACGCCGCTGAGCATCTCGAAGCGCAGCCCCTCGTCGTCGCGCAGATGGCGGGCCGCGCGCGGCAGGGCGGCTCGCCGGATGAAGAAGGTGATCTCGCCGCGGTCGATGACGACCTTCTCGATCGCGTCGGCCAGGCCCTCGCCCTGGGCGAGACGCTCGGCGACCTCGTCGTACCACCCACCGAAGGGCGGGGTCGCGGCGCCGGGCATGATGATCGGCCGACGCAGCCCACCGAAGCCGCTGGTGTCGCCGGTGCCGTGGACGCCGAACGAGCCCTGTCGGACGCCGATGATCTCCAGCTCGGTGCCGCTCTTCTGCAGCTCGGCGCGGGTCTCGTGCGAGCCGTCCTGCGTCTCGTGCGCGTCGGGGGTCTCGTCGCTCATCGCATGAGTCCCTTCTGTGCGGAGGTGGGCAGGGCTGCCAGAGCCTCCTGCTCCTGCTCGCGGATCTCGGCCGCGCGGTGGGCGCCGAGCTTCTGGCTCTGGATCTGGTCGCGCAGCTTGAACACCGCGTCGATCAGCATCTCGGGGCGGGGCGGGCAGCCGGGCAGGTACATGTCGACCGGGACGACGTGGTCGACGCCCTGCACGATCGCGTAGTTGTTGAACATGCCGCCCGAGCTGGCGCACACGCCCATCGCCAGCACCCACTTCGGTCCCGGCATCTGGTCGTAGATCTGGCGCAGCACCGGCGCCATCTTCTGGCTGACGCGACCGGCCACGATCATCAGGTCGGCCTGGCGCGGGGAGGGCCGGAAGACCTCCATGCCGAAGCGACCGGAGTCGAAGCGCGGCGCACCGAACGTCATCATCTCGATGGCGCAGCACGCCAGGCCGAACGTCGCCGGCCAGAAGGACGCCTTGCGGAAGTAGCCGGCCAGGCCCTCGACGGTCGAGAGCAGGACGCCACTGGGAAGTTTCTCCTCGATGCCCATCAGGTCCAGTCCATTCCCCCGCGACGCCATTCGTAGACGTACGCGATCGTGATGTTGATCAGGAAGAGCATGACGGCGAAGAACGCGAACCAGCTCAGCGCGTCGAACGCGACGGCGAACGGGTAGAGGAACACGATCTCGATGTCGAAGACGATGAACATCATCGCCGTGAAGAAGTACTTGATGGAGACCTTGCCCCCCTCGGGCGGCAACGGACTGGGCTCGATGCCCGACTCGTAGCGGTCGTACTTCGCGCGGTTGTATCGGCTCGGTCCGGTGAACGGGGCGATGCCGACGCTGAACAGCGCGAAGGCGAGCGCCAACCCGCCCAGCACCAGGATCGGGATGTACTCGTTCACGGCACCTCCAGTCGCCCTTGAGGGGAGATTGTGAAGATCTTCACAGGCTCATCAGAACTCACTCTAAGACCCCCGCGGAGGCCCATGTGAGTAAGGGCACACTAAGTCTGTGCGCTACCGGCGAGTAACCGGAACCGTCGGCGAAAACGCCGCGAAATCGGCTCAGATCGGCCGCTCGGCGCGATGCAACGCCACGATCCCCCCGGAGAGATTGCTCCACTCGACCGGCCCCCAGCCGGCCTCGGCCATCCGGATCGCCAGACCCCGCTGATCGGGCCACGAGCGGATCGACTCGGCGAGGTAGACGTACGACTCCGGGTTGGACGAGGTGCGGCGCGCGATCGCCGGCAGCGCCCGCATCAGGTAGTTCGAGTAGACCGTCTCGAACGGCTTCCAGGTGGGGGTCGAGAACTCGCACACCACGATCCTGCCCCCGGGGCGGGTCACCCGGAGCAGTTCGCGCAGACCCTGCACCGGATCGTGGATGTTGCGCAGCCCGAACGAGATCGTCACCGCGTCGAACACGCCGTCGGCGAAGGGCAGCGCCATGCCGTCGCCGGCGGTGAAGCTCAGGCCCGGATAGCGCTTCTTGCCGACCTGGAGCATCCCGATCGAGAAGTCGCACGGCACGACGAACGCGCCGGCGTCGGCGAACGGAGCACTCGACGTGCCTGTTCCGGCGGCCAGGTCGAGGATGCGCTCGCCCCGTCGCGGATCGACCATCTCGACGACCCGCTTGCGCCACCGGCGGTCCTGACCCATCGACAACACGTCGTTGGTCAGGTCGTACCGCGCCGCCACCGTGTCGAACATCCGCGCGACGTCGCGCGGATCCTTGTCCAGCCCAGCTCGCATCTGCCCACCTTCTCACGCCGTCCCCACCGTCGGGCGGGGGCCTGAAGTTTCCCCGGGGAATCCGACAGGGGCCGACCGGGGCCACCGACCGGCGAGTAATGTGGCGGGGTGAGCACGCTGGCGACTGACGGGCAGGCCGAGCCGCTCGTCGTTCGCTCCCGCGAGATCCTCGATCCCGGTGAGCTGCTGAGCCTGCTGCCCGACTCCCCTGAGGCGCTGGCCTGGGTCCACGGCGGCGACGGGATCGTCGGTTGGGGTCGGGCCGCGGTCTTCCGACCCGAGGGTCCGACCCGGTTCGAGGACGCCGACGACTGGTGGGCCGAGATCGTCGCCTCGTCCGTCGTCCGCGACGAGCTGGAGCTCCCGGGCACCGGCCTGGTCGCCTTCGGCAGCTTCACGTTCACCGGCGCCCCCGGCTCGGTGCTGATCGTCCCGGAGGTCGTCGTCGGTCGCCGCGACGGTCGCAGCTGGATCACCACGATCGGCCGTTCGCTCGGCGCCGCGCCCGACCTCGTCCACGCCACGCCGACCGACCCGGTCGACACCAGCTTCGTCGACGACGAGGACCGGCGGGCCGCCTGGTCGGCGACGGTCGAGCGAGCGGTCCGGCGGATCCAGTCCGGCGAGCTCGACAAGGTCGTCCTGGCGCGCTCGGTCGACGCCGAGTTCGCGACCCCGTTGGACGTCCGCTCCCCACTGACGCGGCTCTCGCGGACCTACCCGGGCTGCTGGACCTTCCACGTCGACGGCTTCTTCGGATCGACCCCCGAGATGCTGCTGCGTCTCGACGGTGGCCTGGTCACCTCGCGCGTGCTGGCCGGCACGATCCGGCGCACCGGCGACGACGCCCGCGACCTGTCGCTGGCGGCCTCGCTCGCCCGCTCCAGCAAGGACCTCGAGGAGCACGAGTACGCGGTGCGCTCGGTCGCCGACGCGCTCGCCCCGCACTGCACCGGCATGAACGTCCCCGAGGCCCCCTTCGTGCTCCACCTGCCCAACGTCATGCACCTGGCCACCGACGTCACCGGGGTGCTGCGTGACGACTCGGGCGCCCTCGGCCTGGTCGCCTCGCTCCATCCCTCGGCTGCGGTCGGGGGGACGCCGACGGCCGACGCGGTGCGCGTCATCGCCGAGATCGAGGACCTCGACCGCGGGCGGTACGCCGGTCCCGTCGGATGGATCGGCGCCTCCGGAGACGGCGAGTGGGGCATCGGCCTGCGCTCGGCGCAGCTGACCATCGACCGCCGCGGGGCCCGCATGTTCGCCGGCTGCGGGATCGTGGCGGACTCCTCGCCCGCCGACGAGCTCGCCGAGGCCGACGCCAAGCTCATCCCGGTCCGCGGCGCCCTGTCCTGATCAGGCGCCCCGTCGGACGTCCTTCCTAGAGTCGGAGCATGCGCATCGATGCCGCCGAGCGGCGCCGCCGTCTGGCCGTCCGCCACGCTCTCGCCCGCCCGCTCGCCGATCCGGAGGCGGTGGCCGAGGCCGTCGTCGCCCTGCACAGCACCGACCCGGCGTCGATGACGCTCGGCGTGCTCGCGCGACTCACCACGCCGCGCCTGTCCGAGGTCGAGCGAGCACTGTACGAGGATCGCTCCCTCGTGCGGATCCTGACCCTGCGGCGCACCGTCTTCGCGGTCGGCGCGGACCGGGTCGAGGAGTTCCTGACCGCCACCCGGCGCTCCGTGGCCGAGGCCGAACGGCGCAAGCTGCGCACCATGCTGGCCGACTCCGGGCTCGACGACCCGGAGGGCCTGCTCGACCGCGCCCATCGGACGGCCCTCGAGGCCGCCGAGCGCCTCGGGACGTTCAGCAGCGCCGACCTCGCCGAGGCCGAGCCGCTCCTGGCGACCCGGATCGCGATCGGTGCCGGCACGAAGTACGCCACCCACCAGTCGCTCGCCAGTCGCCTGCTCATCGTCCTGTCCGCCGAGGGCCACGTGGTGCGTGCCCGTCCCGCCGGATCGTGGGCCTCGACGAACTTCCGGTGGTCGCCGATGCGCCGCTGGCTGGGACGCGACCCGCGCGATCTCGACCCCGAGATCGCGCGAGCCACGGTGGCCCGCCGTTGGCTCGAGCGGTTCGGCCCGGCCACGCCCGCCGACCTGCAGTGGTGGACCGGCTGGACGAAGGGGCACACCATGACCGCCCTGGCCACCCTCGACACCGTCGAGGTCGAGCTGGACGAGGGGCCGGGCGTGATGCTGGCCGACGATCTCGACCCCACGCCCGAGGTCGGGCCCTGGGCGGCGCTCCTACCGGCGCTGGACCCGACGCCGATGGGCTGGAAGGCCCGCGACTGGTTCCTCGGGCCCCACCGCGAGCGGGTGTTCGACGCGGTCGGCAACGCCGGTCCGACGGTCTGGGTCGACGGTCGGGTGGTCGGCGGCTGGGCGATCCGCGACGACGCGACGGTGGCGTTCCGACTGTTCGAGGACGTCGGACGTCACGCGCTCGAGCTCGTCGAACGGCGCGCCCATGAGCTGGAGACCCTGCTCGACGGCACGGTCGTCAAGGCACGCGCCCGCCGGTGGACCGCCGTCGAGCGCGAGCTGCGCGGCTGACGCGCTCAGGATGGCGTCGTCAGCTCCGCGAATCTCGGTGCCAGTCCGTCCCCGCTCGACCGCCCCGTCACACGGCGTTTGATCCACGGCCCGAGGTAGGCCACCGTCCACCGGGCGTTGTCGGCGATCCGCTGCCGGACCGTGCGTGCCGGGAGTGGATCGAGCGGCAGCGGCCGAAGATCGTGCGCGACACCGAGCGCGTCGAGCACGGCGATCGCCATCCGCTGGTGGCCGGCAGCCGACATGTGCATGCGGTCGGTGTCCCACATCCGCGGATCGCGGTAGTCCGCGATGTGCCAGTAGTCCACCAGCGTGGCTCCGTGGCGGGCGGCGATCTGCCGCACCCGGGCGCAGTAGCGCTCGAACCGCCGACGCACCAGGGCGTAGATCCTGGTGTCGCCCGGGTCGGCGGAGGTGAACATCACGACGTGCGCACCGGAGTCGACCAGTCGGCGCACCGCCTCGTCGTAGTCGGCCAGGATCCCGTCGAGATCGACCTTGGGTCGCATGATGTCGTTCGCCCCGGCGTAGATCGTCACCAGATCGGGCTTCAGAGCCAGCGCCGCGTCCAACTGCTCCGCCAGGATCGGGCGCAGCTTGCGCCCGCGGATCGCCAGGTTCGCATAGCTCAGCCCCCCGCCCTGGGCCCGATCGAGGGCGGCGGCGAATCGATCCGCCCAGCCGCGCACACCGTTGGGCCGAGTCGGATCGGGGTCTCCCACCCCCTCGGTGAACGAGTCTCCCAGTGCCACGTACCGCGCGTAACTCACCGCAGCAGGCTACGTGGCCGCCTCGACCGACCGCCATGGTGCCTCGCCTCGGCACGGCACCCGGACTCAGCGCCGCTTCGGGAGGGTCTTGGATCCCCCGTGCAGGACTGTGAGGATCAGCGCGAACCGGTCCTCGGTCTTCTTGTCCCGCGTGAGCGACTGCAGCATCAGGGCCGGCTTCATCCGCTGGCGGGTGATCGCCTTGGCGTAGGTGAACTCGCGCAGCCCGTCGGGCCCGTGGATGCGACCGAATCCGGAGTCTCCGACGCCGCCGAACGGCAGCGTCGGGATCGCGGCGAAGGAGATGACCGAGTTGATCGAGGTCATCCCCGAGCGGATCCGCTCGGCGATCTGCATCGCTCGCTTCTGACCGAACACCGCCCCGGCGAGGCCGTACTTCGTGGCGTTCGTCCGCTCGATCGCCTCGTCCATGCTCGCGACGGGGTTCACGATCAGAGTCGGCCCGAACGTCTCCTCGGTGACGGCCAGGGAGTCCTCCGGCACGTGGGTCAGGATCGTCGGTTGGACGTAGGCGTCGCCCACCGCGTCGGGGCCGCCGAGGACGGCCTTCCCGCCCTTGGCGACCGCGTCCTCGATGTGGCGTCGGATGACGGTCAACTGCGTGGGCATCGTCGCCGGTCCGTAGACGCCGCCGTCGTCATAGCCCGGGCGCACGTCCGCGGCCTGCCGCAGGAGCTCGGCGACGAACGGCTCGAAGACGCGCTCGTGCACATAGACGCGCTCGGTGCCGATGCAGGTCTGCCCCGCGTTCGACATGGCGGCCCACAGCGCCGCCTCGGCCGCAGCCTCGAGGTCAGCGTCCTCGTCGACGATGAGTGCGTCCTTGCCGCCGGCCTCGATGACCACCGGGGTGAGGGTCTCGGCGCAGGCCGCCATGACCTTGCGGCCGGTCGCCGACGAGCCGGTGAAGGCGATCTTGTCGACCGCCGCGGTGCACAGGTGGTGACCGGTCTCGCCCAGGCCGGTGACGAGATTGAGCACCGGACGACCGTGGACCACCTCGGTGAAGGTGTCGACCAGGAACCGCCCGACCCCTGGCGTGTACTCGCTGGGCTTGAACACGACCGTGTTGCCTGCGGCGAGCGCGTAGTCGATCGACCCGACCGGCGTGAACACCGGGTAATTCCACGGCCCGATGACGCCCACCACGCCCAGGGGGCGGTACTCGACCCAGGCGGCCTGGTTGGACATCAGCAGACCGCTGGAGACCTTCCGCCGACCGAGCACCTTCGCCGCGTGCTTGGCCGCCCAGGCGATGTGGTCGATCGCCAGTCCCGCCTCGAGAAGCGCGTCGCCGTGCGGCTTGCCACCCTCGCGGTGCATGAGGTCGGCCAGCTGGTGCAGGCGCCGGGTGAGCACGCTGCGCCACTGCAGGAGGTACTCCTTGCGGCCGTCGAAGCCGAGCTCCTGCCACCAGGCGGAGGCCTCGCGGGCCGCGTCGACGGCCGCGTCCACGTGGGCCTTGTCGTCGATCGGGTGGGTGCCGACGACGTCCCCGGTGGCGGGGTTGAGCGAGTCGAAGGTCGGCTGGGGCGTGTCGGCGCCGGTCTCGGCGGTGTCGATCGTGGCGGTCATGTCAGGCTCCTCGAATGAGATCGGCGGCCAGTTCGGCGATCATGACGGTGGGCGCGTGGGTGTTGCCGCGCGGGACGCGAGGCATGACGGAGGCGTCGACGACGCGCAGTCCCTCGGCGCCGTGGACCTTGAGCTCGGGGTCGACGACACTGCCCTCGATCGTGCCCATCGCGCACGTGGACGTCGGGTGGTACAGCGTCTGCCCCAGTCGCGCGACGACGTCGCGGATCTGGTCGTCGGTCGGGTGACGCACGGCCGGCTCCCAGGGCTCGTCGAGGAACCGTGCGAGGGGGCCCTGCCAGACCATGTCGAGCATGCGCCGGTACCCCGCCACCATGGCGTCCAGGTCGTCCGGATGGTCGAAGTACGCCGGATCGATGTGCGGATGCCAGGCCGGATCGGCCGACCGCAGCCGGATGCTGCCGCGACTCTCCACGCGGACGAGCGTGGGCGCGATCGTCACCGATCGCCGGACCGGCTCGTGGAGGCCGTTGTCGTAGAAACCACTCGGGGCGACGTGGATCTGGATGTCCGGCGGTCCCCCGTCGTCGCGGGAGGCGTAGAAGGCGCCGCCCTCGCCGATGTTGGACACCAGCGGGCCGGTGCCGGTGGCCCGCCAGCGAAGCAGGTTCGTCAACGTCAGGGCGTCGGCCAGGTCGGTGGTGTTGCGGGTGTGGACCAAGGTTCCGGCGACCGGGTGGTCCTGCAGGTTCTGACCCACCCCGGGCGAGTCGACGACGACGTCGATCCCGTGCTCGCGGAGGTGGGCACCGGGTCCGACGCCGGAGAGCATCAGCAGGTGCGGGCTGTTGATCGCACCGCCGGAGACGATGACCTCGACGTCGGCGCGCACGACGTGCGTCCGACCGTGCCGGCGGTACTCGACGCCGACGGCCCGGACGCCCTCGAAGAGGATCCGGGTCACGAACGCCTCGGTGCGCACGGTGAGATTGGGGCGCCGCATCGCGGGTCGGATGTAGGCGTCCGCGACGGACCAGCGACGTCCCCGGAACTGCGTGACCTGGTAGACGCCCGCCCCCTCCTGCGAAGCGCCGTTGAAGTCGTCGTTGCGCTTGAGACCGGCGGCCACTGCCGAGTCGACGAACGCCTCGGTCAGCTCGTGGGTGAAGCGACGGTCCTCGACGCGCAGCGGGCCGTCCGTGCCGTGGTACGGGCCGGCGAGGCGCTGGTTGGCCTCCGCCTTGATGAAGTACGGCAGCACGTCCTGGTAGCCCCAGCCGCTCGCGCCGTAGGCGTCACGCCACTCGTCGTAGTCGACCGCGTTGCCGCGGATGTAGATCATCGCGTTCATCGACGAGCAGCCGCCGAGGGCGCGCATCCGGGGCCAGTAGGCCCGTCGTCCGGCGAGGTGCTTCTGGGGGCCGGTCTCGTAGTTCCAGTCCCAGCGGGTCTTGAACAGGTTGCTGAACCCGGCCGGGATGCGGATCATCTCGTCGTCGTCCTCGGGCCCGGCCTCGAGCAGGAGCACACGACGATCGCGGTCCTCGCTCAGCCTCGCGGCGAGCACCCCGCCGGCACTGCCGGCTCCGACGATGACGTGATCGAACGACTCGGCCATGACCTGCTCCTACTCGGGCGTAGCATGTGACGCTGGCCACAAACCTAGACCGCGGCGAGGCCGGAGACAACCGACTGCAGCGCGCGGCGGCCGGCACGCTGGACCCGCACCTCGAGCACCTCGATGCCGACCGGGACCCGAGCCAGGTGTCCGGCCAGCTCGGTCGCCTCGACGAGCCGGTGACGCACTCCGTGCGCGGCGCACAGCGCCTCGATCGACGTCCGTGTCGGGGTGCCGAAGACGCGCTCGAACGCGTGCGCGTACTCGGGGGCGCCCTGCTCCAGGGTGTGGAAGATGCCCCCGCCGTCGTCGTTGAGCACGACGATCGTCAGGTTCGGTCGCGGCTCGATCGGACCGATGAGCAGTCCGTTCGAGCCGTGCAGGAAGGTCAGATCCCCCATCAGCGCGATGGCGCGTCCGTAGTGTCCCAGCGCCGCGCCGATCGCCGTGGAGACCATGCCGTCGATCCCGGCCAGCCCGCGGTTGGCCAGCACACGCGGGCCGGGCATCCGCACCGGCGCGACGAGGTCGACGTCGCGGATCGTGTTGGAGGAGCCGAGCACGAGCAGTCCCCTGCCGGCGGCGTTCCACACGGCGCGGGCGACCGTCAGCTGCTCGGCGTCGAGCAGGGCGTTCTCGATCCGGTCGCCGGCCTGCAGCCAACTCTTGAGCCAGGCGTCGTCCGGCGCACCGGCACGCAGGCCGATCCGATCGGCGAAGGTGACGTTGGCGCCCGCGACGCCGGGGAACGTGGACCGGTCGCCCAGGTGCACGATCGGCAGGTTGGTCTTGGTGAGCAGGTTCGTGACCGGACGCGAGAGCGTGGGATGGCCGGTGACGATCACCCGCTCGATGCGCTCGATG
>JAJUII010000070.1 GCA_029265505.1 Aeromicrobium choanae
CACCCCGCCGGCGACCGCGTTGGCCCCGCCCGACAGGCCGGTGCCGGCCCCGCGGGCGACCACCGGGACGCCGTGTGCGGCGCACGCGGCGACGACGGCCCGCACCTCCGCGGTCGATGCGGCCCGGACGACGGCGATCGGATCCGCGGCGGGCGCCCAGACGGCGCGATCGCGGCTCAGCCCGGCCATGACGTCGGGGTCGACGACGACGCGACGCGGCTCCACGGCCGCACGGATGAGGGTGAGGGTCTGTTCCGCGGCGCTGGACATCGGCCACCTCCTGCCCCGACCGTAGCGGCGGGCCGACGGAGCTCGAGCGGCGGTCTGCGTCGTCGCCGGGCACACTGGCCCGATGGGCGGCCCACTGCTCACCATCGGTCACGGCACCTCCGACCGCGCGGAGCTGATCGCGCGCCTGCGGACCGCGGGCGTCGCGTCCGTGGTCGACGTCCGCCGGTATCCGGGCAGCCGGCGCGACCCCGAGATGGCTCGCGAGGCGATGGAGCGCTGGCTGCCCGAGTCGGGCGTCGCCTACCGCTGGGAGCCTCGACTCGGCGGGCGGCGCCGCGTGCGGCGGGACCGAGCGGAGCGGGACGGCTGGTGGCGGGTCGAGGCCTTTCGCGCCTACGCGGACCACATGCGCAGCGAGGAGTTCGGCGCCGCGCTCGATCAGCTCGTCGCCGAGGCGGACGGGACGCTCGCCGTGATGTGCTCGGAGTTCGTGTGGTGGCGTTGCCACCGTCGCCTCATCGCCGACGCCGCGGTGTTGCTGCGGGGCGTCCCCGTCGTGCACGTCATGCCGGACGGAGGTCGCCGATCGCACGAGCCGTCCGCGGGGGCGGTGATCGTCGACGGCCTGCTCGGCTACCCCGCTCCGGAGGCGAAGTCGCCCCGGCGGGGCTAGCGTGACCCCAGCTGAACGAGCCAGGAGGTGGCCGGTGACCGACACATCCGACATCGAGGTCCTCGCCGGGGTGGCGGGTCCGCAGCAAGCGCTCAGGGCGCGGAACCTGCGCCGGATCGGCGTGGTCGTGCTCGTGCTGTTCGTCGGTGCCGCCGCATCGGGGTGGCTCGGTCCGCGGGAGTCCACCGCGACCGACCGGTCCGGAGACCTGTCCGTCCAGGTCACCTTCCCGCAGGTGGTCCGCGCCGGGGTCGACACCACGATGCAGGTCGTGGTCGAGGGCGGTGCGCCGGACGCGCCGCTGGCCGTGGAGATCCCGGCCGAGGTGTTCGACCGACTCGGGTTCGACACGATCGTCCCCGCACCGACCGACGAGTCGAGTCGCGACGGCGCCGTCGTCCTGGTGTGGGAGCAGGTCCGGGACTCGGCGGCCACCGTCACCGTCGTCGGACGGATGCCGACGCGAGCGAAGCTCGGGAGCCTGCGCTACCCGGTGCGGGCCGTGGTCGGTGGCCGGACCATGCAGGTCGAGGCGCGGACGTGGGTGCTGCCATGAGCATCGTGCTGAGCTCGACGGTGGTCTTCTTCCTGGTCTGGATCGTCGTTCGCATCGTCGGCAAGCGCGAGCTCAGCGAGCTCTCGCCGTTCGACATCGTCGTGCTGGTCGTGCTGGGCGATCTGATCACCGAGGCGGTCCTGGCGGAGGACACCTCGATCACCGGGGCGCTGACCGCGGTCGCGACGTTCGCCCTGCTGACCCTGCTGCTGTCGTGGGTGTCGTGGCGGCTGCCGAAGTACCGCAACGTCTTCGAGGGCGTGCCGACACTGCTCGTGCGCGACGGTCGCGTGCTGGACGACGCGCTCACCGCGGAGCGTCTCAACCACGAGGACCTGCTCACCGCGGCTCGCGAGGAGGGGATCGAGAGCCTGGACCGGGTCAAGTGGGCCGTGCTGGAGCAGGACGGACAGTTCTCCTTCTACGCCGAGGAGGGCTGATCCTCAGGCCACGCGCAGCACGGTCACGGCGAACGCCGAGTCCGGCTCGACGGGGTCGAGGTGCCACGTGGCGAAACGATGCTCCACGGTCGCGATGCCGCGGTCGGCGAGACTCCGCAGGTCCTCGTCATAGCGAGTGAACGGGTACGTGTCCTGGTCGCGGCAGCCGATGACGACACGACCGCCCGAGCGCGTGACGGCGCACATCCGCTCCAGCACGCGGCGCTCGGTCCCCTCGGCGAGGAACACCAGCACGTTGCCCGCGCAGACGACCAGGTCGACCGGCTCGCCCCCGACGTGGTCGAGCGAGAGGTCCACCAGGTCGGCCACGAGGTAGGTCGGTCCGGGGTGATCCTCGCGGGCCGCCTCCAGCAGAGCGGGGTCGACGTCGACCCCGTAGGTGGTGTGTCCGGCCTCGTGCAGGGCATGCGCCGTCCGGCCGAGGCCGCAGCCGGCGTCGAGGATGCGCGAGCCGCGGTCGGCGAGCATGTCGGCGAAGCGCGCCTCGCCCAGCAGGTCGGCCCCGTCGGCCTCGAGGGACCGGAACCGCTCGATGAACCACTGGGAGTGCCCGGGCTGGGTGTCGGTGAACCAGCGAGGCGGGGGAGTGGAGGTCATGAGGCCATCTTGCCCCGCGGGTCGGGTGTCAGGCCGCCACGGCCGGGTACGTCCCGGGCGACCCCGACGAGACAGGTGAGGCAGATGAAGGCCGTGACATGGCAGGGCAAGCGAGACGTGCGGGTCGAGGACGTGCCCGATCCGCAGATCCGGGAGGACACCGACGCGATCATCGAGATCACCACCACCGGGCTGTGCGGCTCGGACCTGCACCTGTACGAGGTGCTCGGGCCGTTCATGACGCCGGGCGACATCCTCGGGCACGAGCCGATGGGGAGGGTCGTCGAGGTCGGTTCCGCCGTGACGAACCTTCAGGTCGGCGACCGGGTGGCGGTCCCGTTCCAGATCGCCTGCGGCTCGTGCTGGATGTGCACTCGCGACCTGCAGACCCAGTGCGAGACGACGCAGGTGCGCGAGCACGGCATGGGAGCCGCGCTGTTCGGCTACAGCAGCCTGTACGGGGCCGTTCCCGGCGGCCAGGCGGAGCTGCTGCGGGTGCCGCACGCCGACTACGGCCCGATCGTCGTCGAGTCCGACCTGCCGGACGATCATTTCGTGTACCTCTCCGACGTCCTGCCGACGGCGTTCCAGGCGCTGGAGTACGCCGCGGTGGGCGAGGGCGACACGCTGCTCGTCGTCGGCCTCGGACCGATCGGGGACATGGCGGCGCGGCTGGCGCTGCGACGCGGTGTCCGGGTGATCGGCGCCGACCTGGTGCCCGAGCGGCTGACCCGGACCGCGGAGCGGGGCGCCGAGACCTACGACGTCACCGGGGTCGACGTGGCCGAGGTCGTGCGCGAGACGACGGGTGGGCGCGGCGCCGACGGCGTCATCGACGCGGTCGGCATGGAGGCGCACGGTTCGCCGGTGTCCCAGATCGGCCAGGCCGCGGTCGGTCTGCTGCCCGACTTCCTCGCGCGCAAGGCGATGACCACCGTCAGCGTCGACCGGCTCGCCGCGCTCCACCTGGCGATCGACGCCGTCCGCCGCGGCGGAGTCATCTCGCTCAGCGGCGTCTATGCCGGCACCGTCGACCCGATCCCCTTGCAGACGCTGTTCGACAAGCAGGTCCAGCTCCACATGGGCCAGGCGAACGTCCGCCGCTGGGTGAGCCAGGTCAAGCCCTTGGCCGAGGACCCGGCCGATCCGCTCGGCCTGGCCGACTTCGCGACCCATCGGCTCCCGCTGTCGGCGGCCCCGGAGGCCTACCGGGACTTCCAGGCCAAGACGGACGGCGTGGTCAAGGTGTTGTTCCAGCCCTGAGTCAGCGACCGGAGAGCCACCGCCGCAGCACGCCGCCGCGGTCGGACCGCTCGTGGCCGGGGCACCACTCGGACGCGGGGACGCCGGCCTTGACCTGGGCGACGTGCATGCCGCATCCCGACCAGGTGGTGCGGCCGCAGCTCCGGCAGCGGACGGGCCGACACATCAGGCCGCTCCTTCGCCGGCGTCGATCGCGTCGGCGAACTCGCAGAACGCCTCGTAGGCCCGGGCGCCGTGGATGGTCGCCGGTCCGCCGTGCATGAGGAACGTGACGCCGATGGCCTCGGCGGCCTGCTGACGGGTGGCGCCGGCTCGAGCGGCGGCCTGGGCGTGCGAGGCGATGCAGCCGTCACAGCCTTCGACGACACCGATCGCAAGGGCGCTCAGCTCCTAGGTGGCGCGGTCGAGCTAGCCGACGACGAACGCTGCACAGGAGAGCTCGGCGAAGCCGCGGTAGACGTCGGGGATCGCGTGGCGCAGTCGGCGGTGCAGGGGCGAGAGCTCGCGCAGCACGGCCTTGCCGTGGGCGGATGCGTGATCGGACATGGAACCTCCTCGTGATAACCCCCAGGGGGGATTGAGTCAGAGCCTAGCACAACCCCCCAGGGGGATAACTCGACTCGCGATCCGACTGGAGGAATATCCCCCATGGGGGATATTGTTGACGGGTGCGACAACCCCGCCGGGGGATACGAGAGAGGTGCCCTATGACCGAGTCCACGCTCCGCGCGATCGTCCCGCTGCCGTTCGCCGACGCCGCCGAGGCGGTCCGCGAGTCCCTCGCCGACGCCGGCTTCGGCGTGCTGACCGAGATCGACCTGAGCGCGACCCTGGAGCAGAAGACCGGCGTCACGCTGCCGCCGCAACTGATCCTGGGCGCCTGTCGGCCGCCGCTCGCGTTGCAGGCCCTGCGGGCCGATCCGGCGGTCGCGACGATGCTGCCGTGCAATGTGGTCGTCGCCGAGGAGGGGCCGTCCCGAACCCGGGTCGAGACCCTCGACCCGACGGTGATGGCCGAGATCAGTCCCGCGCTGGCTCCTGTGGCCCGCGAGGCGCGCGACCGGCTGACCGGCATGATGGACACCCTGCGCCATCGGACGGAGGAGAGCGATGCGACTGCCGGCTGACGAGGTCAAGCCCATCGTCACACGACTCAAGCGAGCCAACGGTCACCTGGCCTCGGTGATCCGGATGCTCGAGGACGGCGGTGACTGCGAGGACGTCCTGACGCAGTTCGCCGCGGTGACCAAGGCGATCGACCGGGGCGGCTACGCCCTGGTCGCCCTCGCCATGCAGCAGTGCGTCGCCGGCGGCGAGGACGTCGACGCCGCCCGGCTGGAGAAGCTGTTCCTCTCGTTGGCCTGACTCAGGCCGCGTCGAGCCCCAGATCGCGCCGCAGCTTCGCGACGTGGCCGGTCGCCCTCACGTTGTACTGCGCGAGCTCGATCCGCCCCTCGGCGTCGACGACGAACGTCGAGCGGATGACGCCCTGCACGACCTTGCCGTAGAGCTTCTTCTCACCGAAGGCTCCCCAGGCCGTCATGACCTCCTTGTCCGGATCGGACAGCAGCGTGATCGTCAGGCTGTCACGCTGGCGGAACGCGGCCAGCCTCTCCGGCGAGTCCGGGCTGATGCCGAGCACGGTGTAGCCCTCGGCCTCGAGGCGATCGAGCGAGTCGCTGAAGTCGCAGGCCTGCTTCGTGCAGCCGGGCGTCATCGCGGCGGGATAGAAGTAGACGATCACCCGCCTGCCTCGCAGGTCCGACAACGTCACCTCCCGGCCGTCGTCCGTCGGGAGGGTGAAGTCGGGTGCCGGGTCACCGGGCTGCAGTCGGGTCGTCATGGGCACTATCCTGACAAGGCAGGTCGAACCCATCGAGAGGACTCCCGTGGCACGAGCGCACACCACCCCCGCCCAGGCGTCACCCGATGAGATCGTCGACGAACTCGAGGTCCTGCTCTCGCGGCTCAGCGACAACGTCGACCAGCTCGTCGATCGCGTCAAGCCCGCGAACATCGCCCAGCGTCAGGCGCAGCGGATCAAGGACTACTTCATCGACGAGGAGACCGGGCCCCGCGTCGAGCACATCGTCCCCGTCGTGACGGGCGTCGTCGCGACGGTGGCCGGTCTCGTGGTACTGCGGCGCCTGCTGGCGTGATGGGCGGCAAGCTGCCGATCAGGATGCTGCACGACCGGCTCCTGGTCTCGATGGACAAGGACGGCGGGGACCGTCGGTCGACCGGTGGCATCCTGATCCCCGCCACCGCCACGATGGGCCGTCGCCTGGCGTGGGCCCGCGTGGAGGCGATCGGCTCGCAGGTGCGCTCGGTGCAGGTCGGTGACCGGGTGCTGTTCGATCCGGAGGACCGGGCCGAGGTCGAGGTGCGCGGTGAGGACTTCATCCTGCTGCGTGAGCGCGATCTGCACGCCGTCGCCTCCGAGCGCATCGACGAGGGCCAGACCGGCCTCTACCTGTGAGCGACGGCGAGCGGCTCCCGTTCCGGCGGCTGCGGCTGCCCCGCCCGGACGTCACCGTCCAGGACCGCCTCCGGCGGGTGCGTCGGAGCTGGCGCATGCTGCTGCGGCTCGCGGTCGCCACCGGCGGCGCCTATGCGATCGCCACCCAGGCCTTCGGGCACGCTCAGGCGTTCTTCGCACCGATCGCCGCGGTCATCACGCTGATGGCCGGGGCCGGGCGTCGTCAGCGGGTCGTCTTCGAGCTCGTGCTCGGAGTGGCGTTCGGGGTGCTCGTCGGCGAGCTGCTCATCCACGCGATCGGTCGAGGCGGCTGGCAGATCGCACTCGTCGCCTCCCTGACGGCCGTCGTCGCGATGCTGTTCAACCTCACCGGCATGGCGTTGACCCAGGCGATCAACTCCGGGGTGCTGCTGGCCGCCGTCGTGCCCGTGGCCGGCGTCTCGAACCCGGCCCTGACCCGGTTCACCGATGCGCTGATCGGCGGACTGTGCGGCTTCGCCATGCTTCTCGTCCTGCCGCGCAACACCCGACGTGACATCGACGAGAGTCTGCAGCGGCTCCTGGAGGTCCTGGCGAGCGTCCTGGAGCGAATCTGTGAGGCGATGCGCACCGACGACGCGGCGCTGGCCGATCGGGCCCTGAGCGAGGCCCGTGACGCCCAGCCGCTCATCGAGTCCCTGCACGCCACGGCGACGAACGTGAGCGAGATCGTCCGACTGTCGCCCATGCGATGGAGTCAGCGCGCCGCAGTCGAGCGCTACGCCGACAGCGTCAACGACCTGGACAACGCGATGCGTGACGCCCGGGTGCTGGCCCGGCGCGTCGCCGCGATGCTGCGCCACGCGGAGCGCGCCCCGAGCGGGCTGACCGACTCGGTCGCGACCCTCGCCGAGGCGGTGCGCATCTACGGCGACGAGTTCTCCTCCGCCGTCGACCTCGAGCGTGCGAACGACCGCCTCGTCGCCGCCTCGCGCGAGGCCATGCGCTCGATGGGGGAGCGGCTCACCGTCAACACCGCCGCGATCGCCGCCCAGGTCCGTTCGCTGGCCGCCGATCTGCTGATGGCCGGCGGCATGCCCCGGTCGGCCCTCGACGACCTCCTCGACGTCGACTGACCCGTCCGATCGCGACACGACGGCGGGCTCTCGACACGGCCGGGCGGTTCGGCTAGTGTTTTCTGGTCGCTCCACCCGGAGTGACCCGGACCACACGACTGGAGGTGACCCCGATGACGAACGTGCTCGCCAAGCCGTTCGCCCGTGGGCGTGCCTCCGTGGGGTGGTCGATCTAGCCGAATTCAGCTCGGCATGTATCACCAGCCGCTTCGGACGCTCGTCCGAGGCGGCTCTTCTTTTGTCCCCACGGGGACGCTCCGACCCATCAGCCACGACTCACCAGAAAGGAGGCGCGTCATGACCACGATCACCACCGAACTCATGCCCGCGAACACCACAGCCCCGACGACAGACCCGAAGCCCGGGACGGTCCACACGGAGGCGACGACCGGGAAGGAGGTGAACTCGGTGTCGATGTTCGACCTGGGGCCTCGGCCGCGGCGACGCGCCGATCTGGATCGCATCGTCGTGCTCGAGCGGCTGCGCCAGCGCCGCAAGGCTCAGCGCCACATCCGCAGCGTCCACAGTGGGCTGTGGGGTGTCCGCGCCGGCCGTTGACGTGACCTGACGACGCCCTGGCGCACCGCGCCGCGGCATGGAGAAGGGGGTGGGTCCGCCGGACACACCCCCTGCGCACGTCTCAGCGTCCGGCGAGCGCCGCGGCGAAGGCGAGGATCCGCTTCGCGTCGCGGATGTGCAGCTCCTCGATCATCTTGCCGTTGTAGGTGGCCACGCCCTTGCCCTCGGCGGCCGCCTCCTCGAAGGCGGCGATCATGCCCTGCGCGCGCTCGACGTCGGCCTCGCTCGGCGCGAAGATCTCGTTGGCCGGCTCGACCTGGGTCGGATGGATCAGCGTCTTGCCGTCGAAGCCCATCTCGCGGCCCTGGCGGGCCTCGGCGGCGAAGCCCTCCGGATCCTTGACGTCGTTGTAGACGCCATCGATCACGACCTTGCCAGCCGCCCGGACGGCCAGGAGGGTCCACGACAGGGCGGTCAGCACGAGCGGGTTGCGACCCGGCACGTGCAGCCCGTAGGTCTCGTTGACGATGTCGTTCGTGCCCATGACGATCACGGTCAGCCGATCGTGCGCGGCAGCGATCTCCTCGGCGTGCAGCAGGGCGGCCGGCGTCTCGATCATCGCCCACAGCTGGGTCGACTCCGGGGCACCGGCGGCCTCGATCGCGGCGACGAGATCGAGTACCTGCTGGGCGGACTCGACCTTGGGGACGAGGATCGCGTCAGGTCCGGCCTGGGCCGCGGCCGCGATGTCGTCGTCGTGCCAGCGCGTCCCGATCGAGTTGACCCGGATGGCCAGCTCGCGGTGACCGTACGCGCCGGAGGTGACCGCGGCGCAGACGTTGGCGCGGCCGGTCTCCTTGGCGTCGGGGGCGACGGAGTCCTCCAGGTCCAGGATCAGCGCGTCGGCGTCGATCGTCTTGGCCTTCTCCAGCGCACGCTCGTTGGCGCCGGGCATGTAGAGGACGGAACGGCGGGGGCGGATCTCGGTGCTCACGTGCGTGCTCCTCACAGGTCGTAGAGCTCGGCGAGCTCGGGGTCGCGCTCGGCCAGGGCCTTGGCCAGGTCGAGCATCACGAGGCACTGCTTGCAGGAGGCGTCGTCCTCCATCTTCCCGTCGATCATGACGGCGCCGGAGCCGTCGCCCATCGCCTCGACGACGCGCTTGGCGTGCTCGACGTCCTCCTTCGACGGCGAGAACACCCGCTTGGCGATGTCGATCTGCACCGGGTGGAGGCTCCACGCGCCGACGCAGCCGAGCAGGAACGCGTTGCGGAACTGATCCTCGCACGCCACGACGTCCTTGATGTCGCCGAACGGGCCGTAGAAGGGAAGGATGTCGTTCATCGCGCAGGCGTCGACCATGCGGGCGATCGTGTAGTGCCACAGATCCTGCTGGTAGGTGGCGCGCCCGACGGTGAGGTCCTCGCCGGTCGGGTCCTGGCGCACCAGATAGCCGGGGTGACCGCCGCCGACCCGCGTGGTCTTCATCCGCCGGCTCGCGGCCAGGTCGGCCGGACCGAGGCTGATGCCCTGCATGCGCGGGCTGGCGGCGGCGATCGCCTCGACGTTGGCGACGCCCTCGGCGGTCTCCAGGATGGCGTGGACGAGGATCTGGCGCTCGAGCCCGGCGCGGGCCTCGAGCTGGGCCAGGATGCGGTCGATGTAGTGGATGTCCTGCGGACCCTCGACCTTGGGAACCATGATGACGTCGAGCTTGTGGCCGATCTCGGGCACGAGGGTGGTGAGGTCGTCGAGCACCCAGGGCGAGTCGAGGCTGTTGATCCGGGTCCACAGCTGGGTGTCACCGAAGTCGTTCGCCTTGGCGATCTCCACGAGGCCCAGTCGCGCGGCCTCCTTCTTCTCGGTCTTCACCGCGTCCTCGAGGTTGCCCAGGAGGATGTCGACCTTCGCGGCGATCTGGGGCACCTTGGCCGCCATCTTCTCGTTGCTCGGATCGAAGAAGTGGATCATCCGACTCGGCCGGAACGGGACCTCGGCCCGGGGCGCGGGAGCGCCGACGGCGAGCGGACGGAGGAAAGCACGAGGATTGCGCACGGGAACTCACTTCCGTGTGATTGCAGGGTCCGTGACAGTATGGCGCGCTCGCGTCGGCGCCGGTCAGGGGGTCACCCGTGCCGAGGTGCCCTCACTGCTCGGCCACGTCGCGCCGCGTCGGCGTCTGCGGAGTGTCGTCCACGTCCTCGGCGGTCGTCGGATCCACCGCCGGTGGGGTGGGGTCGGCCTCCGGCTCACTGACGGTGGCCTCGTCGTCCTGCTCTTCGTGGCGGTCCTGCGGGTCGTCGGTGCCGGGATGGGTCATGGCTCCTCCTGAGTCGTCGGTCGCCACGGAGGTACCCCGCGATCGGTGCCTCACACCCTGATTGACCCCGGTCGCGCGGGGTACCTCCGAGGCAACCGCCCGAAGGAGAGATCGCGATGGATCCGAGCAAGGCCGCCCACCATGTGAAGGACGCGGTGGGCCGAACACGCTCGACGGCGGGTCGGCATCGTCGTCGACGAGACGGTGGACGCCGCGGCGGTCGAGGCGGTGCGCCGTGCGGTCTTCGCGGCGAGCATGATCCCTCTGCTCGTCGGCCCGCACGGTGGTGAGGTCGCCGGGATGACGGTGCAGCGCACCTTCGCCACGGCACGGTCCGTGGAGTTCGACGCGCTGCTGCTCGCCGCCCGTCCTGCTCCGGCGCCCGACGCCCTGGTCGCTCGCGACGAGAAGGCCGGGGTGCCCGGGCCGGTCGCGATCGAGCCGCGCGTCGCCCTGATGGTCGACGAGGTGTGGCGCCAGTCCAAGGCGATCGGCGCCTGGGGTGCCGGAGCCGAGGTCGTGGAGGCCGGCGGATACGTCGGCTCGGCCGGCGTCGTCGTCGGCGAGGACGCCACGGACGTCGCGGCCGAGGTGCAGGGGTTCACGTCGGGCCACCGGTTGTGGCGACGATTCGAGGTGGAGGTGGCGTGATGATCGACGTCGACGTGCTGCACGGGCACATGAAGACCCATCTCATGGGGGCCAGCGGGGGAACGGCCTCGTTCGAGCGGGTCGCGAAGTCCCACGGCATCCCCGAGGTGCGCCGGATGCTCGAGGACATGACGCCCGAGATCAAGCAGGAGCGCGTGTGGCTGCGCGAGATGATGCGCGACGTCGGCGTCGAGCCGTCGACGATCGCGCAGATCGCCTCGAAGGCGGGGGAGAACGTCGCCCGATTCCGGCCCACCGGCCGACTGTTCGGTCGCGGACACCTGCTGGACGTGCTGGAGATCGAGGCGCTGTTCGCGGCGGTGACGACGAAGCGCAACGGATGGCGACTGCTGCGTCAGGCGGTCCCCGGGTCTGGGACGGTGTGCTCGACGCCCGTCCGGCGGGTGCGTGCACACGTCACTTCCCGATCTACTCCACCTCGCGCCGCGAGGCCGGCGCTCCGTACGAGGGCGGGGTCTG
>JAJUII010000205.1 GCA_029265505.1 Aeromicrobium choanae
CGAGGGGCTGATCTCCACAGCGGCCAAGCCGACCGAATGCGTTCCGACGTCGATCCCCACGTAGTAGTGGCGCACGTCTGTGGATTGATGAGATCGCTCCATGGCGGAAGCATCCCAAGGAACTCCGACAATTGTGGCGAAAATGTGAAAGGCCCGGCGCGGGGCCGGACCCTTCGACGGCACGCCGCAATCGGCGACGAGCCGTGAGCATTCCGACGTCCGATCGAGGGACGCCTTACTGGGAATTGGTTGATCGGAGCGTAGGCCTGTCGTGCGCCGTACGTCAACGGATTTCCGGCAAGAGGTGACCAACCGGTCACGCCCGCACGGGCCGGACACGGGGAGGTCGCGGCCGGG
Organism: Aeromicrobium choanae; assembly: GCA_029265505.1. Classification (GTDB taxonomy): domain Bacteria; phylum Actinomycetota; class Actinomycetes; order Propionibacteriales; family Nocardioidaceae; genus Aeromicrobium; species Aeromicrobium choanae_A. Next base: position 358 of record JAJUII010000205.1, read on the forward strand.
TATCGTGAGGCCTCGTGAACCAGACGCCTGATCTTCCCGAGGACGACCTGCCCGAGCAGATGCGGGTGCGCCGCGAGAAGCGCCAGCGCATGCTGGACGCGGGCGTCGATCCCTATCCGCTGCTCGTCGAGCGCACGCACACCATCCGCGAGATCGTCGAGACGCACGATCCGCAGGAGATGGGGCCCGACGCGCACACCGATGAGCACGTGTCGATCGCCGGCCGGGTGATCTTCCTGCGCAACACCGGCAAGCTGTGCTTCGTCCGGCTGCGCGAGGGCGACGGCACCGAGATCCAGGCGATGCTCTCGCAGGCCGAGGTCGGCGAGGAGTCGCTCACCGAGTTCAAGGCGCTGGTCGACCTCGGCGACCACCTGGCCGTCGGGGGCGAGGTGATCACGAGCCGGCGCGGCGAGCTGTCGGTCATGGCGACACGCTGGTCGATCGCGGCCAAGACCCTGCGCCCCCTGCCCGTCGAGCACAAGCCGCTGTCGGACGAGGCGCGCACGCGCATGCGCTACGTGGACCTCATCGTCCGCGAGGAGGCGCGCCAGAACGTGCGGGCGAAGGCGGCCGTGCTGAAGTCGCTGCGCGCGACGCTCGACCGTCACGGCTTCATCGAGGTCGAGACGCCGGTGCTGCAGCACACCAACGGCGGCGCGGCGGCCCGCCCGTTCCACACGCACCTGAACGCCTTCGACGAGCCGGTCCTGCTGCGCATCGCGCTCGAGCTGCATCTGAAGCGGGCCTTGGTCGGCGGCATCGACAAGGTGTACGAGATCGGCAAGACGTTCCGCAACGAGGGCGTCGACAACACCCACAACCCCGAGTTCATGATGCTCGAGGCGTACGAGGCCTACGGCTCCTACGACACGATGGCGGCTCTCGTGCGCGATCTGGTCGTGGACGCCGCCCGCGCCGTGGGCAAGACGGTCGTCACGGGCCGTGACGGCTCGACGATCGACCTGGAGGCCCCCTGGCGGCGGGCCACCATCCACGAGCTGGTCAGTGAGGCCACCGGCACGGACGTCGACGTCACGACGTCCGAGGACGAGCTGCGACGGATCGCCGAGCGCCACGAGGTGGCGCTGCAGAACGGGTGGGGCGCCGGCGAGATCGTCCTGGAGCTGTTCGAGAAGCTCGTCGAGCACACCCTCATCCAGCCGACGTTCGTGTGCGACTACCCCGAGTCGGTGCGGCCCTTGGCGAAGAAGCACCGCAGCACGCCCGGCCTGGTCGAGGCATGGGACCTCATCATCAACGGCGTCGAGCTCGCGCCGGCCTACTCCGAGCTCAACGACCCGGTGATCCAGCGCGAGCGCCTCGAGGAGCAGGCCCGACTCGCGGCCGCGGGCGATCCGGAGGCGATGGACGTCGACGAGGACTTCCTGCGCGCGCTGGAGTTCGGCATGCCGCCAGCCGGCGGCATCGGGCTGGGCGTCGATCGGCTCGTCATGCTGCTGCAGGGCATCGGAATCCGGGAGGCCATCCTGTTCCCGGTGCAGCGCCGGGAGTGACTCGCCGCCCACCAGGGGCGGTATCAGCGGTGCGGTCTCGGTCCTCTTCTTCGGCACCCCCGAAGGAGAGGACCACGACCATGACCGGCATCCGTTTCGCAGGTGAGTGGATTCACCTGGAGGGCGCGATCACCAAGGTGCTGGCCGCCCGGGCCTTCTTGGGCTATCGCTTCGGTCGGGCGGACCTGCTCGTCCAGCCGGAGCCGACGACCGAGTTCGGTCGTCGCCGCGGCACCGAGATCGCCTTCGTGTCCCGCGCGAAGGCGCCGAAGGCGGAACTGACCGCGATCGCGCAGGAGCAGTTGCCGATGCTCACCGTCGTGCCGGCCGGCGTCCGTCCGTTCACGTGCTCGGGGCGGGCCGGTGCCCTCGCGGTCGCCGAGGAGGCTGGTCGGGTCGACCTGTCGCGGCCGCAGATGCTCGGGGCTCTGCTGCGCGAGCGTCCGTGTCCCGGCGGGTACTCGCTCGACTGCTACCTGCTGAGCGACGACCGGGACGGCACGTCCGGGACGCGGCCGAGGCTGTGGCTCGTGCGGCCGAGCGGGCGGGTCGTCTACACCGGATCGGCCGAGGTCGGCAGTACCGAGGCCCGCTTCGCCATCACCGGTGCGGTCGCGCCGTACGCGCTTCCGGTGAAGGTGCTCGGGACCCGCGCGGCGAACGGCGCCGTGACGATCGAGACGGCGCTGGTCGGCAAGCCGGCGACGGGAGCGCGCAAGCCGGTCGCGCCGCCCCTGCGGGAGGTGACGATGCGCTGAGCGTGGGCCGTGTCACACATTGAACTTGACATCGGGTTCAATGCATCGTTAGCGTGCCTGTGACACGGCCCACACCACCGGGTGGGGCCACCCGAGGAGGTAGCAAACGTGCCTGCGGATACTCCGCTCGTCCTTCGCGAAGTCTCGAACGGCGTCGCCACCGTGACCCTGAACCGCCCCGACCGGATGAACGCCTGGACGCCCGGTCTGCAGGAGCAGCTGTTCGGCACGCTCGAGGAGTTCGCCGACGACCCGGACGTGCGCGTCGTCGTGATCACGGGCGCCGGCCGCGGCTTCTGCGTCGGTGCCGACACCGAGGTGCTCCAGGAGACGGACGGCGACGGCGAGGCCTCGAGTCGCGGCCTGTTCGTGCCGATGCAGTTCCCCAAGCCGATCATCGCCGCGATCAACGGGCCCTGCGCCGGCCTCGGCCTGCAGCTGGCCCTCATGTGCGACATCCGCTTCGCCTCGAAAACGGCCAAGTTCACCACCGCCTTCGCCCGCCGTGGCCTGATCGCCGAGCACGGCCTGACCTGGCTGCTCCCGCGCGTCACGACGATGGCCAACGCTCTCGACCTGCTCATGACCGCACGCGTCTTCACCGGCGCCGAGGCCAAGGACCTGGGCGTGGTCAACTTCGCGGTCGAGCCCGAGGAGGTCCTCGACAAGGCGCGCGAGTTCGCCCAGGACCTGGCCGACAACGTCTCGCCGACCGCGATGGGCGTCATCAAGTGGCAGGTCTACAACCACACCGACATGCCGCTGTGGCCGTCGATGAACCACTCCGACGAGCTCATGGTCGAGTCGATCCGCCGGGACGACTTCAAGGAGGGCGTCGCCAGCTTCGTCGAGAAGCGCAAGCCGAACTTCGCGCCGCTGGACCGATCCGCCATCCCGGACGGCCCGTGGGGTGAGTTCGAGTACACCGGCGGCGGGCTGACGGAATCGTCATGAACGGACGCCGACCCCGTCGGCGCGGGGCACGGCTGAACCGTCGGCTGCGCCCGTACTACTACATCGCGCCGGCGCTGATCTTCCTGACGGTGCTCATGGCGTTCCCCCTCTTCGAGGGGCTGCGCCTGAGCTTCACCGACACCAACATGCTCAACCCGCGTGGCGGCAGCTACGTCGGGATGGAGAACTACGCCGAGCTCGCGACCGACGAGAAGTTCCGTCGGACGCTGCGGATCACCTTGGTCTACACGGTGCTCTGCGTGGTCGGCGCGGTGGGCTGCGGCCTGCTCGCGGCGCTCGGGATGAACGTCATGGTCGGTCGCGTCAGCCGTCGACTGCGGGGCGTCGTCATCATCCCGTGGGCTGCGCCGATCATCCCCGTGGCGCTCGTCTCGGCCTGGATCCTCGACAACGAGCTCGGCGTCCTGAACTGGGCGCTCAAGGCCGTCGGTGCGATCGACGAGCACGTCTACTGGCTCGGCAACGAGAAGACGGCGATGCCGGCGATCATCGCGGTGACAGTCTGGCGGATCTTCCCCTTCTCGGCGATCGTTCTGCTGGCGGCCCTCCAGGGCGTGCCCAAGGACCTCTACGAGGCGGCGCAGATCGACGGGGCGTCGCGCTTCGCGCGATTCCGCAACATCACGGTCCCGAGCATCATGCCGACGATGAGCATCCTCGTGCTCTTCGTGACGATCTGGTCGCTGCGGCGCTTC
>JAJUII010000040.1 GCA_029265505.1 Aeromicrobium choanae
CACTCGGGTGAAGGTCGACTTCGGCAAGACCAAGGGCAAGATCGTCGTCGAATTCGCCACGATCGGCGACCTCGAGCGGATCGTCGATCTGATGGACCCGACACCGGGACGGCAGTAAACATCTAGAAATCAATAAAGCCACTTGTCGACAAATCGACAAGTGGCTTTATTGATTTCTAGATGGTTACTGCCGTCCCGGTGTCGGGTCCATCAGATCGACGATCCGCTCGAGGTCGCCGATCGTGGCGAATTCGACGACGATCTTGCCCTTGGTCTTGCCGAAGTCGACCTTCACCCGAGTGTCGAAGCGCTCCGAGAGGCGGTGGGCGAGCTCGGCCACCCGAGGCGAGGTGGGGCGGGTGGAGAGCTTCCGCGTCGCGGGAGTCGCGTCCTCCTCGCCGAAGCGCACGATCTCCTCGAGCTGACGCACCGAGATCCCCTCAGCCACCACGCGGGTCGCCAGACGATCCTGGAGCTCGGGATTGGGAACCGCCAGCAGCGCGCGCGCATGTCCCGCGGAAAGCACACCGGCCGCGACGCGGCGCTGCACCGCGGGCGGGAGCTTCAGCAGCCGGATCGTGTTGGTGATCTGGGGACGCGAGCGCCCGATCTTCTCCGAGAGCTCCTCCTGGGTGCAGCCGAAGTCTTCGAGCAGCTGCTGGTAGGCCGCCGCCTCCTCGAGCGGATTCAACTGGGATCGGTGCAGGTTCTCCAAGAGCGCGTCGCGCAGCAGGTCCTCGTCGGTCGTCTCGCGCACGACCGCCGAGATCGTCCTCAACCCGGCCTTCTGGTGAGCGCGCCAGCGCCGCTCCCCCATGATGAGTTCATAGGACTCGGGCCCCATGGGCCGCACGACGATCGGTTGGAGAAGACCGATCTCCTTGATCGAGTGGACGAGCTCGGCCATCTCCTCCTCGTCGAACACCTGACGCGGCTGACGGGGATTCGGCGAGATCTGCTCGACCGGGATCTCCCGCAGGCGCGCGCCCTCGACTTCGGTCAGTCCCGACTCCTTCGCCTGCGCCGGCGACGTCGGGATCAGCGCGGACAGACCTCGTCCCAGACCGGGCCGGGGATTGCTCATGACACGTCTCCTTCGTCCTGCGGCGCGGCACCGCGCTCGGTGATCTCCCGGGCGGCCTCCAGATAGGAGAGCGCACCGGTCGAGTTGGGCTGATAGGTGATGATCGTCTGCTGGTAGCCGGGAGCCTCGCTGATCCGCACGGACCGGGGGATCACTGTGGCGAGCACGCGATCCCCGAAGTGGCCCCGGACCTCTGCCGCCACGCTCTGCGAGAGGTTGGTTCGTGAGTCGTGCATCGTCAGCAGGATCGTCGAGAGGTCGAGATCGGTGTTGAGATGCTGCTGGACCAACTCGATGCTGTTGACGAGCTGGCTCAGACCTTCCAGGGCGTAGTACTCGCACTGGATGGGAATGAGAACCTCACGCGCGGCCACCATCGCATTGACCGTGAGCAGACCCAAGGACGGCGGACAGTCGACGAAGACGTAGTCGATGTCCGATCCGGGCCCGCCGAGGTAGCGATCGATCGCATCGCGGAGACGGCGCTCGCGGCGCTCGACCGTGACCAGCTCGATCTCCGCACCGGCCAGATCGATCGTCGCGGGGACGACCCGGAGCCGGGGGACGTCGGGGCTCTCCTGGATCGCATCCTCGATGGGGAGTTCGTCGAGGAGCACCTCGTACGTTCCCGGCGTCCCGGAGCCGTGCGGAATCGCCGTCGCGGTGGAGGCGTTGCCCTGTGGGTCGAGGTCGATCAGCAACACGTTCAGCCCTCGTGCCGCCATCGCTGCGGCAAGGTTGACCGAGGTGGTGGTCTTGCCGACGCCACCTTTCTGGTTGGCGACGACGAAGACGCGGGTCTGCTGTGGCTTCCGGTACTGACCGGTGCGCGCGAGTCGCTCCATCAAGCTGACGTTGTACGCCGCCTGGTCTGCCAGTGGCGTTCCGGCGGAGGATCCCGCCGGCTCGTCAGCGAAGTCCGCGGCAGTCGGAATCGTCACTACGGCTCCTGTCATGTTTCACGTGGAACATCGACGTTCCACGACGGATCAGTGGCGCTGGACTTCGACGACGGTGGTGGGGATCTCCATCCCCCAGTCGTCCCCGTACGTGGCCACCACGATATCGCCGGCACCCAGTCGCTTGAGGGTGGCGCGCGCGGCAGCGACCTCATCGGCGGCGCTACGGCCCTTCAACGCCAGCATCCAACCACCGGGCGCGACGAGTGGCATGGACCAGCGCGCGAGCTTGTCGAGCGCTGCCACAGCACGGGAGGTCACGATGTCGAATCGGTCCCGGACGTCCTCGGCCCGGGAGCGGACCACCCGGACATTCGAGAGACCGAGCTCCTGGACGGCCTCCTCGAGAAAGGTGGTTCGCCGCAGCAGTGGCTCGATCAAGGTGACCGAGAGGTCCGGGCGCGCGATGGCCCACACGAGTCCGGGAAGCCCGGCACCCGAGCCGATGTCCGCCACCGACGCCCCCTGCGGGACGCGTGACACCGGGGCCACACAGTTGATGAGGTGTCGCTCCCAGAGACGATCGACCTCGCGAGGGCCGATCAGCCCTCGCTCGACACCGGGACCGGCGAGAAGTGCGGCATAGTGTTCGGCGATCGGGAGACGATCGCCGAACGCCGTTTCACGTGAAACAGTCACTCTGCCGGCAACACCACGACGTGACGATCAGACCCGACGCCCTCGGACTCACTCCGCAGTCCCGCCTCAGAGACCGCGTCGTGGATGACCTTGCGTTCGAACGGCGTCATCGGCTCCAGCGCGACCTGCTCCGCGCCGGCCTCGACCTCCGCGACGGCGGCCTCGGCACGCTTGACAAGCGCCGCCTTCCGTGCGGCCCGATGGCCGCCGATGTCCAGCATGAGCCGACTGCGGACACCCGTCTCGCGATAGACCGCCAGCCTCGTCAACTCCTGCAGGGCGTCGAGGACCTCACCGTCCTCGCCGACGAGATGCTTCAGATCGCCACCGATGATCTCGATGGCAGCGCGGTCACCATCGACGTCGATGTCGATGTCCCCGTCGAGGTCCGCGATGTCGAGCAACTCCTCCAGGAAGTCGGCGGCGATGTCGCCTTCACGCTCCAGATCGACCTCGGTCATCACGAATCCTCCTTGGGGGACTGCTTCGGCTTGGAAGCCCCGCCGGACTTGCGACGCTGCTCGCGCGTCATCCGCTTGGGCTGCTGTCGCTTGATGCGCTCGGCCTCGGCCTGCTGCGCCTTCGCCTGCTCGACGGGATCCTCGGCGACGATCTTGCCCTTCGCCCGGTCACGCTCCTGCTTGGCCTTGAAGGCCGGCGTTCCGGGGGCGGGATTGTTTCGGATGACCCAGAACTGCTGTCCCATCGTCCAGAGGTTCGAGGTCGTCCAGTACACGAGCACGCCCAAGGGGAACGCCACACCCGAGACCGCGAAGACGATCGGCAGGACGTACAGGAGCAGCTTCTGCTGCTGCGCGAAGGGGCCGTTCAGCGCCTCCGGCGGCATGTTCTTCGCCATCAGCTGCTTCTGAGTGAGGAACTGGGTGGCGCACATGATGATGACCATCGCCATCGCGATGATCTTCGTCTCAAGGTGCTCGCTCGAGATGAACGTGTCCGCGATGCGCCCACCGAGCCACTCGGCGTCCCGCAACGACTCGGCCTGATCGCCGGACAGGAAGCCCTTCGCGCCCTCGGCGCCGAGCCGCGAGGCACGCTCGATCATCCGGAACAGCGCGAAGAAGATCGGCATCTGCAGCAGCAGCGGCATGCACGAGGAGAACGGATTCGTCCCGGTCTCCTGGAACAGCTTCATCTGCTCCTGGGCGAAGCGCTCTCGATCATGCCCGTACTTCTTGCGCAGCTCCTGCAACTGCGGCTGGATCAGCTGCATGTTGCGGCTGGACTTGATCTGCTTGACGAACAGCGGGATGAGCATCGCCCGCACCGTGACCGTGAGGCCGACGATGGACAGAGCCCACGTCCAGCCCGAGCCGGAGTCCATCCCGATCTGCTCGAACAGCCAGTGCCACGCCAGCATGATGGCGGAAACGAAGTAGTACAGCGGCGTCATGATCGCGCCGCCGATGCTGCCTAGGAAGTCGAACATGCTTCTCCTCGTCGGTGGACCGCGGGCGGGACGGGATCGACTCCGCCCGTGGCCCAGGGGTGGCACCGCAGCAATCGGCGCGCCGCGAGCCACGTGCCCCGCAGGGCCCCGTGGGTCTCGACCGCCTCCAGCGCGTATGCCGAACAGCTGGGGTAGTAGCGACACACCTGCCCGTACAGCGGGCTGATGATGACGCGATAGGCGCGCAACAGGCGCGCGAGGATCCAGGTCATCGTCGGATCCGTGAACTGGCGTCCGTCAGAGCCCGGTCGAGCTGCTCACCGAGCTCGTCGGAATGACGTGCCGCCGCACCGGGCAGAGCTCGCACCACGACCCGCGACCCGGCCGGCACCACCGCGAGTCGGTCCCGCATGAGGTGACGGAGGCGACGCTTGACGCGGTTGCGGTCGTGCGCCTTGCCGACCTTCTTGGACACGACGAAACCGACGGACGTGACGTCCGTCGGTTCGACTGGTCCACCCACGTGGACGACGAGGTCGGGCTGGACGCCCTTGCCGCCGCGACGAATGGCCTGGCGGAACACCTCACCGTCGCGCATGCGGTGCACGCGCGGCAGCACGCGAGAGCTCAGGCCGAGAGCTTGGCGCGGCCCTTGCGACGGCGAGCCGCGAGGATCGAGCGACCCGCACGGGTGCGCATGCGGAGGCGGAAGCCGTGCTTCTTGGCGCGGCGGCGGTTGTTCGGCTGGTAGGTGCGCTTGCTCACTGGAGGTCCTTCGTTACGGATCGTGGCCGGGGAAGTGGCCACCGCTCGCCCACGACCGGATCTGTTCATGGGCACGCGGCGGACGTCGTGCGAGACGACCACACCACGGTACGGGGCCGGCCGGACCGGGTCAAACCGGGTCCGAACCTCACACCCATACCCGCACCACGGGACGGGGTCCACACGACACGCCGAGGGGTACCCACAATTCTGCCTGTCTGCTTGTGACCACACCGGACCGACTGCTAGCGTCACCGGATATCCACAGGCATTCGCCCGGCACGGGCGTGTGATCATCTCTTCTTCGTACACAGCGTGTGGAAAACAGTGTGAACAACGTCGACGGCGGCGCGACCCGTCTCCGTCGTGACTCGAACTCGGGATCGTCCCGCCGAGAGGTGGGAGGGAAGGCTTGTGCGGTGCGCGACGTGGATGACCTGGATCTGGACTCCATCTGGCGCGACTCGGTCGCCAGTCTCTCTCCCGGGGCGAAGGTCTTCACCTACGCGGCAAAACCGCTCTCGCTGCACAACGGCATCCTGATCGTCGCCGTCCAGGACGATCTCTCGCGCGCCCAGATGGAGTCGCGTGTCCGCCCGGCCCTGGAGCAGGCGCTCACCACCCAGACCGGCCAGGACATCCGACTGGTCGTCACCATCGACCCGGACGTCATCGACGAGGCCGCCGAACAGCCGATGAACCAGGCGCCGGCGCCCGAGGAGATATCAACTGTCGATTCAGAGACAAGTCGACAAATAGACAGAGAAGAGGACGAGGTCGAGGACGTCGACGCCCTGACGCCGAGTTGGGTCAGCCGACCGACCGCGACCTCCTCGGCCCCGACCGCCCGGGCCAACGCCGCCGAGGCACGACTGAACTCGCGCTACCAGTTCGAGAACTTCGTCATCGGCTCGTCCAACCGCTTCGCCCACGCCGCCGCGGTCGCCGCGGCCGAGGCGCCGGGCAAGGCGTACAACCCCCTGGTCATCTACGGCGACTCCGGTCTGGGCAAGACCCACCTGCTGCACGCGATCGGCCACTACGTCATGAACCTCTACCCGTCGTCGCGGGTGAGGTACGTCAGCAGCGAGGAGTTCGTCAACGACGTCATCAACGCGATCGGCGAGAACCGCACTCCGGCGTTGCGTCGCAAGTATCGCGAGATCGACGTGCTGCTGGTCGACGACATCCAGTTCATCGAGAACAAGGACGCGACGCAGGAGGAGTTCTTCCACACCTTCAACGCGCTCCACAACGAGAACAAGCAGATCGTCATGACGTCCGACCGGCCGCCGGCCGAGCTGCGGACCCTCGAGGAGCGCCTGAGAAACCGGTTCAGCTGGGGACTGCAGACCGAGATGCTGCCGCCCGACCTGGAGACCCGCATCGCGATCCTGCGCAAGAAGGCGGCCACCGAGAAGCTCACCGTCCCGGCCGACGTGCTCGAGTTCATCGCCAGCAAGGTCCAGACCAACATCCGCGAGCTCGAAGGCGCGCTCATCCGCGCCACAGCGTTCGCCAATCTCAACGGCACCACGGTCGATCTGCAGCTCGCCCAGATCGTGCTCAAGGACCTGATCGCCGAGGGAGACGACCCCGAGATCACGATCGGCATGATCATGGCCCAGACGGCGGCCTACTCGGAGTACACGATCGAAGACCTGTGCGGACCGAGCCGGTCGCGCAACCTCGTGCTGGCACGACAGATCGCGATGTACCTGTGCCGCGAGCTCACCGAGATGTCGTTGCCGCAGATCGGCGCCGAGTTCGGTGGCCGCGACCACACCACCGTGATGCACGCCGAGCGCAAGATCCGCAAGCTCATGGCCGAGAAGCACGCGGTCTACAACCAGGTCACCGAGCTCACGGCCCGGATCCGCCAGCAGGCCCGCCAGTCCTGACGAACCCGCGGGAGGGTTCCACACCTGGGGAAACTCCTGTGCATGACTGCCCCGCTTCGTGTGAATCTCGGCCACGACGATGTGAATCGTCTGTGAACGCAATTCCACGATCCACAGCCCGCACGCGTCCCCCCACTGCCAGAATCACAACTTCATCCACTGACGAAAATCGCCCTGACCAGCACAAACAGAGGTTGTCCACCGAATCCACAGGGCCTACTACGACGACGACAGATTTATGGATCGAGAATCACGTCGAAGTAGCACCGGCTCTTCTCTGTGGGAAACCGTCCGCCGTGGCAGGATTCGACTGACACATGAGAGGCTCAAGAACGTGAAGTTCCGCATCGATCGCGACACCCTCGCCGACGCCGTCGGCTGGACCGCACGCAGTCTCCCCACCCGGCCGAGCGTGCCCGTGCTCACCGGCCTGTTGATCGAGACCGACGGCGACGAGTTGCACCTGTCCGGGTTCGACTACGACACCTCGACGCGTGCGACCTTGCCGGCAGAGGTCCACGACGAGGGCAAGGCGCTGGTCTCCGGACGTCTGCTCGCCGAGATCGTGCGGGCACTGCCGGCGGGCAAGCCGGTGGACGTCGTCCACGAGGGCGCCAAGGTGCAGGTCACGTGTGGCAGCTCGCGCTTCAGCCTCCAGACCATGCCGGTCGAGGAGTACCCCCAGCTCCCGGACATGCCCTCGGCGTCCGGCACGGTCAAGGCCGACGACTTCGCGACGGCCGTCGCCCAGGCCAGCGCCGCCGCCTCGCGTGACGAGATGCTGCCGCTGCTGACCGGGATCCGGCTGGAGCTCGAGGGCTCGACGATCTCGCTGATGGCGACGGACCGCTTCCGCGCGAGCCTGCGTGATCTGAGCTGGTCGCCGCAGTCGCCGACCATCTCGGCCCAGGCTCTCGTGCCGGCCCGCGTGCTGTCTGACACCGCCAAGTCGCTCACCGGCGGCGAGGAGGTCACCATCGCGGTGTCGTCCAGCGACGCCGGCGACGGACTGATCGGCTTCGAGGGACGCGTCGGGCAGGGCCTGCGGCGGACCACGACGCGACTGCTCGAGGGTGACTTCCCCCGGGTGCGCCAGCTCTTCACCGCCCAGGCCGAGACGGTCGCCTACGTCGACACCCACACCCTCATCGACGCGGTCAAGCGCGTCGCCCTCGTCGCCGAGCGCAACACCCCGGTGCGCCTGACCTTCTCGGAGGGGCAGGTCCTGCTGGAGGCCGGCAGCGGCGAGGACGCCCAGGCGTCGGAGGTCATCGAGGCCACGATCCAGGGCAACGACATCTCGATCGGCTTCAACCCGAACTACATGCTCGAAGGCCTGTCGGTCATGACCGAGCCGGTGGTGCACCTGTCGTTCACCCAGCACACCAAGCCCGCCGCGATGTCCGGGGTCGCGGAGGTGGGAGCGGATCCCGACGGCGCGTTCCGCTACCTGATCATGCCGGTTCGGCTTCAGAACTGACCGCGCCACACACCGTCAGGAGGCGCCATGCACATCGGACTCGTCGGATTGGGGAAGATGGGCGGCAACATGCGCACCCGCATGCGCAATGCCGGCCTCACGGTCATCGGCTTCGACCGCGACCCCGAGCTCAGTGACGTCGACTCCCTGGAGGAGCTCGTCGAGCAGTTGCCTGCCAGTCCCAAGGTCGTGTGGGTGATGGTCCCGCACGGCGAGCCGACCCACAGCACGATCCAGCGTCTGTCCGAGCTGCTCGGACCGGGCGACGTCGTCGTGGACGGCGGGAACTCCCGCTGGACCGACGACGAGGTCCACGCCGCGCTGTTGGCGAAGAAGGGCATCGGCTACGTCGACTGCGGTGTCAGCGGTGGTGTCTGGGGCCTGGAGAACGGCTACGCGCTGATGGCCGGTGGCTCGGCCGAGGACGTCGCCAAGGTGCAGCCGGCGTTCGACGCACTGCGGCCCGATGCCGAGAACGGCTTCGTGCACGCCGGCTCGGTCGGCGCCGGCCACTTCAGCAAGATGGTCCACAACGGGATCGAGTACGCGATGATGCAGGCCTACGCCGAGGGCTACGAGCTGCTCAGCAAGGTCGACATGGTCGAGAACGTCACCGAGGTGCTCAACTCGTGGCGGGTCGGCACGGTGGTCCGCTCGTGGCTGCTCGACCTGCTGGTCAAGGCGCTGCAGGAGGACCCGGGACTGTCGGAGATCCGCGGCTACGCCGAGGACTCCGGAGAGGGTCGTTGGACGGTCGAGGCAGCGATCGCGAACGCCGTGCCCGCGCCGACGATCGCGGCGTCGCTGTTCGCGCGATTCGTCTCGCGCCAGGACGAGTCGCCGGCGATGCAGGCGGTCGCCGCGATGCGCCGGCAGTTCGGCGGCCATGCCGTTCGTGCCGCCAGGGAGAGCCCCGAGGTCCCGCCCGCCGGCGAGTGATCGCGACCGGGGCTCGCCCCACGGTCGGGCCTCGTAGGCTGGCGTCATGCACGTGACGCGGCTCGAGCTCCTCGACTTCCGGTCGTACGAGTCCGTCGAGATCGACCTGGGTCCCGGCCCGGTGGCCTTCATCGGAGCGAACGGTCAGGGCAAGACCAATCTGGTGGAGGCGATCGACTACCTCGCGAGCTTGGACTCCCACCGCGTGTCCTCCGACGCTCCGCTGGTGCGAGCGGGCGCCGACCGTGCGATCGTCCGCGGCCGCCTGCAGCGCGAGGACCGCTCGGCGCTGCTCGAGCTGGAGATCACCCCGGGTCGGTCGAATCGGGCCCGGGTCAACGGCAATCCGCTGCCACGGGTGCGGGACCTGATCGGGATCGCCCGCACGGTGCTCTTCTCACCGGAGGACCTGGCCCTGGTCAAGGGGGACCCGTCGGACCGCCGCCGCTTCCTCGACCACATGATCGTCATGCGCACCCCGCGACTGGCCGGCGTGAAGGCCGACTACGACCGGGTGCTGCGCCAGCGGAACACTCTGCTGAAGACCGCGGGACGCCGCAGCGACGTCGAGATCTCCACCCTGGACATCTGGGACGATCACCTGGCCCGGACCGGCGCCCAGGTGGTCGCGGCTCGCCTCGCACTGCTCGACGGGCTGCAGCCCCACGCGACCGCGGCCTATCGCGACGTGGCGGCCGGCGCCGCCGAGGATCGCCGGATCGTGTCCCTGGAGTACAAGCCGTCGGTTGCCGCCATCGCAGGGCTGCGCGATCCGGACGACATCGCCAAGGCGCTCCTGGACGAGATCGGCCGTCGTCGCCGCGAGGAGCTCGAGCGCGGCGTCAGCCTGGTCGGTCCCCACCGCGACGACGTCGTCCTGTCGATCGGCGCACTCCCGGCGAAGGGCTACGCCAGTCACGGGGAGTCCTGGTCGCTCGCGCTCGCGCTGCGGCTCGCGTCGTTCGCCCTGTTGCGTGACGACGGCGACGATCCGATCCTCATCCTCGACGACGTCTTCGCCGAGCTCGACACCCAGCGGCGCAGTCATCTGGCCGCGCGGGTCGCGGACGCCGAGCAGGTGCTGGTGACCGCGGCGGTCGAGGCCGACGTGCCGGCCGAGCTCATCGGTCGGTCGTTCGACGTGGCGGCCGGGGTGGTGACGGCCCGTGACTGACGAGGACGTCCTGCGCCTGGCGCGGGAGATCGCCGACGCGTACCGCACCGGAACACCGGCGGAGCGTCCGCGGCGCCGCCCCAAGCGGCGGACGACGCCGCGTCGGCCCGGTCGCGAGGACGCGGTCGCGCTCGGTGAGGTGCTCGGCGAGATGGTCCAGAGCCAGGGCTGGCAGGATCGCCTCGCGGCATCGCGGGTGTTCTCGGACTGGCCCTCGATCGTCGGTCCCGACATCGCCCGACACAGTCGGGTCGACCACTTCACCGACGGTGTCGTGCACATCGAGGCCGACTCGACGGCCTGGGCCAAGGAGCTGCGCCTGCTCGCTCCCCGTCTCGTCGCGCGGCTCAACGAGGAGCTCGGCGACGGTCAGGTGGTGCGGATCGAGGTGCGCGGGCCGCAGGCCCCCAGCTGGACGAAGGGGCGTCGGTCGGTCAAGGGTCGCGGACCGCGCGACACCTACGGCTGATCGTCGATCGGACCGAGCCAGGCCATCGCCCAGATCGCCAGGACCGACGTCAGGGCGACCGCGCCCAGCACGAGGGACGCCTCGACGAAGCCCGCGAGGCCGTCCACCGGCCGCACGCCGACCAGGACGATCGCCACGAGCGAGGCCACTCCTCCGCTGACCGACGTGAGGAAGGCCGATCGCGCTCGGCCGCGGCGGCCCCCGTGGACGAGCACGCCGACGCAGGTCCACGCCACCACCACCGCCAAGGCCGCAGCGACGTCGGCGGGGCGGTGCCAGCCTGCCACGATGGTCGACAGGCCCGTCATCCCGGTGGCGAAGGTGCCGATCCCCGCGACCGCGGGCCGCACCGCCGGAGGCACGACGAGCAACAGGGCCCCGACCGACGCGGCGACCACGGTGACGTGGCCGCTCGGCAACGAGTTGTGGACGCCCAGACCGAAGTCGGGTCTGTCGAGCACCGTGTGCTTGAGCGCCTGGGTGGTCACGTTGGCTCCGCAGAGCACCACCAGGGCGCCGAGCGCGGCCCGGCCGTGTCGACGCGCCGCCGCGACGAGCAGGCAGGCGGCCGCGACGGTCGCGACCGACCACACGGACACCCGACCGAGCACCGACAGCAGGGCCAGTCGCGCGTCCCGTCCGGCCACCACGGTCAGCATCGCGCGGTCGTCGGCGGACTGCCCCGACGGCGACCACAGGGCGATCCGGACGATCGCCACGAAGACCGTGACGGCGATCACCGCGACCAGTAGGGTCGGAGCGGTGACCGGCACCGGTCGCCTCACGGGTCTGCCCATGACTCCAGACTTCCAGACGGGCTGCAACGACCGGCGCGGCCCGTCGCCCCGACAGCGGTCGGGGAGCCGCCCGGACGATGGATCCCCTTGCCCATGGGTCTGGTCGTCAGTCCCAGAGGCATTCTCGTGCCGTACAACGGCATCGCCGCGCCGCGACGCGGCGTCCGGAAATGGGTGTCGTGGCACCAGACGCACAGAATGGCCCCGTATACTGGATGAGTGACCCAGGCGCCTGAGACTCCCACGACGTACGACGCGAGCAACATCCAGGTCCTCGAGGGCCTCGAGGCGGTACGCAAGAGGCCGGGCATGTACATCGGCTCCACCGGCGAGCGCGGTCTGCACCACCTCGTGTATGAGGTCGTCGACAACTGCGTCGACGAGGCCCTCGCCGGCTACGCCACCAGGATCGAGGTCGTCCTGCAGGCGGACGGCGGCGTCCGCGTCACCGACGACGGTCGTGGCATCCCGGTGAACGAGCACCCCGAGGAGAAGATCCCGGCGGTCACGCTGGTCCTGACGTCGCTGCACGCCGGTGGCAAGTTCGGTGGCGGTGGCTACAAGGTCTCCGGTGGTCTGCACGGCGTCGGCGTCTCGGTCGTCAACGCCCTGTCGACGGCGATGCACGTCGAGGTCAAGCGCGACGGCTACGTGTGGCGGCAGTCGTTCGAGTACGGCGCCTACGACGAGCCGCTGCAGCGCGGCGAGGAGACCGACGAGACCGGGACGACGATCACCTTCTACGCGTCGCCGGAGATCTTCGAGACGACCCAGTACGACTACGAGACGCTCAAGACGCGCTTCCGCGAGATGGCGTTCCTCAACAAGGGCCTGGAGATCACCCTGCGCGACGAGCGCCACCGCCAGGAGGACGACGTGGACGGCGGCGTGGTCGACGACGTCGAGCGTGAGGTGACCTTCCGCTACGACGGCGGGCTGATCGACTACGTCAACCACATCAACGTCGGGAGCAAGGCGCCGATCCACCGCGAGGTCATCAGCATCGAGCGCGAGGATGAGGAGAACGGCCTGTCCCTCGAGCTCGCGATGCAGTGGAACGACAGCTTCAGCGAGTCGGTCCACACCTTCGCCAACACGATCAACACCCACGAGGGCGGCACCCACGAGGAGGGCTTCCGCGCCGCTCTCACCAGCACGGTCAACCGCTTCGCCGAGGCCAACAACCTCATCAAGAAGAAGGAGGACCGGCTCACCGGCGACGACATCCGCGAGGGTCTGACCGCGATCATCTCGGTCAAGATCGCCGAACCGCAGTTCGAGGGCCAGACCAAGACCAAACTCGGCAACACCGAGGTGAAGGGCTTCGTGCAGCAGGTCCTCAACGACGAGCTCGGTGCGTGGCTCGAGCGCAACCCGACCGACGGCAAGAACATCGTCCGCAAGTCCATCGATGCGGCCGCCGCCCGGGTCGCGGCGCGCAAGGCCCGCGATCTGGCGCGCAATCGCAAGGGCTTCGGCTCCGGCGGTGGACTCCCGGGCAAGCTCGTCGACTGCTCGAGTCGCAACCCGGAGGAGTGCGAGATCTTCATCGTCGAGGGCAACTCGGCCGGCGGGTCGGCGCGCAACGGCCGTGACCCTGCGACGCAGGCGATCCTGCCGCTGCGCGGCAAGATCCTCAACGTCGAGAAGGCGCGGATCGACAAGATCCTGCAGAACGCCGAGGTCCAGGCGATCATCAGCGCGCTCGGCACCGGCGTCCACGAGGACTTCGACATCGCCAAGCTCAGGTATCACAAGATCGTGCTGATGGCCGACGCCGACGTCGACGGTCAGCACATCACGACGCTGCTGCTGACGCTGCTGTTCCGGTTCATGAAGCCGCTGATCGACGCCGGCCACGTGTACCTGGCGCAGCCGCCGCTCTACAAGATCAAGTGGACCAACCACGCGCACGAGCTGGCGTACTCCGACGCCGAGCGCGACGCCCTGATCGAGGCCGGTCTGGCGGCGGGCTACCGCCTTCCGAAGGAGGCGCCGGTCCAGCGGTACAAGGGTCTGGGCGAGATGAACGCCAGCGAACTGTGGGAGACCACGATGGATCCGGAGGGCCGTCTGCTGCGCCAGGTCACACTGGCCGACGCCGCGGTGGCCGACGAGATCTTCACGATCCTCATGGGCGAGGACGTCGATCAGCGTCGCTCGTTCATCCAGCGGAACGCCAAGGACGTCCGCTTCCTCGACATCTGAATCCACCGGTGGCCGATCGATCCGAACGCGAAGCCAGACCTCGTGACCGCGCCACACCGACTCACCAGCTCGCCGGAGCTCGACCTCCGAGAGAACGAAGGACACATCCGTGACTGACACCCCGATCGAACGCGACCGCATCGAACCGGTCGAGCTGCAGGACGAGATGCAG
Source organism: Aeromicrobium choanae (assembly GCA_029265505.1). Classification (GTDB taxonomy): domain Bacteria; phylum Actinomycetota; class Actinomycetes; order Propionibacteriales; family Nocardioidaceae; genus Aeromicrobium; species Aeromicrobium choanae_A. The sequence continues at coordinate 13,999 of JAJUII010000040.1, forward strand.
CGGTCGTACATCGACTACGCGATGAGCGTCATCGTCTCGCGCGCGCTGCCGGACGTGCGGGACGGCCTCAAGCCGGTGCACCGCCGCGTGCTGTACGCCATGTACGACGGCGGCTACCGCCCCGATCGCGGCTTCAACAAGTGCAGCCGCATCGTCGGTGACGTCATGGGCCAGTACCACCCGCACGGCGACTCGGCGATCTACGACACGCTCGTCCGTCTGGCCCAGCCGTGGTCGATGCGGATGCCGATGATCCAGGGACAGGGCAACTTCGGCTCCCCGGGCGACGATCCGGCCGCCGCGATGCGGTACACCGAGTGCCGTCTGGACCCGATCGCGATGGAGATGGTTCGCGACATCGACCAGGAGACGGTCGACTTCGCGCCCAACTAC
>JAJUII010000223.1 GCA_029265505.1 Aeromicrobium choanae
AGTGCCGCGGCGAGTCGGTCGCGCGTGGACTCGTGGGAACGGATCGCCGCGCGCGCAGCGTCAGCCAGCGCCTCGACCCGGGCACCGACCAGACCGTACGTCCAGATCGCCTCGTGCTCGAGGGCCAGCCAGGTCCGGGTCCGATCGATCTCGGTCATGCGAGGCTCACCGCCTGGTCGAGTCCGGCCGCCATCGACGCCAGCACGACCGCGAGCTCCGGCGCGATCGCCGCCCGCGCGTCGACCGCCCGGTGGTCGGCCGCCTCCCGCAGCACGGCGGCCAGATCGCCGGGCTCGTGCGTCGAGCCGGGCGTGGCGCCGAGCTGTTCGAGCTGCGCGGAGACCAGCGCGACGACCGCGCCGGCGTCCGCGGCTCGGGCGACCGCCAGCACCCGCTGCTGGTCGGCCACCACGGCCTCCAGCAGCGTCGTGTCCTCGGGGCGGGGGAGCGGCCTGGGCCGCGCCCCGAGCGCCCGCAGCGCCTCGTCGAGCGTGTCGGTGGCGAACAGGGTGCCGAGCGTGACGGCCGACGCCGCGGCCGCGGCGATGACGACACGGCGGGTACTCACGACCGCAGCGTACCGACCGCGCGGCCTTCGCTATGGTGGGTGCGCACGGACCACAACAGAAGAGGAGCACCCGATGACGACGAGCATCACCGCCCGGATCCGCGAGCTCCTCGAACCCGTGACCACCTCGCTGGGGCTCGATCTGGAAGAGGTCGAGCTGCACGGCAAGGCCGACCGGCGACGACTGCTGATCGCCGTCGATCGCGACGGTGGAGTCGGCATCGACGAGATCGCCGACGCCACCCGCGCCATCTCCGCCGCCTTGGATGACACCGACGTCATGGGCCAGGGCCGCTACACCCTCGAGGTCGCCTCGCGCGGCGTCGATCGTCCGCTGACCGCTCCGCGTCACTGGCGCCGCAACGCCGGCCGCCTCGTCGCGGTCGACCTCCTCGACGGCGAGCGCTTCGAGGCAAGGATCGGTGACAGCGACGGGACCGGCGTCGACCTCGTCGTGCGAGGCGAGGCCACCCGTTTCCCCTACGACGAGATCGTCAAGGCCGTCGTGCAGATCGAGCTGAACCGGAAGGACGTCTGATGGACATCGACATCTCCGCCCTGCGGATGCTGGAGCGCGAGAAGGGCATCAGCTTCGACGTAGTCGTCGACGCGATCGAGGTCGCACTGCTGTCGGCGTACCACAAGACGCCCGGTGCGCAGCCCCATGCGCGCGTCGAGCTCGACCGCAAGACGGGGCACGTCACGGTGTGGGCGCGCGAGCGCCTCGAGCGTCCCGCCGACGGCGACGAGTCGGGTCCGGCGTTCACCGAGGAGTTCGACGACACGCCCGAGGACTTCGGCCGGTTCGCCGCGACGGTCGCCCGCCAGCTCATCATGCAGCGGATCCGCGCCCTGGAGGACGAGCAGAAGTTCGGCGAGTTCTCCGGCAAGGTCGGCGACATCGTCTCCGGCGTCATCCAGCAGGGACGCTCGCCCGGTGACGTGCTGGTCGACCTCGGCACGATCGAGGCGATCCTGCCGATCGGCGAGCGGGTTCCCGAGGAGCGCTATGCGCACGGCGAGCGGATCAAGGCCTACGTCTACGACGTCGAGCGCGGACTGCGCGGACCGCGCGTCAAGCTGTCGCGCACCCACCCCAACCTGGTCAAGCTGCTGTTCGCGCTGGAGTCCCCCGAGATCGCCGACGGCACCGTCGAGATCGCCGCGATCGCGCGCGAGGCCGGACACCGGACCAAGATCGCGGTCCGCGCGACGGTGCCCGGCGTCAACGCCAAGGGCGCGTGCATCGGACCGATGGGCCAGCGCGTCCGCGCGGTGATGTCCGAGCTGCACGGTGAGAAGATCGACATCGTCGACTACAGCGAGGACCCGGCCGAGTTCATCGCCTACGCGCTGTCGCCCGCGCAGGTCAAGGGCGTGAAGATCATCGACGCGAACACGCGCTCGGCGCGTGTCGTCGTCCCGGACTTCCAGTTGTCGCTCGCCATCGGCAAGGAGGGCCAGAACGCCCGCCTCGCAGCGAAACTGACCGGTTGGCGCATCGACATCCGACCCGACACCGCGCCGACGGATGCGGGCGATTCGTCGTCGGCTCGGTCGAGCGGCTAGACTTGAGGACGGTGATTCGCACGTGCGTCGGTTGTCGGCAGCGTGCGGACAAGACCACTCTGGTGAGAGTCGTCGCCGGTCGCGGTGACACGGGATGGACCGTGGAGCCCGACCCCGACGGATCTCGACCGGGTCGTGGGGCGCATCTGCACCCCACGGAACGGTGTCTGCAGCTCGCCCTCGATCGGCGGGCGTTCGTCAGGGCCCTCCGTCTGGACGGGCCGGCCTCGACGGACGCCGTCGTCGACTGGGTCCGAGCCCTCGACGACCGGAGAGACTGACCCATCCGTGGGACCGCCGGTCCCACCGACACGAAATCGGAGCACACGCTCATGAGCACTCGATGAGTACTTCGCAATGAGCCTGTACGTCAATCTGTGATCCGAGCCTCCTTCGGGGCCGGATCCCCTGAAGGAGAAGTGTGGCTGTCAGAGTCCACGAGCTCGCCCGTGAGCTCGGAGTTGAGAGCAAGGTCGTCCTGTCCACCCTCAAGGAGATGGGCGAGTACGTGAAGTCCGCGTCCTCGACCGTCGAGGCGCCCGTGGTGCGCCGACTGAAGGAGGAGCACGGAGACCGGCTGCGGGAGATGGGCGCCAAGAAGGCGGCC
>JAJUII010000067.1 GCA_029265505.1 Aeromicrobium choanae
AGCTCGGCCTGCACGCCCGCCCCTCGCAGTGGCGGCAGAACACGATGGCCTGCACCGGCATCGAGTACTGCAAGCTGGCGATCGTCAACACCAAGGATCGGGCGGCCCGACTGATCGACGAGCTCGAGCAGCGCGTGCCCGAGCTCGACACGCCCATCACGGTCAACGTCAACGGCTGCCCGAACTCGTGCGCCCGGATCCAGACCGCCGACATCGGCCTGAAGGGCCAGCTCGTGCTGGACGAGAACGGCCGCCAGGTCGAGGGCTTCCAGGTCCATCTGGGCGGCGCCCTCGGCATGAACGCCGGGTTCGGACGCAAGCTGCGCGGACACAAGGTCACCGCCGACGAGCTGCCCGACTACGTCGAGAAGCTCGCCCGGACGTTCCTCGCGCACCGCGAGGCCGGCGAGGCCTTCGCGCACTGGGTCGCCCGCGCCGACGAGGAGCTGCTGCGATGAGCGCCCGACTCGTGCCGTACCACTGCCCGTACTGCGCCGACGAGGACCTGCGTCCGCACGGCGACACCCACGGCGCCTGGGAGTGCCGCAGCTGCCTGCGTGCCTTCAGGCTCTCGTTCATCGGCCACCTGGCCCCGACCCACCACACCCCGCACACCGACACGTCCCAGGAAGGGAGGAACGCACGATGACCGCACCCGCTCTGGTCGCCCTCGCCCACGGCAGCCGCGACCCGCGCTCGGCCCAGACCATCCACGCCCTCACGGAGGTGGTCGCGTGCATGCGTCCCGACCTGCGTGTGGAGGCCGCCTTCCTCGACCTGTGCGGCCCGAGCTTCGACGAGGTCGTCGAGAGGCTCGCCGCGGAGGGCTACGGCGAGATCGTCGTCGTCCCGCTGCTGCTGACCAACGCGTTCCACGCGAAGGTGGACGTGCCGCAGGCCGCCGAGGCGGCCGCGCGCAAGCACGACGTCCGCATCCAGGTCACCAAGGTGCTCGGGATCGAGGCCTCCTTCCTCAACGTCCTGGACCGCCGGCTGCGTGAGGCGCTGCGCGCGAACCGGGTCCGCGAGCTCGACGCGCTCGTGCTGGCCGGCGCGGGCTCGTCCGACCCGCTCGCCAACGCCATGATCGCCCGGGCCGCCCGCGCCTGGGGCGCGCACCACAAGCTCCCGACGATCGCGGCGTTCGCCTCGGCCGCTCCCCCGGCCGCCAGCGAGGCCGTCCGGATGCATCGCGCCGACGGCCGTCGCCACATCGCCGTGGGCATGTTGTTCCTCGCACCGGGCGTGCTGCCCGATCGCGTCAAGGAGCTCGCTCTGGAAGCTGGTGCCGTCGCCGTCGCCGAGCCCCTCGGCTGGGCGGACGAGGTGGCCGAGGTCGTGCTCGCCCGGTATGCGGTGGGCGCGGTCGACCTGGTGCCGATCGACGCGATGTTCGCCGACGTCTGATCGATCTCGACGGCGGGTGCCGGCGCGGGGGTGCCGGCACCCGCCGTCGTGTGTCGGCGGTCCCGGCGAGCGTCACCGCCGCCGTCTACCGTGGTGGCCATGACGACCCCCCGGGACCTGGCCGATCTGTACCCGTACCCGCAGACCGGGCGACCGTGGATCCGGACGAACTTCGTGTCGTCTGTCGACGGCGCCGTCCAGGATCGCCGCGGCGTCTCCGGCGATCTCGGCGGGGAGGCCGATCTACGGATCTTCCGCGTGCTGCGGAGCCTGTGCGACGTCGTGCTCGTCGGTGCCGGCACCACGCGCGCGGAGGGCTACGGGCCGATCCCGCGCGAGTCGATCCATCCCGAACTGCGCGACGGCCGCGCGGAGGTCCCTCTGCTGGCCGTGGTGAGCCGGAGTCTCGACATCCCCGAGAGCCTGCGTCGGCCTGGCGTCCTGGTCGTCACCTGCGCGGACTCACCGGACTCCGAGCGCGAGCGACTCGCCCAGCAGGTCGAGGTCCTGGTCGCCGGCGGCGCGCAGATCGACTGGCCGGCCGTGCTCGACTCGTTCGCCGCACGGGGTCTGACTCGCGTGCTCTGCGAAGGCGGACCCCGGCTCCACGGGACGCTGCTCGACCACGACCTGATCGACGAGGCGTGCGTGACGGTGTCTCCGCATCTGATCGGCGGTCCGACGAAGCGGATGACCGAGACCTCGACGTTCACCGAACGGGCGATGCGCCTGAGCCACGTCGTCGAGGATGGCAACGTGCTCCTCACGCGATGGCTTCGCGACCGCTGACGCGCTCGCGCGCCGCCGACCGCGTACGGGCCTACGCTGGGTTCATGTACAACGTGGCCCTGCTGGTGGAGCGTCAGCTCATCGACCTCGACGCCGACCAGGTCCTCGCCCTGCACGAGGGCGTGGACGACGACGTGACCTACCACATGCTGCTGCCGGTGGACTCGTCGCCGGCGGCGCTCGGCGCCTCGATGACGGCGTTCGGCGGCGCCCAGTTCGTTCCGCTCGAGGAGCCGGCGGCCTACACCTCGATCGAGGAGGAGCTTCGCTCCCAGGCTCAGCAGGAGCTGGACGCCTCGGCGGCGTTGCTGGCCGACCGCGGCCAGGCGGTCACCACGAAGCTCGTCGAGTACGACCCGATCGACGCCCTCGTCGAGACGGTGCGCGAGCACGACTGCGATGAGGTCATCATCCTGACCGAGCCTCACGTCGTGCGTGAGTTCCTTCACCTCGATTGGACGTCGCGAGCGAGAAGAAAACTGAACGTTCCGACGTTGCACCTGTTGGAACACATGACCTTCGAACAACAGGCGGAGATGTGAGCGACAAGACCTACCCGGCCGACAAGCCCGAAGAGCAGTGGCGCGCCGAGTTGAGCGCCGCGGAGTACCACGTGCTGCGCGAGGCCGGCACCGAGCGTCCCTTCAGCAGTGAGTACGAGCACGACCAGACCGTCGGCGTCTATCGCTGCCGGGGCTGCGGCACCGAGCTGTTCCGCAGCGAGACGAAGTTCGACGCCCAGTGCGGCTGGCCGTCCTTCTACTCCCCGCTCGCGGAGGATCGCGTCGAGTACCTCGAGGACGACTCGCTCGGCATGAAGCGCACCGAGGTCCGCTGCGCGAACTGCGGCTCGCACCTGGGCCACGTGTTCTCCGGCGAGGGCTTCCCGACGCCGACCGACCTGCGCTACTGCATCAACGGCATCGCCCTGACGCTCGACGCCGACTGACCGTCCACATTCTCGTCACGCCGGTGACGACCCTCGCGGAATCGGGCTAGAGTCCGGTGACTCTCAGTGACGGCCGCGGTTTCGGGGGGACTCATGCGGGTGGCGACGGTGACGATTGTGCTGCTGCTGACGCTCGGCGGGTGTGGGACGGCGGAGAGACCCGCTCCGTCCGAGCCCACGAGGGGCGGCACTCCAGAACCTTCGGCGCCAACTTCGCCCGCGGTTCCCAGCGCGGCTGTCAAACACACTCCTGAGGGTCTCGCGGCGTTCGTGCGTCACTACGTTGAAACGGTCGACCGTGCCTCGAAGACAGGCGACGTCGAAGCCCTCCGCCAGTTGAGCGCCGACGGGTGCGACGGTTGCCAGATCTACATCTCGAAGTTCGAATCGCTGTATGCGGCCGGCGGCGAGGCAGAACGAGACTGGTCTGTCGGTGCTCTAGACGTGCGTTTCCACCACAAGGATGACGCGGAGAGTTTCGTAACCACCAATCTCCGAATTGGCGGCGGTTCAATTCGACCAGCGACTGGAGCCCCACCGACGACTTACCCAGACCGGCGGACCAGGGTGAGCTTCGGCGCGCGGTTCGAGGACGGCACTTGGGTAATCACCCAGTTCGGTGCGGGCGAGGTCTCGTGATCCTGAAACTTCTAATAACCGCGGCGATTTCCTCAAGTCCGATCGTTTCGCCCGATCCCTGGGATCCCGGGATTGAACTTGAGGACCACCGAGTGGTTGATCCGTACGACCCTCCGCCCGGATGGGCGCCTGAGCCCGGTGATGAACCGACGGAGCATGTGCCCGATCCGTTCTTCTGCCGAGTCGAAGCTCCGTTCCCGCAGGACGACTGCATCCCGCGCCCCGAGCCCACCGAGGAGCAGCCCGGTCCCGAGGTGACGCCGGGCGACGTGGAGCGCGAGGTCCGGCGGATCGGACTCCCCCGTCTCGCGGTGACGGTCCAACCTCCGGGTGCGACCCTGGTCAACCTCGACACGATCTTCCACACCCGCGCCCCCGGCTTCGAGCGCAGCGTCACCATCCTCGACCACACGGTCGACCTGCGCGCCGCGCCGACCGCCTACACCTGGCACCACGGCGACGGCAGCAGCCAGACCACCGCCGGCGCGGGGCGCGCCTACCCCCACGCCGACGTCGTCCATCGCTATCGAGCGCCGGGACTGGTCCGCCCCAGCGTCGACGTGAGCTACCGAGTCAGCTACCGCGTCGACGGCGGCGCCTGGACTGATCTGGAGGCGACCATCACCGCGCCCGGCCCGGCCACGGGGCTCCGCGTCCGCGAGGCGCGTCCCGTGCTCACCGAGTGACGCGCCGCGCGGCTCAGGGCCAGAGGGCGGTGAGCTCGGCGAGCGGGAGCCGACGGCCCGTGTAGAAGGGGATCTCCTCGCGGACGTGCAGGCGCGCGTCGACCGCCCGCAGCTCGCGCATGAGATCCACGATCCGGTGCAGCTCATCGGCCTCGAACGCCAGGAGCCACTCGTAGTCCCCCAGCGCGAAGGAGGCGATCGTGTTCGCGCGCACGTCGGCATAGTCGCGAGCGGCCTCGCCGTGCTCGCGCAGCATCCGACGGCGATCCTCCTCCGGCAGCACGTACCACTCGTACGAACGGACGAACGGGTACACGCACAGGTACCGGTACTCGGTCTCGTCCATCAGGAAGTTCGGCACATGGGCACGGTTGAACTCCGCAGGCCGGTGCACGCCGGCGTTCGACCAGACCGGAGCCAGGTGCGACCCCAGGCTCGTGCGCCGGAACGCGTGATAGGCGTCCTGGAGGGCATCGGCGGTCGGCGCATGCCACCAGATCATCAGGTCGGCCTCGGCGCGCATGCCGCTCACGTCGTACGTCCCGCGCACCACCACGTCACCGTCGAGGCGGTCGAACAGGTCGTCGACCTCGGCGGCCAGCGCCGTCCTGTCTGCGCCGCCCAGCGGCCGATCCAGCCGGAAGACCGAGTACATGGCGTAGCGGATGCTGGCGTTGATCTCATCGGGGTCGATCTGGTGGGTGCTCATGACCCCATTCTCACCCGGCCAGGATCCGCTCGGCGGCGGCCCTCGCCGTCCCCACGACCGCGGCGATGCCGACCCCCTCGTACGCGGCGCCGCACACCTCCAGACCGGGCACGGTCGCGACGTCCTCGGCGACCCGACGCACCACGTCCAGGTGACCGACCTCGTACTGGGGCAGGCCCCCGCCCCAACGCTGCACGACGCTGGCCGCGACCTCGCCGATCCGGCCCTCGGGCTCGACGATCGCCCGCAGGTCCGCCAAGGCGGCCTCCGTCAGCGAGGCGTCGTCGCGCTGCAGCAGCGCTGTCTCACCCGCCCGACCCACCGAGGTCCGTACCACCGTCGCGCTGTCCGCGGCCTCGGCCAGCCACGCCCACTTGCGCGTGGAGAACGTCGCGGCCTTGATCGTGGTCGACTCGACCGGCGGCACGAGGAAGCCCGTCCCCGCCGGCAGGTCGGCGCCCTCGAGCAGGAACGACACGACGACCATCGAGGCGTAGTCGACACCGGCCAGCGCGAAGGCCGCCCGAGGGGCCGCCTCGGCCAGCAGCCGTGCCGCCGCGGGAGCCGGAGCCGCCATCACGACCGCATCGAACCGCTCAAGCACCGCCGCGGTCGTGGGACCGACGACGAGCTCCCAGCCGTCGGCGTCGCGCCGCACACGCCGCACCGTCGCTTGCGTGCGGACCTCGAACCCGCCTCGTTCGACCAGCGCACCCACGAGCCGCCCCACACCGCCGCGCAGGCCCATCAGGCGCGGGCCGGCGTCGACCGGGGCGGCGGCGCGGGCCCGCGCGGCACCCACGACGAGGTCCGGACCGAGCGCCGCGATCGGCGCGGCGGCCGCGAGCAGCGACAGCCGATCGGCTTGACCGGCGTAGACACCGCCGAGCAGCGGCTCGACGAGCCGGTCGACCACCTCGCGCCCCAGCCGCTCGGCGACGAACTCCGCCACGGAGACGTCGTGCTGCGGGACCGGCACCGGCGTCGAGATGACCTCGCCGGCGAGGATCCCGGACGAGGCCAGCGCGTCGAGGTCGGCCGGCACGCCGAGCACGGTCGGTGGCATCGGGCGCAGCCGGCCCCGGCTGAACACCATCGCAGGGACGGGCTCGGGCGCGACCAGGTCGTCGGCCAGCCCCACGGCGCGGACCAGGTCCAGCGCCTCGGGCCGGCGCGCCAGCATCGCCTCGGCCCCCACGTCCACGGTCAGATCGCCCAGGCGCGCCTGGCGGACCTTGCCCCCGACCTGCGGCGACCCCTCCAGGACGACCGGCTCGGCACCGCCCGCCGCGAGGTGGAACGCCGCCGACAGACCGGCGATGCCACCGCCGATGACCGCGACCCGCATGTCAGCGCTCCGGCTCGTAGGCGTGCACGAACTCGACCAGGCGGGTCAACGCGTCAGCGTCGGTCGCCGGCAGCACCCCGTGGCCGAGGTTGAAGACGTGACCCTTCGCCGCCCGGCCCGCGTCGATGATCTCCGCGGCGCGCGCATGGAGGAGCTCCGTCGGCGCGAACAACAGGGTCGGGTCGAGATTGCCCTGCACCGCGCGGTCCGGCCCGATGCGGTCGATCGCGTCGGCCAGCGGCACCCGCCAGTCGACCCCGATCACGTCGGCCCCCGCCTCTCCCATGCGCGACAGCAGCTCGCCGGTGTCGACCCCGAAGTGGATCCGCGGCACGTCCAGATCGGCGACCGCCTCGAGGACCGCCGCCGAGTGGGGCCGGACATAGGTGTCGTAGTCGGCCGGGGACAGCGTCCCGGCCCACGAGTCGAAGAGCTGGACGGCCGAGGCGCCGGCCTCCACCTGGAGCCGCAGGAACTGCGCGGCGATCGCCGCGATGCGTCCCAGCAGCGCGTGCCACAGGTCCGGATCGCCGTACATCAGCGCCTTGGTCCGGCGGTGATCTCGCGACGGCCCTCCCTCGACCAGGTACGAGGCGAGGGTGAACGGCGCACCGGCGAAGCCGATGAGCGGAGTGTCCCCCAGCTCGCCCACCAGCGCCCGCACCGCGTCCGTGATCGGGGTGACATCGTCGGGCTCCAAGTCCCGCAGCGCCGACAGCTGCTCGACCGAGCGGATCGGATCGGCGACGACCGGCCCGGTGCCCGCGACGATGTCCAGGTCGACCCCGATCGCCTTCAGCGGGACGACGATGTCGGAGAAGAAGATCGCCGCGTCGACGCCGTGCCGGCGCACCGGCTGCATCGTGATCTCCACGACCATGTCGGTGCGGAAGCACGACTCCAGCATCGGCACGCCCTCGCGGATCCGGAGGTACTCCGGGAGCGAACGCCCGGCTTGCCTCATGAACCACACGGGCGTGTGCTGCGGCTCCAAGCCGCGACACGCCCGCAGGAAGGGGCTGGTGATGGCGCTGTCGACTTCTGTGGCGCGAGCGTCATTGGTCACTCGTCGAGTCTGTCACGGCCTGCGTGTCGAGCCACCCGGCCCCGCTCCGCGTGCCTAAGATCACGGTGTGAGCGCCCGAACGAAGCTCGAGGACCTCCCGGCCCCGTTCACTCGGGCCGTCGAGGAGGTCAAGCGCGCCGTCGCGCGTCCTGAACTGGAGATCGGTGAGATGCCGCCGCCGCAGCGGATCGCGCCGTTCGCCCACGCCATGACCGCCGATGTGGTGGTCTCCGGTGCCGAGGTGGGGACCGGTCGCTTCATCCTGCTGCACGATCCCGCCGGCCACGAGGCCTGGGACGGGACGTTCCGGTGCGTGACCTTCGCCCGGGCCGACATCGAGCTGGAGATGGCGACCGATCCGCTGATCACCCAGGTCGGCTGGAGCTGGCTGACCGACGCCCTCACCGACGCCGGTGCCGAGTACGCGAACCCCGCGGGCAGCATCACGGTCGTCCGCTCCGAGGGCTTCGGCGCGATGGCCGAGGACGAGGGCGATGCCCAGATCGAGGTACGCGCCTCGTGGACCCCTCAGGGTGGCCTGACCGAGCACACCGAGGCGTGGATGGAACTGCTCGGCAAACTGGCCGGCCTGCCGCCGCTCGCGCCCGGCGTGGTGCCGCTGACTCGCAGGCGCGTCGGCCGTTGACGACGACCCCCGATGCCACCCCGGAGCCGCCCCCGCCGCGGCTCGGACTGCGTGAGCCCCTTCCTCCGGTGGTCGACACCGAGGAGGCGCTCGTCCGCGCCTGCGCCGAGATCTCGCTCGGCGAGGGCCCGATCGGGCTCGACGCCGAGCGCGCCTCCGGCTACCGCTACTCCCAGCGCGCCTATCTCGTCCAGGTCCGTCGCGAGGGCGCCGGCACCTGGCTGATCGACCCGATCGCCTTCCCCGACCTGACGGTCCTCGACGAGGCGTTCGGTGACGCGGAGTGGATCCTGCACGCCGCGACCCAGGACCTGCCCTGTCTCGCCGACGAGGGCCTGCGCCCCCGATCGCTGTTCGACACCGAGCTGGCGGGCCGACTGCTCAATCTGCCGCGCGTCGGACTGGCGGGGCTGGTCGAGCACTACCTGGGCATGAGCCTGGCCAAAGAATACTCCGCGGCCGACTGGTCCACCCGCCCGTTGCCCGAGCCCTGGCTGGAGTACGCGGCGCTCGACGTCGAGGTCCTGGTCGAGTTGCGCGGCGCCGTCCATGCCGATCTGGAGGCCGCTGGAAAGCTCGCGTGGGCGCACGAGGAGTTCGACGCCCTGCTGTCGTTCACCGGTCCGGCCCCGCGTCAGGATCCGTGGCGACGCACCTCGGGGATCCACAAGGTCCGCAGCCGGCGCACGCTGGCGATCGTCCGCTCGCTCTGGGAGGCCCGCGACCGCATCGCGGCCGATCGCGACGTGACGCCCGGCCGCATCCTGCCCGACGCCGCGATCATCGCGCTCGCCACGAACGCCCCGACCACACTGCAGGCGCTCCGCTCCGACCCGACCATGCACCGGCGCGGCCCGCGCCGCTTCCTCGACGACTGGCACGAGGCGATCCAAGAGGCGCTCCGGCTGCCCGACGACGAGCTGCCCACCTCGGCTCAGCGGGGCGAGGGTCCGCCCCCGCCCCGAGCGTGGGCGGACAAGGACCCGGTGGCCGCCGAACGCCTCACGCGGGCTCGTGCGGTGGTGACCGAGCTGGCCGAGGAGTACGACCTGCCCGCGGAGAACCTCATCGCCCCGGCCCACATCCGCGCCCTGGCATGGCAGCCGCCGCGCGACCTGTCGGTGGAGACGGTCCGAGAGGAGCTGCGCTCCCGCGGGGCTCGCGACTGGCAGATCCAGTTGATCGCCGAACGGCTCACCGAGGCTCTCGACGAGTCCTGAGGCGCGCCGGTCCGCGACGTCACCGAGCCGGGTCTACCCTCGAACGCATGGCCGAGTTCCACCGCCCCGCGCTGCCCGGCTCCGAGCTGTTCGAGACCTTGCCGGGCGAGATCGACCCAGCGGAGAAGTCGGCCGCCGGGCACCGCAGCGCCCACCGGCTGGTCCGCGGGGCCCACGACCCGGCCGACCACGACCTCGTGGACCGGGTGATGCACCTGGCGGACACCGAGGGACTCGGCGTCATCGCCGAGCTGTGGGCCGACGCCCCCGCCGAGACCGTCGCCGGAGCGCTGTGGCGGCTGTACGTCCTGCGGACGTGGGTGCACCGCAACCCGCGACGCGCCGCGCTGGAGTTCTCGACCGGACGTCACTACGCGCCGGTCCAGGAGGTGCTCGCCGGCGTCGTCGACCCACCGGGACCCGACGAGGTCGTCGCGCTGGTCGACACCGTGATCCGCGGCATCCTCGCCCCGGACTTCGACGTGGCCCTCGACCGCGCCGCCGCGTTCGCGCACATCATCGGCGTCGGACGCGGGCAGCTGGAGGACGCCGATCCGCGCAGCGGCGCCCGACTCGTCGAGACCGCTCGCCAGCTCAGGGCGGCCGCCGAGGCGGAGCGTCGGGGCGAGTTGCACTGACCTCAGGGTGAGGGGCGTACGCTGGTGCCCGCGCCGGGCCGCGGTAGCCCCGGGTCCCAAAATCAGCCGCTACGAGCGGCCACGCGCCGTGAGGCGCTCCCGGCCCGGCGCATCCCCGTCTCGCTCCACCGCCGTCGCGGCGGCGACGTCACTCAGCGGGACGGCGCGAAGGTCGTGTAGGAGAACCTCGGCGCCAGCAGCCCGTCGAGCGCCGCGACGTCCTCGTCGCTGGGAACCCACCGAGCCGCGGCCGCGTTCGCGGCGACCTGCTCCGGGCGCGACACCCCGGCGATCACCGATGCCACCGCCGGACGCGAGGCGAGTCCGCCGATCGCCAGCTCCAGCAGGGTGATCCCCCTCTCGTCGGCGAAGGCCTGCAGCCGGTCGATCCGCTCCCAGTCGGCGTCCTCCCAGCGCGCCCGCTGCGCGGCGAGCCGCGTGCCCTCCTCCGGGTCCCGATCCTGGGAGTACTTGCCGGTCAGCAGACCGTAGGCCAGCGGGAAGTACGGCAGGATGCCGACGCCCAGCTCGAGACAGGCCGGCACCAGCTCGACTTCCGCGGCCGGGTTGTACAGCGAGTACTCGTTCTGTGCCGTGGCGAAGTGCGCCAGCCCCGCGGTCCGCGAGATCCAGTCCGCGTCGACGATCTGCCAGGCGGCGAAGTTCGAGCAGCCGATGGCCCGGACCTTGCCCTCGTCGACGAGCTCGGTCATCGCACCCAGGGTCTCCTCCACCGGCGTGTTCGGATCGGGAGTGTGCAGCTGGTACAGGTCGATCACGTCGGTGCCGAGGCGACGCAGGCTCGCCTCGACCGCCGTCCGGACGTAGGCGGCGCTCCCCCGTCGCCCGCCGTCGTCGCCGTTGCGGCCCTGCATGTCCATCCCGAACTTGGTCGCGATGACCACCTCGTCACGGCGGCCCTGCAGCGCCCGCCCGAGCAAGGTCTCGCTCTCGCCCAGTCCGTACGTGTCGGCGGTGTCGAAGAAGGTCACCCCGTGATCGAGGGCCGCGTCGACGACCGCCTTCACCTGATCGCCGTCGATGCGGACGCCGAAGGCGTTGCAGCCGATCCCCACCGGGCCGACCTCGATGCCGCTGGTTCCCAGAACGTGTCGTGTGCTCACGGCCCCCACCCTAGGGCGGTTACACTCGCACGGTGATCCGGACCACCTCCGCCGCGCGGCGTCTCGTCGCGACCCTGGCCGCCGTGCTCATCGCCGGCATCGTCGGCCTGGGCGCGATCGCCGGCTTCTCGGCGCCGGATCGCCGGATCGGATCGAGCAGCCAGGCGGCCGATCGCGAGACGCTCCCCAGCACGCAGGTCGTGCCGGCGATCGACCTGGCCGTCGATCACGTGCCGGCCGTCGACCTGCCGACCGTGGCGATCGATCCCGCTCCGGTGCTCGGCGGCCTGACGGTGGCGCTGCTCGCGGTCGTCGCCGTGCTGATCGGGCGCGAGGGACGCGCGGTTCCGGTTCCCGCCGGCCGGGCCCCACCGCAGGCCTGACGGTCCGTCGGCCGTCGTCCGCCCGAGCCCGATTCGCCCTGCCGCGCCCTGCGGCCCCACCGGAAGCGCCCCATGAACCCGAAGACCAACCTCTGGCGTG
>JAJUII010000011.1 GCA_029265505.1 Aeromicrobium choanae
CTGCCCGACGAGCGAGACCGGCCGCCGCATCGGCTGCGAGGAGCGCGTCTCGACGAACTACTTCGCACCGCCGTCGGAGCGCGTCGACGTCATCCGCCCGGAGATCGTCAACCCGCTGACCGAGAACGCCCTCGGCGGCACGCTCAGCGGTGAGGGCTTCGTCAACCCGTACCTCAAGAACGGCGGCGTCCCGGTGCCCGCCACGACCGAGGGCGGCTACGACTGGTGCAACCCCGAGCCCGACGACTTCGCTCCGGAGCAGCTGGGCAAGGGCACGCTGCCGACGGCCGAGAAGCCGTGCCCGCTGCCGGCCAAGGACGCCCTGGGCGGCCAGAACGGCACGCGTGAGAAGGCCCCCGTCAACCACTCCTACGGACGCCAGCTGGCGCTCGCCTGGGAGCAGGGACGGACGGCGACGCTGACGGCTCAGATCCCCGCGAAGAACCGTGACGTCAGTGGCCTGAAGGCGCTGTCGATGAGCGCCGACGTCAACTTCTTCGACGAGCGCAACCCGGGCGCGAAGCGCACCGAGAACGGTCAGGTCCTCCCGGTGGCGTACGATCCGGCGTCGACGACGCAGGACTTCGTCATCGCCCTGGTCGACACCAAGGGCAAGGAGGCGACGGTGCACGCCGGCGACGAGCGGTGGGGCAACGCCCTGCACATGTCGGCCGGCACGACCACGGCCCGCACGCACATCGTCCTGGACCAGATCCGGGTTCCGCTGAGTGAGTTCGCCGCCCAGGGCGTCGACATCACCTCGCTGGCCAAGCTGGAGCTCCGCTTCGGTGTGGACGGCACGCCGGAGTCCGGCTCGATCCAGCTCGCGGACGTGCGATTCCAGGAGGCCGTCGGTGCGCCGAAGATCCTCTCCGACGGTGACGTCGCCGACGGCGCCGGTCACGGCGCGGTCGAGGAGGGTCCGGACCCGGCCGACTACCTCGACACGATCGACAACACGCTCGGCAAGTTCGCCCTGAAGGACCAGGTCGCCCACGAGTACAACAACACGACGTGGGTCGTCGACGACGACCGCGCGGAGTGCTCGGACGCGAACTTCACCTCCATCCAGGACGCGATCGATCACGCCGCGCCGTGGGACACGATCGTGGTCTGCGCCGGCACGTACGACGAGTCGTCGACGCCGATCGCGGGACCGGGCAACCCGGTCGCCGCCGGGGCGAAGAACGGCCTGACGATCACCAAGCCCCTGAAGATCAAGGGCGCCGGTGCCGACAAGGTCACCATCCGTCCGGATCAGTCGATCCGCTCGCTGGCCGGGCAGGTCCCGTACCTGCGTGACGGTGGCGGCAACGTCATCACCGTCTCGCGCCAGTCGCTCGGCTCGACCGACACGAACGAGATGTTCGTCGACATCTCCGGCGTGACCGTCACCTCGGGCTCGACCTACGCCGAAGCGGGCATCGCCTTCTTCGGTGCGGCCGGCCGGGTCTCCGAGAGCGTCGTCGGGCCGCTGCACACGGCCGCCGACGCCGACGAGCTGGCCGAGGCCCCGCACGGCTGGGGCATCGTCCAGACCGGCGTGGTCAAGGGTGCCGGTCCGGGTACCGTCGAGACCGACGTCATCGTCGCCGACAGTGTCGTCAAGGGCTACCAGTCCGGCGGCATCCTGTTCGACGGCGGTAGCGGCAAGGACGGCGCGCCGGCCAACACCGAGCGGCGGAACCTGATCCAGCGCGGCTACGTCAGCGGCACGATCGTCCAGGGCAGCTCGAGCAAGCGGTTCGCCCAGACGGGCGTGCAGTACGCGAACGGCACCGAGGGCGCCGTGACCGACAGCCGCATCGTGGGCAACTACGACGGCAAGGTCCCGTCGCAGTCCTACGGTCTGCTGCTGACCGACGCCAAGCTCGAGACGGCGAACGCGCTCACGGTCTCGTCGAACGTGTTCTCCGGCAACGGGTTCTCGGTCTACAACGCGACCGCCGACGGCTCGACGGTCCGCACCGACGCCCGGGTGACGGTGCGCTCGAGCTACCTCGGCCAGAGCAACCCGGTGGCCGGTGGCCCGGCCGACCCGGCGGACAACGTCGAGGCGATCTCGGGCTCGAACTCGGTGACGGTCAGTTCGCGGGCCTCGACCCCGCCGGCGTCGGTGCCGACCACGGTCGGTGCCACCGTCGACGAGGCGCCGAAGGCGTCTCTGGTCGATCCGATCGCCGGCTCCACGGTGAAGGTCGGTGAGACGGTGTCGCCGCTGGTCCGCGCGATCGACGATCACGCGATCCGCTCGGTCACGCTCACCGTGGACGGGGTCACCTCCGACCCGGCCACCTCGGCGCCGTACAAGTTCGACTGGGTGCCCAGCGCGGCCCAGGCGGGCAAGACGATCACGATCACGGCCAAGGTCACCGACTCGGCGGGTCAGACGACCACGACGGACGCGTTCACCCTGAAGGTCGCCGACTCGAAGGCCGAGGGCCCGGTCACCGGCCCGACCAAGCCGTCGCCGGTCGTGCCCACGCCCACGGCCAAGATCGTCAAGGTCGTGAAGAAGGCCAACGGCACCGCGATCGTCAAGGTCAAGGTCAACGGTGCGGGCGTCGTCCGCCTCAGCGGCAAGAAGGTCGTCACCACGTCCGTCACCGCGAAGAAGGCCGGCACGATCAAGATCAAGGTCCAGCCCAAGAAGCGCCTCGCGAAGGGCAAGAAGGCCAAGGTCTCGGTGAAGATCGTGTTCACCTCGGGTGGCAAGGGGGTGAGCAAGTCCAAGAAGATCACCCTGGTCCGCAAGAAGCGCTAGCGGACTGACGCGATGGGGCCGGGCATCCGCCCGGCCCCATTCGCATGCTCAGGGGGTCAGCGCCACAGCGAGGTCCACTCCACGCCGAGATCGCGCGCCATCTCCCGCAGCACCGGGACGCTGACGCCGACGACGTTGTGGTGGTCTCCCTCGATGCGGGTCACGAACGCCGCGCCGAGGCCGTCGATCGTGAAGGCGCCCGCGACGGCGAGGGGCTCCCCGCTGGCGATGTAGGCGTCGATCTCGGCGTCCGACACGTGGGCGAAGTGGACGCGCGTCGCCGCGTGGCGGACCACCTCGTCGTCACCCAGCCGCAGGCAGTGGCCGGTGTGCAGGACGCCGACGTTGCCGCGCATCGCATACCAGCGCTCGCGGGCGATCTCGGGCTCGTGCGGCTTGCCCAGGACGCGCCCGTCGAACTCCAGGACGGAGTCGCAGCCCAGCACGAGCGCGTCGGGGTGGTCGGTGGCGACGGCGCGACACTTGAGCGTGGCCAGCGCGTCGACGAGTTCGGGGGCGGACTCGGCGACGATCTGGCTCTCGTCGACGCCCGACACCACGACCTCGGGATCGAGTCCGGCGGTGCGCAGGGTCGTCAGGCGAGCGGGGGAGGCCGAGGCCAGCACGAATCGGGTCACGCGGACAGTCTCGCGCACCGGCCGTGGCCGCGCCGGGGTCACGCCTCGTCGTGTCGTCCCGGCTCGACCGCGCCGTGGGCGATCGGCTCGGCGTCCAGGCCCGGATGTGCGATCAGGGCGTCCACGAGCGCGGCGGTCCCACCGACGCAGAGCCGGTCCTCGTCGACGTCGGCCGCGATGAACCAGGCGCGGTCACTCGGCCAGGTGATCGACGCCGGGGGGAGGGTCCGAGCGAGATCCGTGTCGTAGGGCCGGGCGCCCCAGTCGCCGACGTCGCGCGCCGGCCCCCGGAAGAGCAGGTAGGACCGGGCCCCGGCCAGGTCGACGACCGGTCCGTCGAGGATCGCGGCGTCGAAGGCCGGTCGGATGCGCGGCGGCGAGGGCCGGAACCACAGATCGCGCAGCCACGTGGCACGGATCGAGGGGTAGACCCGGCCGGCGTCGGTGAGCTCACCCCAGCCGTCCCACAGGCCGAAGATCACGTCGTCGGGCGTGCGGGTGTGACCGGCCGCGACCTCGACGACCAGAGCCATGATCGCGTCGTCGCTGCGACAGGTCTCGGACTCACCGACGTCGAACCGGATGGCGGCGTACGCCTGGAACCCCGGAGGACCCTGCGTGGCGAGCACCTGCCACGGCGCGTCCGCATGCACGAACCAGTCGGCCCGGGACACGTCGGGCTCATGGCGCAGGGTCATGAGCACGATCCTCGCAGGTCTTCCGACCCTCGGCGC
Source organism: Aeromicrobium choanae (assembly GCA_029265505.1). Lineage (GTDB taxonomy): Bacteria > Actinomycetota > Actinomycetes > Propionibacteriales > Nocardioidaceae > Aeromicrobium > Aeromicrobium choanae_A. The sequence continues at coordinate 4,137 of JAJUII010000011.1, forward strand.
GTCCGTGCGCCGCGCTCATCCCCGGTACGTCGTCACCAGGCCGAGGCGCGCCACTGGCCCGGCCCGACGCGATGCGGGCCGCGGTGCAGGCGGACCGGGTGGCCCCATTCGCTGCGCGGCTTCGGCCGCTCGGACGCGGCCGCCGCCGCGTTGCGCGCCGCGACGACGGCGACCAGGGCCGCCAGCTCCTCCGGCGTCGGGTCACCCTTGACGACCCGCAGCCGGGGGGTGGTCGGCTCCTGCGCCTCGGTGGTCTCGTCGGCGGTCACAGCGGGATGGTCCCGTGCTTCTTCGGCGGCAGCGACTCGCGCTTGGTCGCGAGCAGGCGCAGCGCCTTGACGATCTCGGCGCGGGTCTGGCTCGGCTTGATGACCCCGTCGATGTAGCCGCGCTCGGCCGCCACGTACGGGTTGCACAGCGTGTCCTCGTACTCGGTCATCAGCTCGGCGCGCAGTGCCTCGGGATCCTCGGCGGCGGCGATCTCGCGGCGGTAGAGGATGTTCACCGCACCGGAAGCGCCGACGACGGCGATCTGGCCGGTGGGCCACGACAGGTTGATGTCGGCGCCGAGGTGCTTGCTGCCCATGACGTCGTACGCGCCGCCGTAGGCCTTGCGGGTGATGATCGTGACCAGCGGGACCGTCGCCTCGGCGTAGGCGTAGATCAGCTTCGCGCCGCGGCGGATGATGCCGTTCCACTCCTGGTCCGTGCCGGGCAGGAAGCCGGGCACGTCGACGAAGGTCAGCACCGGGATGTTGAAGGCGTCGCAGGTGCGGACGAACCGCGCAGCCTTCTCCGAGGCGTCGATGTCCAGGCAGCCGGCGAACTGCATCGGCTGGTTGGCCACGACGCCGACGCTCTTGCCCTCGACCCGGCCGAAGCCGATGACGATGTTCGGCGCGAACAGCGGCTGGACCTCGAGGAAGTCCTGGTCGTCCAGGACGGTCTCGATGACCGTGCGGATGTCGTAGGGCTGGTTCGCCGAGTCCGGGATGAGCGTGTCGAGAGCCAGGTCGAGCTCGGTCGGCTCGAGGTCGGCGACCTCGGGGTACGCCTCGGGCTCCTCCATGTTGTTCTGCGGGAGGTAGGAGATGAGCGCCTTGACGTACTCGAGGGCGTCCTCCTCGTCGGCGGCCAGGTAGTGGGAGTTGCCGCTCTTGGTGTTGTGCGTGCGACCGCCGCCGAGCTCCTCCATCGTGACGTCCTCGCCGGTGACCGTCTTGATGATGTCCGGTCCGGTGATGAACATGCCCGAGGTGCCGTCGACCATGATCGTGAAGTCGGTGACGGCGGGGGAGTAGACGTGGCCGCCGGCGCAGTTGCCCATGATGAGGCTGATCTGCGGGATGACACCCGAGGCGTGCACGTTGCGACGGAAGATCTCGCCGTACAGGCCGAGCGAGACGACACCCTCCTGGATGCGGGCGCCGGCGCCCTCGTTGATGCCGATGATCGGGCAGCCGGACTTGATCGCCAGGTCCATGACCTTGGTGATCTTCTCCCCGTAGACCTCGCCGAGGCTGCCTCCGAAGATGCTGAAGTCCTGGCTGAACACGCACACCTGACGGCCGTCGATCGTGCCGTAGCCGGTGATCACCCCGTCGCCCAGCGGACGGTTCTTGTCCAGGCCGAACGCGGTCGCGCGGTGGCGGGCCAGGGCGTCGAGCTCGACGAACGAGCCCTCGTCGAGCAGCATCTCGATCCGCTCGCGGGCGCTGTGGCGGTCCCGCTTGTGCTGCTTCTCGGCGGCGCGTTCGGCCACCTCGACGGTCGCCTCGTGGTGCCGGCGCTCGAACTCGGCGAGCTTTCCGGCCGTGGTGTGGAGCTCGGGGTGCTCCTCCAGAGGGGTATCGGGCAGGGCGTCGGTCATGGCGAACACCTTAACCGCCGTCCTTTCGGCGCTTGCAGGAAGGACCTGTGCGAAGGTGGGGCCGTGCAGCCCGGTCAGCGTGAGCCCCTCGACGTCGCACGGCTGCGGACCAGCGCCGCAGGGTTCGACGTCCACGTCTTCGACGAGACCCCGAGCACCAACGCGACGCTCGCGGCGGCCGCCCGGGAGGGCGCCGCCGAGTGGACGGTGCACACGACCGATCACCAGTCCGCCGGCCGCGGTCGGCTCGATCGCACCTTCATCATGCCGCCGCTGACCGGCATCGCGGTCTCGGTCCTGGTCCGGCCCGTGGAGGTGCCGGCGACGCGGTGGCCGTGGCTTCCGCTCGTCGCCGGGCTCGCGGTGGTCGACACCGCCGCCGGCGTCGGGGTCGCGGCTGCGCTGAAATGGCCGAACGACGCGCTCGTCGACGACCGCCGCAAGCTCTCGGGGATCCTCGTCGAGCGGGTCGAGACGCCGCAGGGGCCCGCGGCGGTGCTCGGCATCGGGCTCAACGTGTCGCTCGATCGCGAGGAGCTCCCGGTCGAGACGGCGACCTCGCTGCTGCTGGAGGGCGCCACCACGACGGACCGCACGGAGGTGCTGGCCCGGCTCCTGGGCCGCGTGCGATCCCGGGTCGAGCAGTGGCGCGACGCCGCACGGGCCGAGGACTTGGCCGGGGACTACGCCGCGGTGTGCTCCACGATCGGCCGCCGCGTCCGCATCGAGCGCTCCGACGGCAGCCACGTCGTCGGCGAGGCCACGGGCGTCGACCCGAGCGGCTGCCTCATCGTCGACGGCACGGCGTGGTCGGCCGGCGACGTGACCCACCTGCGACCGGCCTGAGTCGGCACGGCGGCGTCGGTCCCGCCGACGGCCCGGATCGTGGAATCATGGCGGCATGCTCTCGGAGAAGCTGCTGCTCGACGACGAGGTCGTCCAGGCGGAGGTGCGCACGCACGTCAAGGTGCTCGCCGTGCCGTTCCTACTCGGCGTCGGGCTCATGCTCGTCGCCGGATTCTTCGCCGGCTGGATCGGTGACCGCGGCGACGGCACGCCGCGCCTGATCGGACTGGTGGTGCTGGCCGTGCTGTTCGTCTGGGTCACCGTGCTGCCGTTCCTGCGCTGGCTCACCTGGACGTACACGCTGACCAACCGGCGACTCATCGAGCAGAAGGGGATCCTCACCCGCAGCGGCCGGATCATCCCGCTGGCCCGGGTCAACGACGTCGCCTACGAGAAGGGCGTGGTCGACCGCATCCTGCGCTGCGGCACGCTGATCGTCCACGACGCCAGCGAGCAGGCCGGGCTGCGACTGCACGACATCCCGCGGATCGAGGACTTCCACCGGAAGATCTCCCGACTCGTCCTGGACGCCCACGCCCCCGAAGCGAGGCGAGATGAGCAGCACTGACGAGCCGGACGCGCAGGACGCAGTCGAGGAGCCGGCCGACCAGCAGCAGCTCGTCGACATCATCCTGGCCGAGCAGCTGCACTACACGAACGCCGAGACCGCCGAGCGTGGCGGACTGACCGTCGAGCAGGCGGCGCGCCTGTGGCGCAACCTCGGCTTCCCCGACCCCGGCGACGAGAAGGCGTTCGGCGACGCCGACGTCACGGCCGTGGCGATCGTGGCGGCCGCGATCCAGAACGAGATCCTCGACGAGGACACCGTCTTCCGACTCACCCGCGCTCTGGGCCAGACGATGTCACGCCTGGCCGACTGGCAGGTGACGATCCTGGTCGACCAGCTCGAGGCCGACATCGAGCGGGGCAAGTCCTCCAGCCGGGCCGACGCCGCGCTCGAGCTCGCCCAGGTCTCGGTGCCCGGCTTCGAACGCCTCATGGTCCACGTGTGGCGGCGCCATCTGGCGGCCGCGGCGGCCCGACTCACCGCGCTGGGGCAGAACGACCAGGCCCTGCTGACCACCGAGCTGACCGTCGGCTTCGCGGACATGACCCGCTTCACCGCGCTGTCGAACCGACTCGACGAGGCCGAGCTGGCGTCGGTGGTGGAGGACTTCGAGACGCGCGCCGGCGACATCATCACCTCGGCCGGAGCCCGCGTCATCAAGACCCTCGGCGACGCGATGCTGTTCGTCCATCCCGACCCGGAGCACTCGGCGCGGATCTCGCTCGACCTCATCGCCACCATCGGTGCGCGGCCGACGCTGCCGAACGTCCGGGTCGGCCTGGCGACCGGCTCGGTGCTCAGCCGCCTCGGCGACGTGTTCGGTCCGCCGGTCAACCTTGCGGCGCGGCTCTCGCAGGTGGCACGGGCGAACCGGCTGCTGGTGGACCAGGCGACCGCCGACGCCTTGGGCGACGCCTTCGAGACACGCCCGCTGCCGCCCCGCCCGATCAAGGGCTTCGGCGTGTTGTCCCCGATCAACGTCACCGAGCGTCGCCCGTTCCGGGCTCGGTGACCGGCGCTGTCGTGGTGGTCACCGGCACGTCTAGGCTGACGCCGTGACGCGTGAACAGGTCCAGCACGACGTCGCCGTGATCGGCGGCGGTCAGCTGGCGCGGATGATGCAGCAGCCGGCGATCGCGCTCGGGCTGCGCCTGTCGTTGCTCGCCGAGGGACCGGACGTGTCCGCGGCGCAGGTGATCGGCGACCACGTCGTCGGCTCCCACACCGACCTGGACGATCTGCGCAGCGCCGTCGGTGACGCGCCGGTCGTGACGTTCGACCACGAGCACGTGCCCCCGGAGCACCTGCGGGCGCTCGTGGCGGCCGGTCACGCGTGTCGACCGGGGCCGGAGGCGCTGATCCACGCCCAGGACAAGCTCGTCATGCGGCGCCGGTTGACCGAGCTGGGCGTCCCCTGCCCGCGATGGGCGCACGTCACCGAGCCGGCCGACGTCGAGCGGTTCGGCTTCCCGGCCGTCGTCAAGACGGCCCGCGGGGGCTACGACGGCAAGGGCGTCTGGCGGGTCGAGTCGGCGGCCGACCTCGACGAGCCACTCTCGGCCGAGGGCGAGCTGCTGGTCGAGGAGCTGGTCCCGTTCCGACGCGAGCTCTCCGCGCAGGTCGCCCGGAGCGCGACCGGCGAGATCGTCGACTATCCGGTCGTCGAGTCGCGCCAGGTGGACGGCGTCTGCTCCGAGGTGATCGCGCCGGCCCCGAACCTGGACCCGGCGCTGGAGGCGAAGGCCCGCCGGATCGCCCGGACCGTCGCCGAGGAGCTCGGTGTGGTCGGCATGCTGGCGGTCGAGCTGTTCGAGACCGACGACGACCGCGTGCTCGTCAACGAGCTCGCGATGCGGCCGCACAACACGGGTCACTGGACGATCGACGGTGCCGTGACCAGCCAGTTCGAGAACCACCTGCGGGCGGTCTGCGGTCTTCCCCTGGGGTCGTCCACCCCGCGTCAGCGGTGGGCGGTCATGGTGAACGTCCTCGGCGGGTCGGTCACCGATCTGGCGGCCCAGCGCGAGGCCGCGCTCGCCGCGGAGCCGGACGTCAAGATCCACCTCTACGGCAAGGCCGTCAAGCCCGGGCGCAAGGTCGGCCACGTGACGGCCGTCGGACATGATCTGGAGGACGTGGCGCGCCGTGCCCGGCGCAGCGCCGCACTGCTGAGGGACGGAGTCGCATCGTGAGCGCACGGGTCGGGATCGTGATGGGGTCGGACTCGGACTGGCCGACGATGGAGGCGGCCGCGACGGCGGTGGCCGAGTTCGGCGTCGAGTACGAGGCCGACGTCGTCTCCGCCCACCGGATGCCCGACGAGATGCTCGAGTACGGGCGCACCGCCCACGAGCGGGGGATCGAGGTCATCATCGCCGGCGCCGGGGGTGCCGCCCACCTGCCTGGCATGCTCGCCGCGGTCACGCCGTTGCCGGTCATCGGCGTGCCGGTCCCGCTGAAGTACCTCGACGGCATGGACTCGCTGCTGTCGATCGTCCAGATGCCCGCCGGAGTCCCGGTCGCCACCGTCGCGATCGGCAACGCGCGCAACGCCGGACTGCTCGCCGTGCGCATCCTCGCCGCCGGCGACCGTGAGCTCACCGCGGCCATGGTCCGCTTCCAGTCCGACCTCGCCGACGCCGCCCGCGCCAAGGGCGCCGCCGTGCGCGGCCGCTGACGGTTGCTAGCGGTTTCCCCGGTTAACCGGGGAAAATGGCACTTCGCGAGGGAAACTTCCGTCGCGAAGTGCCAGAAAACCTCGTTCGGACGAGACGCTGACCGGGGCTGAGTGGCGCAGGCGTAGGATTGCTCGGCGTTCCTAGTTTTCTCGTATCTCTGGAGTGACCGTGTCCGATTTCTTCGCGTTGTCCGAGGAGCACCAGGCGATCCGCGAGGCCGTGCGCGCCGTGGCCGAGGCCAAGATCGCCCCCTACGCCGCCGAGGTCGACGAGGAGGCCCGCTACCCGCGTGAGGCCCACGAGGCACTGGTCGCCGCCGACTTCCACGCCCCGCACGTCCCTGAGGAGTACGGCGGAGCCGGAGCCGACGCGCTGGCCACCGTGCTGGTCATCGAGGAGGTCGCACGCGTGTGCGTCTCCAGCTCGCTCATCCCCGCCGTGAACAAGCTCGGCTCCCTGCCCGTCCAGATCGGCGGCAGCGAGGAGCTCAAGGCGAAGTACCTGGGCAAGCTCGCTCGGGGCGAGGGCGGCTTCAGCTACTGCCTGTCCGAGCCGGAGGCCGGCTCGGACGCCGCCAACCAGAAGACGACCGCCAAGCGTGACGGCGACGACTGGATCATCAACGGCACGAAGCGCTGGATCACGAATGCCGGTGAGTCGGAGTACTACACCGTCCTGACCCAGACCGATCCGTCCCAGCGCACCAAGGGCATCACCGCCTTCGTGGTGGAGAAGTCCGACGAGGGCGTCTCGTTCGGCGCGCCGGAGAAGAAGCTCGGCATCAAGGGCTCGCCGACACGCGAGGTCTACTTCGACAACGTCCGCATCCCGGGTGATCGGATGATCGGCGAGGTGGGTGAGGGCTTCACGATCGCGATGAAGACCCTGGACCACACGCGCGTCACGATCGCGGCGCAGGCGGTGGGCGTCGCCCAGGGCGCCCTGGACTACGCGCTCGGCTACGTCCAGGAGCGGCGGCAGTTCGGCAAGCCGATCTCGGACTTCCAGGGACTGCAGTTCATGATCGCCGACATGGGCATGAAGATCGAGGCGGCCCGCCAGCTCACCTACGCGGCGGCCGGTCGGTCCGAGCGCGGCGACAAGGACCTGACGTTCTTCGGTGCCGCCGCCAAGGCCTTCGCCTCCGACGTCGCCATGCAGGTCACGACCGACGCGGTACAGCTGCTGGGCGGGTACGGCTTCACCCGTGACTACCCGGTCGAGCGGATGATGCGCGACGCGAAGATCACCCAGATCTACGAGGGCACCAACCAGGTGCAGCGGATCGTCATGGCGCGCCAGTTGCTGGCCGGCATTCAGTCCCAGCTCTGACTCGGCGCCACTCTCGGTGGTGGCAAGCGGTGGGTCAGCGTCCATTCCTGCCTAGAGATGGACGCTGGCCCACCGCTTTTGGTGGTTCCGTGGACTGGTGAGCCGCCCGCTCTGGGGCGGTGATCCGTCAACCGAATGAGGGCGAAATTCGGTTGACAACTGACCGCGCCGTCACGGGAAGGGTTCATAGCTCACCGCTCACTCAGCCCGCCCGCCACGGACATGTCGGGAGGGCCCGGTTGCGCGGTGCGCAGGTGCTTGACACCACCGTATTGAGCCCAATAAGTTGCGTGACAACCAATACATCGGGCCCTGTGCCCGCCGGCCGGAATCGGGGGATTCCATGCACTGTGCACTGCGAGCCGTCGGCGTCTTCGCCGCCGCCACGGCCATGACGATCGGGTCGTTGTCGACGGCCCACGCCGACGAGCCGGCCAGCTTCGCCGACCGGCTCGACCAGATCCGCCAGGTGGACGAGGCGGTCGGGATCGGGCAATCGCCGCTCGAGCCCGTCACGAAGGACGGAGCCGTCACCTTGGGAGTGGGGGCGGCTTCGTCCATCACCCTCGACCTGCCCACCGACCGCGCGAAACCGCAGAAGCTCGATGGTCGCTACGTCTTGGCTGCAGATGACGCATCCGTCGCGGTGGCACCCACCGCCACCGGGACGCAGATCCTCGTCGGGATCGAGTCGTCCGAGGCTCCGACGTCGTACGAGTTCGGGCTCCAGGTGCCGGCAGGCTTCGCACCCGAACTGCAGCCGAGCGGATCGGTCGAGATCGTCGACCAGACCGGGCGGCTGGCCGCCCAGGTCGAGGCCCCGTGGGCCTTCGACGCCGACGGACGCCGCGTCCCGACGCACTTCGAGGTCGACGCCGGCGCGATCACCCAGGTGGTGGATCACCACGCGGCTGATTTCGCCTATCCGATCGTCGCCGATCCGAAGGTGAAATTCTGCGACTGGAAGACGGCCGTGTGCATCAAGTGGAGCAAGAAGGAGACTCGCTCCATCGCGAACGGCTTCTCCACGTCGGTCGCGGCCGGTGTTTCGGTCTTGTGCGGAAAGATCCCGGCGAACTCCGCCCCAGGCCTGGCCGCGCGAGCGATCTGCGTGGTGGCGGTGAACCTCTACTTCAACAAGATTCGCAAGACGTTCATCACGGCTCGCAAGAAGAAGAAGTGCGTCGAGACGAAGTTCCGGATCATCGGTCCCGCGATCGTGACGGCCAAGGTGGTCAAGTGCTGAGGATGCTGCTCGGGTATGGGCTCGTCATCGTGGCCTTGCTCGCGGTCACGTGGGCTCAAGGTGCCACCGCCGACGACTGGAGAATCGCGGCTGCCGTGTTCGCGGGTTTGGTGATTGGTGACCTGATCTTCGGCACGTGGCGGCGAAAGTCCGCCCACGGCTCCGATCGCGTGACCGAGTACTGAGGCCGGTCTTCTGTCGGCCCGGGTGCAACTCGGGCCGACAGAAGACTCATCCCGCTCCATGTGAATGATCGTTTGCCACGGTGGTCCACGAGCGGTTTGCTGGTCGCAGGGAAAGAGGGTGAAGTCATGAAGGTTGCTCAGGTCATCATGTTCGGACTGGCCATGTTATGGATCGGTCTGGTCCGAGGGTCGGAGTCACCCGATTCGATGTTGCGAGAAGTCGTCGTGACCGCAGTCGCCTTGGCTGCTGCGGCTGCGCTCTGGGAGCTCGGCTCGCGTCGGCTCGGAACCCCTCAGGGGTGAGGACATGGGCCAGGGAATTCGGTTCGGGGCGCGGCGGCTCCGCGAAGAAGTGCTGACGTTGGTGGCCGTGGGGGTTGCGCTGGTGGTGTCGGTCGTGGTGATGGGGAACGTCCGCGCCGAGGACTGGCGATTCGTGGGTGTCTTCATCGCCTTCTTCGCGGTGATTCGCGGTGCCCGATGGTGGGCCGAGGCCACGAGTCGCGGCGCGCTCGACTCGATCGGGCGGACCGTCCTCGGGAACTTCGTGGCGATGGTGTGTCTGGGCGCAGCCATGCGCTGGATCCTGGGCGAGGGTGCAACCGCCGTCTGGGTGACGACGGGCCTGCTCTTCATGATCATCGTCGCCATCGATCTGGCCGTTGACCGCGGCCGCCGCAAGGCGCCTGGCCACATGGGCCCACTGGGTGACACGACGACGTGAACGGCTTCAGTCGCGCATCCCGTCCTCGGTGCACAGGTCACCGAGCTCGTCGGTGGTCCCGTTCTTCAGGTGGGCGAAGTAGGCCGTAGCCCGTTCGGTGTCCCAGCGGACGGACATGTCCGCAATCGGGACGGTGCAGTTGCGGCCGCTTCCACCCATCGCACGGGCCAGCTTCCAGGCGAATCGGCCGAAGGAGAACATCGAGACGTGATCGCCGACGGCCAACGACTCGGCCGTGGTCGTCGCGACGCGGGTGTAGGTGAATGGGTTCAGCATCGCGGGCGACGTGGCCGCGTCGCCGATCGCCCCGATGACCTCGCGCTGGTGCTGGCCACGGGCGATGTCGCCGGTTGCGAACGCCTTGCGGGACCGTGAGTACGCCAACGCCGTCTTCCCATCGACCTCCTGACAGCCCTTCTTGATGTTCAGTCGAGCGTCCTTGTCCTTGATGTCCTCGGTAGGGCAGATCTCGATGCCTCCGAGGGCGTCGACGACGTCGCGCAGACCGCCGAAGCCGATCTCGGCGTAGCCGTCGATGCCCAGGCCCGTCTCCGACTCGAGCGTCTCGACCAGCAGAGGGGCACCGCCCCAGGCGTAGGCCGCGTTGACCTTCGAGCGGCCGTGACCCGGGATGTCGACCTGGGAGTCGCGGGGGATCGACGTCAGCACGGACGGGCCGCCACCGCCGTACGTCAGCAGCAGGATGGTGTCGGTGCGGCCGCGGGACGTGTCCTTGGGTCGCTTGTCCGTGCCGACCAGCAGCCACGTCGTCGTCTCGTCATCGGGGCGCTCAACCTCGGGCGTGGCGTCCACCTTGGTGATCTTGGACCACGCGACCAGCGGGACGATGATCAGAAACGCCAGCCAGAGCGTCAGCAGCAGCCACAGCAGGCGCAGGCGGCCGCGCTTGCGTGGCTGCTTCGGCGGCTTCGCACCGCCTCCCGGCGGCGGCAGGTCCGGCGGCGGCGGGGTGCCGCCCGGGGCCGCGGGCATGGCGGCGGTCCGGTCGGACTCGTCGTCGTACAACCAGTCGTAGCCGTCTCCGCCGGAGGGACGCGTGGGGGGCATGGGGTGAAAGTACCGCGTCGTCACCACGGGCGATTCTCACCCCTGTCCTTCGGCGAGTCCTCCGCGAGATCGCGGCATCGCAACTCGATACTGGGGAAACCTACGGACTCTTCCCCACCGTGAGGACTTGTTGATGCACGACCGCACGAGCGCGCTGGGTGGCGATTACGTCGACCCCGACGGTGCCACCGCCAAGATCCGCTTCCGACGGGCCCTGACCCTCGCGGCGATGACGCTGCTCATGCCCGGGTCGGCGCAGCTGGTCCAGGGAAACAAGCGCGTCGGCCGGGTGGCGATCCGGGTCTGGCTCTCGGTGATCGCACTCGTCGTGCTCGGCGTCCTCTGGTCGCTGGTCGACCGCCAGTTCATGTTCGGGCTCGCGACGAACGCCTTCCTGCTGACACTCGGGCGTTGGACGCTGATCGCGCTGGCGATCGGCTGGATGGCACTCATCGTGGACGCGTGGCGACTCGGCCGCCCGCAGGAGCTGGCCAGGCCCCATCTGGCGATCTCGACGGTGCTGCACGGCGCACTCGTCGTCGGGACCGCCGCGATCTTGTTCTTCGCCTCCCACACCGTCTCGGTCATGAACGGATTCACCGACACGGTCTTCGCCTCGAACACGGTGTCCAAGCCCCACGAGGGTCGCTACAACATCCTGCTGCTGGGCACCGACGCCGGTCAGGATCGCGTGGGGATGCGGCCGGACTCGATCAACGTGGCGAGCGTGGACGCCGAGACCGGCAAGGCCGTCATCATCGGTCTGCCGCGCAACCTCGAGAACGTGCCCTTCCCGAAGGGCTCGGTGATGCGCGAGCAGTTCCCCGACGGCTTCGACTGCGAGGGCTGCTACCTCAACGCCGTGAACACGTGGGCGAACGACCACGCGGACCTGTTCGACAGCGACGAGCCGGGGCTCGAGGCCACGATGGGGGCGGTCGAGGAGATCACCGGGCTCAAGCTCAACTACTACGTGCTGATCAACATGAAGGGCTTCTCGCGCCTGATCGACGCCGTCGGTGGTGTCCGGATCAACGTCCGCGAGCGCACCGCGATCGGTGGCATCGGATCGCCGATCCGCGGCTACATCGAGGCCGGCGAGCAACGGCTCAGTGGCGACAAGGCGCTCTGGTACGCGCGGTCGCGCGTCGAGAACGACGACTGGTCGCGGATGGGTCGGCAGAAGTGCGTGCTCAACGCGATGGTCCGGCAGCTCAACCCGCGCAAGGTGCTGATGAACATGCAGGAGATCGCCGACTCGAGCTCGGCGATGCTCCATACGAGCATCCCGCGCCGGGACCTCGACGTCTTCATGGATCTGGCGCTCAAGACGCGCCACGAGCCGATCTCGTCCGTCTCGCTCGTCCCGCCGGTGATCTACACCGGCAATCCCGACTACGACAAGGTGCGGCGGCTCGTGGCCGACGCCATCGAGACCTCCGAGGGCAAGGCCGAGCTGCAGAAGGCGGCCTTCGCGACGGCGAAGCTGCCGGCGATCAGCGTCGGGGAGCAGGCCGCCACGAAGGATCCCCGCAAGGCCAATCGCAGCGACGACCTGGACGAGACCTGCTGAGCCGACCCGTCGTCGTCGGCTGCGGCGAACGGCGGGTTTAATGAGGCGTCGGATTCAGTCGAGGGAGGGTCTGTGAGCGCTCTGGGCACGCGGCCCACACGGGTCGCGCCGCGCGGTGGCCTGCGCCGTGCCCTCGTGCTGATCCTCGGCACCGTCCTCTGGCCGGGACTCGCCCAGTTCCTCGCGGGGGCGCGCCGGCTCGGCGCGGTCGTGATGGTGGCCTGGGTCGCGTGGCTCACCACGGTGGCCGTCTTCTGGTTCCGCTTCCGTCCCGACCGTGTGCAGCTGATCGACTGGCTCACCGACCCGGACGTCCTGCAGGTGGTGCGTCTGCTCGGCCTCACCCTCGCGGTGCTGTGGACCTTCCTGTTCATCGACGCGTGGCGACTCGCGCTCGTGCGCAGCCTCGGGTGGTGGCGACTGGGGGTCATCTCCGTCGTCAACATCACGATCATCGCCCTGGTGACCTCGACGACCTACCTGGGCTGGACGACGGTCTCGGCGTCGAAGACCGTCGTGGAGCAGGTGTTCCACGAGACGGAGGTCAAGTCCCCGCTCAAGGGTCGCTACAACATCCTGCTGCTGGGCGTCGACTCCGGTGCGGGCCGGGTGGGCCTGCGGCCCGACTCGATCAACCTGGTCAGCATCGACGCCGAGAACGGCGTCCCGGTGATGATCTCGCTGCCGCGCAATCTGCAGAACGTCCCGTTCGCCGAGGACTCCCCGATGCGCACGGTGTACCCCTACGGGTTCAACTGCGGCACCGAGTGCCTGCTCAACGCGATCCACACCACCGCCTCGAACCGCACCGATCTGTACCCGGAGGCGAAGGACCCGGGCCTGGAGGCCACCATCGACGCGGTCGAGGGTGTCACGGGCTTGCGGATCAACTATCACGTGCTGGTGAACATGAAGGGCTTCTCCAGCCTCGTCGACGCGGTCGGCGGCATCGAGATGGACATCACCGAGCCCATCGCGATGTTCGGCACCGAGGACGCTTGGAAGCAGATCTACATCCAGCCGGGCCGGCAGCGGCTCAACGGCAAGGAGGCGCTCTGGTACGGGCGCAGCCGGGTGCAGTCCGACGACTACACCCGAATGGGCCGCCAGAAGTGCCTCATGCAGGCGATGCTCAAGCAGCTCAGCCCCGAGCAGGTGGTGCTCAACGCGGGACAGATCGCGAAGAGCTCGGCCGAGATGCTGCGCACCGACATCCCCGCCTCCGAGCTCGGCGCCTTCGGTGATCTGGCACTCAAGGCCAAGGACCGTCCGATCGCGACGCTCTCGGTGGTTCCCCCGCGCTATTCGACCGTGACGCCCGACTTCCAGCAGATCCGGGCGGACATCGCGGCGCTGATCGCCAAGAGCGAGCGGCAGGCGAAGAGGAAGGGCGCCCCGGAGCCGGCGCCGACCGCCTCGACCGAGCCGACGACCACGGCGACCGAGCCCAGCACCACGCCCACGACGCCGTCGCCGTCCGCGGCGAACAACACCGACGACCTGAGCGCCAGCTGCTGAGGGTCAGCGGCGTCGCTTCGCCTTGTAGGCGGCGATGACCTCCTCGGGGTCACCGTCCATCATCAGCTCGCCCTTCTCGATCCAGATCACCCGGTTGCAGGTGTCCCGGATCGATCGCATCGAGTGGCTGACCAGGAACACCGTGCCGGCGTTGTCCCGGATCTCGCGGATCCGCTGCTCGCTGCGCTTGCGGAACTCCCGATCGCCCACCGCCAGCGCCTCGTCGACGATGAGGATCTCGTGATTGCGCACGGTGGCGATCGCGAACTTCAGCCGGGCCGTCATGCCGGACGAATAGGTCCGCATCGGCAGGTGGATGTACTCCCGGATGCCGGCGAAGTCGACGATCTCGTCGTACTTGGCCTCGATCTCCTCCTTGGACAGGCCGAGAGCCAGTCCACCGAGGATCACGTTGCGCTGGCCCGACAGGGGCTTGATGAGGGCCGCGCCGACGCCCAGCAGGCTCGGCCGGGAACTGGCGTAGACCGCACCGGAGGTGGCGGGCGTCAAGCCGGTGATCGCCCGCATGAGCGTGGACTTGCCCGAGCCGTTCGAGCCGATGATGCCGATGCTGTCGTTCTCGTAGGCGGTGAAGCTGATGCCCTTGAGGGCGTGCACGGTCTGGGTGCGCTTCGGACGTCGCAGCAGGCCGCCGTCGCTGTCCTTGCCGGTGGCGCGCTTGCCCGTGGCGAAGACCTTGTACTCGACGTGGAGGTCGTCGACGACCACGACCGGGCGCCGACCCGGCGAGTACTCAGTTGACGCGGCCATAGCGCTCCTCGGCTGCCCAGAAGAAGACGATCCCGAACAGGAAGATCACCACGGACCAGACCGCGACGATCGGCCACAGCTCGACCCGCACGTCGTAGAGCGGATCGGAGTCCAGGAACAGCTCGCGCGCCAGGCTCATGAAGGCGTACACCGGCTGGTACTGGACGTACTCGAGCATCCGCGGCGAGTCCGCGAACCGCAGGTCGAAGCTGAAGAAGATGCCCGAGGTGTAGAAGAAGAAGCGGGTGACGAACGGCAGGATGTTCGTCAGGTCGGGGATGTGGACGGCCAGTCGCGCGGCGGTGAGCGCCATCCCCATGCAGAACAGGAAGTACAGGCCGATCAGCGGAATCACCAGCAGCCAGTTCCACGTGGGCCGGTGCCCCATCACGGTCAGGATGAGCGCCAGCAGCAGCATCGTCGGCACGAGCTCCATGAACTTCTGGATCACGACCGAGATCGGCAGCGACATCCGGGGGAACGCCAGGCTCTGCACCAAGGCCTGATTGTTGGTGATCGACTTGGAGCCGGCGTTGAGACACGAGCCGAAGAACTCGAAGGTGAAGACGCCGATGATGAGGAAGGCGACGAAGTCCGGCACGTTCTTGGTGCTCGCCATGAGGATGCCGAACACCAGGCCGAACACGGCCGCGTTGAGCAGCGGCTTGAGGACGATCCACAGCAGGCCCAGGCGCTGCCGCTCGTTCTCGGCCTCGATCCGGTACTTGGCCAACGACAGGATGAAGTCCTTGCGCTGGGCGACGCCCCGCAGGTACTTCGTCAGCGGGGGTCGGCCGCCCACCCTGGTGAGGCCGTGTGCCTCAGGGTCGTCGACCGTTCGGGTCATGCGTCTTCCTGTCGTGATGGTCCGGGCGTCGTCGGGCTGGACGCCCAGACGAGTCTAGGGCAACGAGCCTCGAACGCCGTCAGTGTGGCGAGGAGGCGAGCCGGGCTCGCTCCTGCCCGGCGATGCTCTCCAGATCGGCGTCCGTGCCACCGGTCACCACGACGATCGACCCGCCTCCGCGCAGTGCCGCCACGAGTCGCTGGGCGTCCTGCCGCACGGTCCCCGGCCCGAACAGCACGCGCTCGGACACGGGCTCGACCGCGAGCAGGTCCGCATGGGTGGCCGTGGCTCCCTCCAGGTCGATCGCGAGGTCCTCGGGCGTCGGCGGGTCGAGGTCGACGAACACGTCCGGGCTGGCCGGCACCGCGGCGCCGATGTCGACGAATCCCTCGGGCTCGGTGGGGAATCGAGCGCCGAGCGGGCGCAGCGACGCCGCGAGCCGGATCGGCTCGTCGGCCTCCAGCTCCGGACCGGACAGGCCGATGTCGGCGTCGTGGTCGGTGACGACCGCGCCGACGCGCCAGGCGCCCAGCAGCCACACGAACCGCAGCCAGTGGCTCGGCAGTCCCAGCCGCAGCCGGGTGCCGCGCTCGGCGTCACAGTCGTCGACCAGCAGATTGGCGACCTTCGCGACCCAGTTGTCCAACGTCACACCGCTGAGCTCGACCCGCTCGCCGGTGCTCGCGTCGTACCAGGTGACGACGGGGGCGGGGCCGGGAACCAGGAGCGTCGCGAGGTGTGGGGCCATGCCACGACGCTACTGCCGCCACCGGCCGCGACACGCCGAGGGGCGCCGGATATTTGCTATTCGGCTTGACGTACGGCACTCACCCGTCTGTAATTACAGACATGTCATTAGTCGGTTGGATCGAGGGCGACGACCCCGAGCTCATGTGGCAGGAGCGTGCTCTGTGCGCACAAACCGACCCCGAGTCGTTCTTCCCCGAGAAGGGCGGATCCACGCGCGAAGCCAAGCGCGTGTGCCTGAGCTGTGAGGTGCGGACCGAGTGCCTGGAGTACGCACTCGCCCACGACGAGCGGTTCGGGATCTGGGGCGGCCTGTCCGAGCGCGAGCGTCGCAAGCTCAAGAAGCGCGCCTGACGTCCACACCCGCTGACACCTGACGGTTCACGGCAACCGCCTAAGGTGGCGATCATGCACGACGATGACCGGGTTCCGCGGTGGCGGAGCTCCCCGCCGGCCGTCGTCGCGGTGCTGGTCGCCCATCGCGGCTCCCGCTGGCTCGGCCAGACCTTGGAGTCCCTCGAACGACTGACCCACCGACCGGACCTGCTCGTCCTGGTCCACGACGACTCCGATCCGGCCACACGTGAGCTGCTGCTCGGCCACGCCGGGGCGACCCGCGTCGTCACGACCCGGCCGCGGCAGGGCTTCGGCGCGCAGGTGGCCGCCGCGCTGGAGTCCGAGACCGAGCCGTACGACTGGATCTGGCTCCTGCACGACGACCAGATCTGCGCCCCGGACGCTCTCGCGGCCCTGCTCGACGAGGCCACCGAGCATGCCGACGTCGGGATCGTCGGACCCAAGGTGCGGGAGTGGCCGTCGCTGCGTCGCCTGCTCGAGGTGGGCGTCACGGTCACCGGCACGGGCCAGCGCGAGACGATGCTCGAGTCGGGCGAGCCCGACGCCGGCCAGCACGATCGTCCCCGGGACGTCCTCGCCGTCGGCTCGGCGGGGATGCTGGTCCGCCGGGACGTCTGGGAGCGCCTCGGCGGAATGGACCCGCGGCTGCCGCTGTTCTTCGACGACATCGACCTCGGGTGGCGGGCGAACCGCGCGGGGTACCGCGTCCGAACGGCACCGGAGGCGGTCGTGTTCCACGCCGAGGCCAGCCGCAACCGTCGCCGTGTCCGACGCAAGGGCGTGCGCGAGACCGCGGGCGAGCGCCGGGCCGCCGCCCTGCACACCATGCTCGCCAACTGCGACCGGCGGCAGTTCGTGCCGTGGACGATCCGACTGTTCCTCGGCTCGCTGCTGCGCCTGATGGGCTTCCTGCTCGGCAAGGACCTGCGCTCGGCGCGCGGGGAGCTCATGGCGATGATCGCGGTGTTCGCCAACCCACGCCGGATGATCGCCGCCCGATCGTGGCGGCGTCCGAGCGTCAGGCGGTCGAACCGCCAGATCCGCGACCTGTTCGCCCCGTTCTGGATGCCCTACCAGCACGGCCTGGACGTCGCCGCCCAGGCCTTCGAGGCCGTGGTGCGACCGGAGCAGGTCGAGTCGATGGGCCTGCGCTCGATCGGGGTGGGCGAGGAGGACGAGGTCGAGCCGGTGGTGGTGGAGCAGCCGCCGTGGTGGCGGCGTTGGCCGTGGTTCACCTGCGTGCTCGTGATGCTGGTCGCCTCGTTCGCGGCCGCTCGCTCGCTCGTCGGCGCCGGCCTGGTCAGTCCCGTCCTGCCCGCCTCGCCCGACTCGGTGACCGCCTGGTGGGGCCTGATCCTCGATCGCTCGCACGCCGTCGGACTGGGCAGCGCCGACCTGGCGCCGGCCTTCGTGATCCCGCTCGCCGTGGTGGGCACGCCGCTGTGGTTCGCGCCGAGCGTCATCGTGTGGACGCTGACCGTCCTGGCGGTCCCGCTCGCCGCGCTGACGGCCCACCGGTTCGGCCGGCTGGTCAGCGACGACCGTGGCGCCCGGATGACCTGGGCGGTCTCGTACGGTCTGCTGGTCGCGGTCACCGGGGCGGTCGCGACGGGCCGCGTCGGCACGGTGATCGCGCTGGTCGTCGCACCGCTGTTCGCCAACGTGCTGCTGCGGCTGGTGCTCGAGCCCGACTGGAGCCGTGCCCTGCAGGCCGGCGTGTGGATCGCGGTCGTGGCCGCGTTCGCGCCGGTGGCGTGGTGGCTCGCGATGGCCGCGGTCGCGGTGAGTGCGGTTCTCGTCAGATCGGCGGCACGCCACGTGGCGGTCACCGCCGGGGTCGGCACGATCCTGCTCGGGCCGTGGCTGCTCGACCGGGTCTGGTCCACCAAGGTCTGGTGGGAGGCCGGCAATCCGGTCGATGCGCCCGCCGCCGCGTGGGACGTGGTGACCGGATCGGGAGGCGTCGCCGCAGCACCCTGGTGGATGGTCCTGCCGGTCCTCGTGCTCGCGATCGCCGCGCTCGTGCCCGAGGCGACTCGCCGCTCGGTGACCGCGGCGTGGCTCGTCGCCCTGGTCGGTCTCGCGGTCGGACTGCTCGCCTCCGTCTCGACCTTCGTGCCGTACCCGGGGGCCCCGGACGTGCGAGCGTGGTCCGGACTGGGCTCGGGTCTGTGGCTCGGCGGTCTGCTGACCGCCTCGCTGTTCGCCTGGCCGATGCTGCGGACGCGTCGTTACCGCCGGTGGCGTCGACCGGCGATCGTGCTGCTGGCGGCGTTTCCGGTCCTCGCGGGTGGCTGGTGGGTCGTCCGCGGGATCGACCAGCCCCTCGAGAACGGCGAGGGTCGTGTCGTGCCCGCCTACCTGGCGGCGCGGCCCGGAACCACCGTGGTCCTCACCGGGGACTCCGAGGCGGGCATCGTCGCCGACGCGGTCGTCGGTGCCGGCCCGTTCCTGGGTGCGGAGTCGCTGCGGACCACCCGGGACCGCGAGGAGCGACTGGACGCGGCGATCGTCTCGCTGCTCACGACGCCGACCCGGCAGGACGTCGACGAGCTGGCGCGGCTCGGCGTGGATCACCTGTACGCCCCGGACGTCGATCTGGACCTCGCCCGTCGCGTCGACGCGGCGTCTGGTCTGGCGCAGCGCGGCAGCGACTCGCCGGACTCGCGCGTGTGGGCGGTCGAGTCGTCCGAGACCGCCGAGCCCGCGCCGCGTGCCGGCGCGCTGCGGCCGTGGCTGGCCGGTGGCTGGGCCCTGGCCTGGGTGGTGGCGGTCGTCGCCGCCCTGCCGGTGCGTCGCAGGCCCGAGGACGGCACCGAACCCGAGGAGGAGGTGCGATGAGTCCGCGGGCTCCCCTGCGCCTGGCACTGCCGCTGATCGCGGTCGTGATGACCACCGCCGTCTGGTTCGTCCCCGAGCCGGACCCGCCCGTCGTCGACGGCGGCCGCGGAGCGGTCGAGGTGCGACGGACCGTGTGGGCCTGCCCGGTCGAGTCCGGTTGGGTCGTCGCCGCCGGCCAGGTGGTCCCGGGCGAGGCGGCCCGGGCGCGGGTCGTGCCGTCCGACGCCGCGGTCGACCCGCTGTGGGAGCAGGCGGATCGCTGGCGGGTGGCCCGTCCCGGCGGCGACGCCCTCGTGCTCGAGCAGTCCGGTCCCGGCTCCGGCTCGGTGGGCTGGGTCGCCGGCGCTCGGCGGGGTGCCGCCGTCCTGGGAGCCTGCCCCTCGATCGTCGACGACGCGTGGTTCGTCGGGCTGAACGCCCAGAACCGCACCGACGGCTCGATCACCCTGATCAACACCGGGGAGAACCGCGCGGTCGCCGACCTCACCTGGTGGGGGGAGCAGGGGCCCATCGAGTCTCTCGACACCACGGGCCTGGTCGTCGAGCCCGGTGGTGCCCGAACGGTCGCGGTGTCCTCGGTCGCGGCCGGTGAGGGCGCCGTGGCCGTGCGGGTGTCGCGACGCCGTGGTGCCCTCGCCGCGATCGCCTCCGACGCCGGCGGCACGGCCGCCGAGCTGGTCGCGCCGACGGCCGGGGCCGCCACCGAGCAGGTCCTCGTCGGCCTCCCGCCCGGCGATCGCACGCAACTCGCTCTCGTGAACCCGGGCACCTCGACGGCGCACGTCGCGGTCGAGGTGCGCGGACGGTCCGGGACCTTCGCGGCCGAGGGCTTGGCCGATGTGACGGTCGAGCCGGAGGCGAGCACGATCGTGTCCGTGCCGGGGTCGGTCGCCGTCGATCGCGGCTCCCTCGTGGTCGGCTCCGACGTCCCCGTCGTCGCCTCGGCCATCGTGGAGTCCGGGTCCGATGTGGCTCGCGTGGTGCCGGCCGACGAGATCTCCGGACCGGCGCTGGTCCCGGCGCGGCTGGACGGGCGACCGGTGCGGCTGGCGCTGAGTACCGGGGACGACGCCGTCACGGTGACGGTCGAGACCTTCGCCGCGGACATGACCTCGCTCGAGACCGCCGAGGTGACGGTCGCGGCAGGCGCGACCGTCGTGGCGCCGAGGCCGAAGTCCGACGACGCCGCGTACCTCGTGCTGACGCCCCGGGGCGGGACGGTCGGTGCGGGGGTCTGGCAGTCCGGGGGCGGCCTGGCCGCGGCGCCCGTCCGCGGCGCGCCCGTGACGGTCGTCGCGCCCGGCGTGTCGGTGCGCTGAGTCCCTCAGCGCGGGTCGAGATCGCTCGGGTCGTGGTGCCACACCTCGCCCAGTCGGGTGAGCAACACCGTCCACACCACGTCCTCGACCTGCTCGACGGACACGGCCCGCTCGATGATCGGCAGCCGGTACAGGACGAGACGGAATCCACCGGGGACCGCGGTGACGATGCTCCGAGGCACCGGCTCGTGCCACGCCTCCGGCAGCAGCGGCGCCTCTTCGATGACCACCTCGACGTGGTCGGGCTCGCGGTCGAAGTGGGGCTCCAGACGGCTCAGGATCGCCGCCACGAGGTCGTCGAAGGCGTCGCGGCGCGGTCGATGGATCGGGACGCCCGCGGGGGAGAGGGGGCCGGGCAGGGAGAGCACGCCACGGGCGCCGCGACCCCGGCGGTCGCGACTGCGTCCCGGACGCGGACCGTGCACGCCCGGCATCGTCGATGGGCTGCCCACGCGGTGAGCCTACTGCCGGATCCGGGCGGCTCGGGTTAACCTCGCCCACGTGGGACAACGTCGATGTTCGCGTGCGGGCTTATTTGTTGATCGCCGGCCGGCGCTGGATGGAATAATTGC
>JAJUII010000097.1 GCA_029265505.1 Aeromicrobium choanae
CCAGGTGTGGGTGATGCGCGCCGGCCGTTGTGTCGCCGGTCGCCGCACGGTCGACACGACCGGTCAGGAGATCGTCGGACTCATCACCGGAGCGATCGCCTCGTGACCGCCACCCACATGACCGCCACCCGGCTCATGACCGCCACTCAGTAGAAGGAGACCACCATGACCGCGCGCAACCCGATCGGCGTTCATGCGCTCGTCTGGGTCGGGGGTACCCGTCCGGACGAGATCGCCGAGGCCGTGCGCCGCACCCGGGCCGCCGGGTTCGACCTGCTTGAGCTGTCCCTGCACGAGATGGAGGTCCTCGACGTCGCCGACACGCGCCGGGCGCTGCAGGACGCCGGGCTGCAGGTCGCCTGCTCGCGCGGATTGGCCTTCGACGCCGACGTGTCCAGCGACGACCCCGAGGTGGTCGCCCGGGGAGCGGCCATCCTGCAGGACTCGCTGGAGGTCGTCGCCGGCCTCGGCGGCTCGGTGCTCACCGGGGCCCTGTACAGCGCGTTGGGCAAGTACGGTCGACCGCTCACGAGCGCAGGCCGCGCGAACGTCGTGGCGGTGCTGCGCGACTTGGCGCGGGAGGCCGCCGGGCGTGACGTCACGCTTGGCCTGGAGATCTGCAACCGCTACGAGACGAACGTCATCAACACCGCGCGCGACGCGCTGCGCCTGGCCGACGACATCGGCGAGGACAACGTGATGATCCACCTCGACACGTACCACATGAACATCGAGGAGTCCGACTTCGTGACGCCGGTCCTCGAGGTCGGCGACCGACTCGGCTACGTGCACATCGGCGAGAACCATCGCGGCTACCTCGGCTCGGGATCGATCGACTTCCCGGCGTTCTTCCACGCTCTGGCCACGATCGGCTTCGACGGGCCGATCACGTTCGAGAGCTTCTCCTCAGCGGTCGTCAGCCCGACGCTGTCGAACGACCTCGCCGTGTGGCGCTCGCTGTGGACCGACGGGGACGACCTGGCCCGCCGGGCCCACCAGTTCATCGAGACGCACCTCGCGGCCGCCGCGTCGATCTCGGCCTGACGCCATGGTTCGTCGGGTCGTCCTGGGTCTCGACCTGGGCACCAGCGGGGTCAAGGCGGTGCTCGTCGACGAGACGGGATCGGTCGTGGCGCGGGCCGAGCGGGGCTACGCCCTGGACTCGCCCCGCCCCGGTTGGGCCGAGACCGAGCCGGACGCCTGGGAGCGCGCCGCCCGCGAGGCGGTCGGGCAGGTCGTCGGTCAGGTCGACGACGCGCGGGTCGTCGCGATCGGCCTGGACGGCCAGATGCACGGCACGGTGCTGGTGGACGAGCACGGCGAGCCCGTGCGTCCGGCGGTGCTCTGGCCCGACGGGCGCGCGAGCGAGGAGCTCGCTGCGTGGACCGAGCTGCCGGCGGACCGGCTGCGTGTCTTGGGCAATCCGCTCGCTCCGGGCATGACCGGACCCGTGCTGGCCTGGCTGGCCCGTCATGAGCCGGACGTCGTGGCGCGGGCCGTGCGCGTGCTCCTGCCGAAGGACTGGCTGCGCTCGCGTCTGGTCCCCGACTCCCTCGTGACCGACCCCTCCGACGCCTCGGCCACGCTGCTGTGGGACCTGCAGCGTGACGCCTGGAGCGAGGAGGCCGTCGCCGCCGCCGGGATCCGTCGCGATCTCCTGCCCGAGGTCGTGGACTCGCGCGCCGTGGTCGGTCGGCTCACCGAGCAGGTGGCCCGCGACTGGGGCCTTCCCGCAGGCGTCCCGGTCGCGGCGGGCTCGGCCGATGCGGCGGCGACGATCGTCGGCTCCGGATCGGACTCCGGGCGTCTCGTGGTCACGGTGGGGTCCGGCGCGCAGATCGTGCTGGCCGGGGTCACACCGACGTTCGACGAGCCGATCACCCACCACACGTACCGGGCTGCGGGCGACGGCGCCTACGCGATGTTCGCGGTGATGAACGCCGGGGTCGCGCTGAGCCGGGTCGTCGACCTGCTGGGCGGGACCTGGGACGACCTGTACCGCGACTACGACCGGCGGCGGCCCGTGCCGGGCTTCGTCCCCTTCCTGTCGGGTGAGCGCCTGCCGGTCGCGTCGCCGTCAGGGTCGGGACGGTGGTTCGGGCTGGGCCTGGAGACCGAGCGCGCGGACCTCTTCGCGGCCGCGCTGGAAGGTCTGTGCTTCACGATTCGTCGAGGGCTGGAGTCGATGCCCGCCGTCGACGATCCGGTGATCGACGTGGCCGGCGGGGGAACCCGCTCGCCGGTCTTCGTCCGTCTGCTCGCCGACGTGCTGGGACGTCCGCTGCGGCGGATCGACTTGTCGGACGCGACCGCGGTCGGTGCGGCGTTGACCGCGTTCGACGCCGCCGACCTGCTCCGGCCCGTGCTCGGCTCCTCCGGGGGCGAGCTGGTCGAGCCCGGCGAGGCCGGGCCGCTGGCCGACCGGTACCGGAGGTTCCTGCGTGAGGTCGGTCGACCGTGACCCCCGTGCGGTGGGCGGTCGTCGGCTGGGGGGTCGGAGGCCGAGTCTTCCACGCCCCGATGATCCGCAGCGCCGAGCGGCTGGAGCTCGCGGCGGTCGTCTCGACGAACCCGGAGCGGGCGGCGTCGGCGCGCGAGGCGGGGTTCGACGTGGCGGCCGACCTGGCCGAGCTGGTCGAGCGCGGTATCGAGGGCGTGACCATCACGACGCCGGCGGGCACCCACGCCGACCTCGCCGTCGAGGCGCTGGAGCGTGGACTGCACGTCGTGGTCGACAAGCCGTTCGCCACGACCGCGAGCGACGCACGCCGGATCGTGGCTGCGGCCGGCCCGGGGTCGGTGCTGACCGTGTACCAGAACCGCCGCTGGGACGGCGACCTGTTGACGCTCGTCGACCTCGTCGCCCGCGGGGAGATCGGAGCCGTGGACCGGTTCGAGTCGCGCATCGAGCGTTTCCGCCCCGCGCTGCCCCGGTGGATGAGCGACCGGTCCTCCGTCGCCGGGGGAGGGGTCTTGGTCGACTTGGGGCCGCACCTGATCGATCAGGCGGTGTGGCTGTTCGGGCCGGTCACGGAGGTCTTCGCCGACTTGGCGACCTTGGGCGCGGAGCGCGTCAGCGAGGACGACGCGGTGATCTTGATGCGGCATGCGGCGGGGATGCGCACGATGATCATCGCCTCGGTCCACGCGGCGGCGGAGGGGCCGCGGTTTCGGGTGTCGGGGCGTCAGGGCGGCGCGCGGATCGACGGATTCGACGGACAGGAGGCGGCGTTGTTCGCCGGCGAATCGCCGAGGACGCTCGGCGATCGCTGGGGAGTGGACCCGGACCGATCTGTCGACGTGGAGTCGCGCGGGTCGCACGAGGTGCGCCCACTGATGCGCGGACGGTGGGACCTGTTCTATCCGTCGCCGCCGCGGTACGCGACGGCGCGCCCGTCCCGGTCGATCCGGCCGACGCCGTCCACGTGGCGGCCGTGTTCGACGCGGCGCGGACGTCCGCTCGGGAGGGGCGTTGGATCCCGGTCGAGGTCGACTGATCCGCCGCTCGAATTGACAGGTGCTCCGGGTGCACGGAGGCTGGAAGCAGGTGGTGGAAAGACTTCGGGGAGGCCACCGCAGCGGCACCGTCGGTGTGCCGGCCTCCTCGGCGTACGCGGACCCGCGAGGTCCGCTCACAGTCGCCGCCGCCGGGGACTCCCTCATCGCGAGGGCGGCAAGTCGCACTCCCTCGGCTACTGTGCCGCGAAGCTCCGATGCCTCGGCGGCGGCCTCTCTCACCCCAGGTCGAGGAAGGCCGCCAGGTCCGCGATGATCGCGTCGACCGCGCTCGTGGCGATGTCGCGCGCCTCGTCCAGCACCTCGGCCTCGGCCACCGCCTCGACGTAACACTTGAGCTTCGGCTCGGTGCCCGAGGGCCGGCAGATGATGCGGCTGCCGCCCGTCAGTCCGAGCCGGATGCCGTCGGTCGGCGGCAGTCCCCGATAGCCCTCGGCGAGATCGTCGACCGTCTCGACGGCTCGCCCGCCGAGCTCGCGCGGCGGGGAGGTCCGCAGCCGCTGCATCGCGGACCGGATCAGGCCCAGGTCCTCGACCCGCACGGCGAGCTGACCCGTCGCGTGCCAGCCGTGCCGGCGGTAGACGTCGTCGAGCAGATCGAACAGGGTGCGGCCCTCGGCCTTGAGCTCGGCGGCGAGCGCCATGATCAGCAACGCGGCCGAGATGCCGTCCTTGTCGCGTGCGATGTGCGGAGCGACGCAGTAGCCCAGCGCCTCCTCGTAGCCGAACACCAGCCCTTCGACCTTGCCGATCCACTTGAAGCCGGTGAGGGTCTGCTGCCACGGCTGGCCGTGGGCGGCGGCCTGCCGACCGAGCAGATCGGAGGAGACGATCGAGCAGGCGTAGGTGCCGCTGACGCCGCGGCGCAGCAAGGACTCTGCCAGCAGCACCCCGACCTGGTCGCCGCTGAGCATCCGGTGGCCGGACGCCGTTCGTGCCCCGACGGCGCAGCGGTCCGCGTCGGGGTCGTTGGCGATGACGACGTCCGCGTCGATCCGGGCGGCCACCTCGAACGCGAGGTCCATCGCCCCGGGCTCCTCGGGGTTCGGGAACGCGACGGTCGGGAACGCCGGGTCCGGGTCGGCTTGGGCGGTGACGACCTCGGGGGCGGAGAATCCCGCGCGGCGGGCGGCGTCGGTCAGCAACCGGCCGCCGACGCCGTGCATCGGCGTGTACGCCACGACGAGGTCGCGCGGACCGTCCGGGACGATCCCGGCGACCGCCGCGAGATACGCCTCGGCCACGTCGTCGCCGAGCACCGTGTAGTCGCCGCGGCGAGGCAGCGCGTCGATCCGGCCGACCGCGGCGATGCAGGCGGCGATCTCGGCGTCCGCGGGCGGCACGATCTGGCTCGTGTCGTCGAGGTACACCTTGTAGCCGTTGTCGCGCGGGGGGTTGTGCGAGGCGGTCACCATGACGCCGGCGGACGTGCCGAGGTGGCCGATCGCGAAGGCGAGGACCGGCGTCGGAAGGTGCTCGGGCAGCAGCAGCGCCCGCACGCCGGCGCCCTGCATGATCTCGGCGGTGTCGCGGGCGAACACGTCGGAGTTGGTGCGGGCGTCGTAGCCGATGACGACGCTCGGGTCGTCGTACTGGCGCAGCAGATAGGCGGCCAGGCCGGCCGCGGCGCGGCCGACGGTGACCCGATTCATCCGCATCGGGCCGGCCCCGAGCTCGCCGCGAAGCCCGGCGGTCCCGAACTGCAAGGTTCCCGCGAACCGGGCCGCGATCTCAGCGACGTCGTTCGCCTCGACGAGGGCGGTCAACTCGGCGCGTGTCTGGGGGTCGGGGTCTTGGGAGATCCAGTCCCGGGCAGCATCGATCGGGTCCACCTGTCCACCGTAGCCCCAGCAGGGCCATGCACTACGCCGCGACGCGGGCGCGAGGTCGATAGCGATGGTTGCGGCGCCACCGGCCGCGGATCCGGAACTCGGGCAGGCCGTTCTCGAAGCGGATGGCGATGTCGGCGCGGTGGACGTGGTGATGGTGGTGCGAACAGAGCAACACCCCGGTCTCGATGTTGGTGGGTCCGTCCTGACTCCACGGGATGGCGTGGTGAGCCTCGGTCCACCCGGGTGGTCGATCGCAGTCCGGGTAGGCGCACCCCTGGTCGCGTTGGGCGAGGGCGATCCTCTGTGCGGCGGTGTGGTGTCGCTTCGTCCGACCCACGTCCAGCGGTTGGGACCGGCCGTCCATGACGGCCGGGAGGATGCCCGCGTTGCAGGCCAGCTGCCGCAGCTGACCGGCGGAGACCGCGGTTCCGAACTCGGTGATGCCGGCTCGGTCCGTCTGGCCGCGCAACGTCGACTCGTCGACGGTGACGACGAGGGTGGCGGCGACGCCGCCGTGGTTGCCGTAGCCGTCGCGAGGAAGGTGGCGGACGATCTCGGCGAACGCCTCCCCGGCGCGCTGCGGCACCGGACGGCGGTCCGGGCTCTGCTGGCTGCGGGGGCTGGTCTTGGACTCGATCACAGCCCGGAGCATGTCGGCGGTGACCGGATCGGTCTTGCCGCCGAACGGCACCATGCCGGTCTCCTCGTCGGGGACGCCGATCCAGAACTCCCGCAGGCGCGCTTGCGTCGCCTCGTCCCGGGTGAGTCGGTCGTTCTCGATCCGATCGGCGCGGTCGGGGTCGATCGTCTCGACCGCGCGCCGGGCCTTGCGGCGCAGCTGCTCGGCGCTCATCTCCTGGGCCGCCCGGGCGAGGTCGGCCTCCACCAGGTCGCGCTGCTCGTGCGAGAGGTCCGGCGGGAGGGTCTCGAGGGCGTCCGTGACGATGGCCGCCTTCTGCGTCGACATCCCCGGCCGAGCGAGTGCGTCCTTCACCCGCGGCGCCTGTTCGAGCCGGTTCGCGAGTCGGAGCTGCTTGCTCGCCTCGCCTCGGGTGACGCCGCCCTCGGTCGCCACCATCGCGACCATGCTCGGCGCCCCGGTGGTCGTGTGGGCGTCCTTGCGATCCGCGGCGGCGAGCAGCGCCAGGTGGAGCGCGTCCGCCTCACGCCGCAGCGCCAGCACGGCCGCCGCCTCGGCAGCCAGCTGCTCGGGACTCAGGGCGTTCAGATCGCGAGCGCGCGCATCGGCCAGGAACCTGCGTCCCGACTGAAGTCCCCCGACGACGTCCACCGAATCCCCCGATTCATCGAACTGATGTTCGAAGTATAGCGGAAGCGGCCTGTGCTGCCAAGGCAGGATGTGGACGGTGCTCGGGTCAGACGCGGGGGAGCACCTGGGCCAGGAGGGCGCCCATCCGGGTGGCGGCGTCCCGGCCGGCCTGCAGGACCTCCTCGTGGTTCAGCGGCGCATCGGAGATGCCGGCCGCCAGGTTCGTCACGAGCGAGATGCCGAGCACCTCCATGCCGGCCTCACGAGCGGCGATGGCCTCCAGCGTGGTGGACATGCCGACGAGGTCGCCACCGAGGATCCCGGCCATCCGCACCTCGGCGGGGGTCTCGTAGTGGGGGCCGCGGAATTGGACGTACACGCCCTCGTCGATGGTCGGATCGACCTCGCGGACCAGGTCGCGCAGGCGCTGTGCGTACAGGTCGGTCAGGTCGACGAAGTTGGCCCCGATGATCGGCGACGTGCCGGTGAGGTTGATGTGGTCGCGGATGAGGACGGGCGTGCCGGGCGTCCACGCCGGGTTCAGACCGCCGCAGCCGTTCGTGAGGACCATGGTGCGGACGCCGGCCGCGGCGGCGGTGCGGACGCCGTGGACGACGGCCTCGACGCCCTTGCCCTCGTAGTAGTGGGTGCGGCCGAGAAAGACCAGGGCGCGCAGGTCGCCGACCCGGACGGAGCGGATCGTGCCGCCGTGTCCGGCGACCGCAGGCTTGCTGAAACCGGGCAGCTCCTCGGCGGGGATCTCGTGGACCGGCTCGCCGAGGGCGTCCGCGGCGGGGAGCCAGCCGGACCCCATGACGAGCGCGACGTCGTGGTCGTCGCCGCCGGTGCGTTCGCGCAGCGCGTCGGCGGCTTCACGGGCGAGGTCGTGGGGGTTCTTCATCCGAGTCACCTTAGCGAGGCGCCGGCTCGCGCGAGCGCGGTGTCGGTGACGAATCGGTTGCAGTTTCGACGTCGCTCCGGGCGGTCGTCGACGGGCGCGTCGACTGGCGCCGACGGGTACCCTACGGGCGTGCCGAAGATCATCGGGGAGTCCTTGGAGGAGCATCGCACCGCGATGCGCCGGCGGGTCTTCGACGCCTTGGTCGAGCTGATGGCCGATCGCCCGTTCGACGCGATCACGATGGCCGATCTGGCCGCCCGCGCCGAGGTGGGGCGGTCGTCGCTGTACAACCACTTCCGGGACAAGGAGGCGGTCGTGGTCGCCTTCGCGACCGAGGAGACCGACCGCTACCTCGCGCAGCTGAAGGACCAGCTGGCCAGCCAGACCTCGCCGCGGGCCCGCCTGGAGACCTACGTGCGCCACCACGTCGACACCTCGGCGGACTTCCACATCGGTCTGGGGCCGGAGCTGCGGGCGATCCTGTCTCCGGAGTCGGCGATGGCGATGCGCGAGCACGTGGTCGCGGTGGAGCAGGTGTTGCGCGGGATCCTTCAGGACGGGGTCGATCAGGGGGAGTTCGCCATCGACGACGTCGATGCGACGGTCTCGTTGGTCCATGCGACGCTCTCGGCGCGTCACGCCTCCGCCGACACGACGACGGCGTTCGTCCTCGCCGCCGTCTCCGTGCGCTGATCGCGGCCCGGCCCGCAATCGTCGAGGACCCGACCGCTGTCGCGGCCGGGCCCTCGACGAGGAGCGATCAGGTCACTTCGTGACCTTGATCTTGCCCGCCTTGACGAAGCCGCGCTTCGTGTAGTTGGCGTTGCCCAGGTAGGACACGCGCACCTTCCAGGTGCCCTTGGCCAGTTTGGGCAGCTTCTTGGTGGCGACGCCCTTCTTGTTGAGCTTGAGCGTCACCGTCTTGGACTTCTTGCCCTTGACGAGCTTGATGCGCACCTTGCCGGTCGGGGCCGAGGCGCCCTTGACGCCCTTGACCGTAACCTTGGCCTTGCCCTTCTTGCGGGACGCCTGCTTCTTGGTGACCTTGACCTTGGGCTTCTTGGCGGCCGCCTTCGTGACCGAGACCGTGGCCGTCGTGCTCACGACCGGAGTGGCGTGGGTGATCTCAGCGGGTGTGAAGGTGGCCGTGTACCTGGACTTGCCCACCTTCAGCGTCTTCGGAGTCGCGAACGTCACGGTCTGGTTCGCGGCCACCGTCCTCGTGCCGAGGCCACTCACGGCGATCCGACCGACCGCCGGGGCGGTGACGCGCAGGGTGGCCGCCTTGCCGTAGGTGGTGCTGACGTCGGTGGCCTTCGGCGCGGGAACCGGGTACGTGGCGGTGAAC
>JAJUII010000016.1 GCA_029265505.1 Aeromicrobium choanae
GCACGGATCTGTGTCTCGAGCGGTCCCGGTGGCGCGTAAACCATGACCTCATGGCCCCGGTCCCGCAACCTGGCAGCTTGGTCGATCGCGATGATCTGACTGCCGCCGGTGATGAGCTCGTGCGGGCAAACGAGGACACGCAACCTCGATCCTCGAGCGCCGGGCTCGGATGCGTCCCGAGCCGACTCCGGACGCGGACGTGCGGCGGTCGACGCGACGCCCGTCCCCTCACGCACGTCGTCCCTCCCTTGTGGGTTCGCAGAGCACTGCCGCGGCGCGCACGGCGTCGCGGACGACGATCTGCTGTTCCAGGCGCAGGTGAGGGAACATGGGCAGCGACACCAGACTGCGAGCCGCGGCCTCAGCGACGGGAAGCTGCCCACGCCGATAGCCGAGGTGGGCGTACGCGCTCGTGAGGTGCACCGGCGTGGGGTAGTGAATCCCGGTGCCGATCCCCGCGGTCCTGAGCTGGTCGACTATCCGGTCGCGCCCGTTCACGCGCGTGACGTACAGATGCCAGACATCGGTGTTGCCCGAACGCGGCGACGGGACACGCACCCCGGCGATGTCGCTCAGCAGGTCGGCGTAGGCCGCCGCGGCTCGCCGTCGCGCCTCGTTCCAGGCCTCGAGTCTGCGCAGTTTCGCCCGAAGGAACGTCGCCTGAACTGCGTCGAGGCGAGCGTTGACGCCGACCTGTTCGTGCTCGTACTTCACGAGGCTGCCGTGGGCCTGAAGCATCCGCACCTTCGCCGCCAGACCGGGATCGTCGGTGGTCACAGCGCCGGCATCACCGGCGGCTCCCAGGTTCTTGCCGGGATAGAAGCTCGTGGCGGCGATATCGCCGAGGGTGCCGGCGCGACCGGCCGGCCCCGAGGCTCCCTGGGCCTGCGCAGCATCCTCGACGATCGCGAGGTCGTACTTCGCAGCGAGCGGGCGCAGGAGTTCGACCGGCGCTGTCTGCCCGAAGAGGTGGACCGGCACAATGGCACGGGTGCGTGCGGTGATCGCGGCCGCCGCGGCGTCCGGATCGATGAGGAGGTGTTCCTCGTCGACGTCGACGAAGACCGGCACGGCGCCGATCCGGCTGGCCGCTTCCGCCGTGGCGCTGAAGGTGTTCCCCGGCATGATGACCTCGTCGCCGGGGCCGACACCCACGGCTCGGTAGGCGAGCTCGAGCGCATCGGTGCCGTTCGAGATGCCGACGCAGTGGGCGGTTCCGATGTACGTGGCGTACTCGTTCTCGAACGCCTCGACCTCGGCTCCTCCGACGAACGCCGCGGCGAGCAGCTGCTCGCGCCACGATTGCAGCACCTCATCGGCGATCTCCGCCGACTGAGCCCGCAGGTCGAGGAAGGGGACAGGGGCAGGCGAGGTGGGTGATGCCTCGGCGGCGGTGTTGACGACGGTGCTCATACGGGAACCTCCTGGGACAGGGCAGACGTGGCGCGGAGCGGGGGAGGCACCGGGACCGGGTGTCGCAGGACGTCGATGACGCGGTTCTGCTGCGCCTCGGTCATCCGATGGAACAGCGGGAGGATGAGCGTGTTGTCGGTGAGCCGCTCGGTGCCGTGCAGCGGTGCGGATCCGTGGCGGCCGGCCCACGCGGGCTGGCGGTGCGCGGCCATGATCCCGCGCCGGGCGGAGACCCCTTGCTTGGCGAGGACCGTGAGCAGCTCTTCCCGCTCGATCGGGTAATCACCGGTGAGCTCGATCCATAGGGACTGGAAGTTGCTCCGCCCGTGCGGCGGATCGGCGACGAGCCGCAGCCCGGGAAGGCCGGCGAGGGCGTCGCGGTAACGGGCGGCGAGCTCTCGCCGTCGCCGTACCATGGCGGGCAGCTTGCCGAGCTGGACGAGCCCGACGGCGGCCTGCAGGTCGGTCATCCGGAAGTTGAAGCCGATCTCGTCGTACTGCTCCGGCGGCGAGACGAGCGCGGCGTGCCGGTCGGCGGCCGACGTGCTCATCGCGTGCTCGCGCAGCCGCCGGGCACGCGCCGCCCATTCCGGGCGGGACGTGGTGAGCATGCCACCTTCACCGGTGGTGAGCAGCTTGCGCGGGTGGAACGACCACGCGGCCAGCTCCGCACCGGCGCCCACGGGTCGGTCGCGATAGGTCGCGCCGGCGGCGCAGGCGGCGTCCTCAATGACGACGACGCCGCGCGGGTCGCACACTGCCCGGATGGCGTCGAGGTCGACCGGGATGCCGCCCTGATCGACCGCGATGACGGCGCGGGTCGTCGGTGTCATCGCATCGGAGACGGTCTCGGCAGTGATGTTCCCGGTCAGTGGGTCGACGTCGGCGAAAATGGTGCGGGCGCCGACGTACGAGGGGGCGTTCGCCGTGGCGATGAAGGAGAACGACGGTGCCACGACGTCGTCATCCGGGCCGATGCCGGCGACGACCAGGGCGAGGTGCAGCGCCGTCGTGCAGTTCGAGACGGCGACGGCGTCGGATGCCTGGACCGCGGCAGCGAAGGCGCGCTCGAACTCCGCGACGCGCGGACCTTGGGCGACCCAGCCGCTGGCGATGACCTCGGCGACGGCGTCAGTCTCCTCCTGCCCGAGCCACGGCAGCATGACGTTGATGCGTTCTGTCTCCCTCGTGTCGATCGTGCCGCTCATGCTGTTGCCACCCCCACGCGGTCGCGGCCGGCGGCGATCTCCTCGCGCAGCGGGCGCCACCATTCCACGAGCATCCGAAGCCCCTCCTCGAGGTCGATCTCTGCGCGGAAGCCGAGGTCGCGTGCCGCCGCACTGGTGTCCGCCAACCGGCGCACGACGCCGTTGACGGCCCGTTCCGGAGCGTGCTCGACCGCCAGGTCGGATCCCATGACGCGCAGCAGGGCCTCGGCGAGGCCGAGCAGGCTCGTCTCCGTTCCGGAGGCGACGTTGTACGTACCGGCGGTGACGTCGCTGCCGGCCGCGAGCACGTTCGCGCGGGCGACATCGGGCACGCAGACGAAGTCCATCGTCTGCCGGCCGTCGCCGAAGATCAGTGGTGGGACACCGTCGGCTATCCGCTCCATCCAGCGCACCAGCACCTCGGTGTACAGGCCGTGCACGTCCATCCGCGGGCCGTAGACGTTGAAGTAGCGCAGCAGCACGTAATCCAGACCGGTCATGGCGCGAAAGCTGCGCACCAGGCCCTCGTTGTAGGTCTTGGCGGCTCCGTAGATGGTGTCGTTGTTCTCGTGGTGATGGCGCTCGGTGGTCGGGAAGGTCTCCGCCATCCCGTACACCGACGCGCTCGAGGCGGCGACGAGCTTGCCGACCCGATGGCGAGCAGCGGACTCGACGACGTTGAAGGTCCCGTCGACCAGCACCTCGTGGGCGAGCCGTGGCTCCTCGGCGCACTGAGTGATCCGGATCGCCGCCTGGTGGAGGACGACGTCCTTGCCGGCCACCAGATCGTCGACGAGGCGCCGGTCGCGCACGTCACCCTCGACGAGTTCGACCCGTCCGGAGGCCAGTGCGGTGTCGAGGTTGGCGCGCCGGCCGCGCACGAGGTTGTCGAGGACGTCGATGTGCCCGACGCCGGCGGTCAGCAGCTGATCGACGATGGTGGAGCCGATCGTCCCGGCGCCGCCGGTGACGAGGACTTTTGCGCCTTCGAGCCTGGTCATGTCGTGAGTTCTCCTGTCTGGGGAAGTGTCGGGTCACGCGCCGACGGTGGCGGCCGCGGCGACAGCGGTGGACGGGGCCGTGACTGCGGTCGTCAGGGGAGCAGGGGTGCCGTTGTCGGCAAGGCTGCGGGACGTCGCCTCGAGGACGGCCAGCACACGCAGGCCGGCGGTGCCGTCGGTGCGCGGGGCCCGGTCCTCGCGGATTGCTGCCGCCAGCTCGGTGACCACGCCCGCCAGCGCCTCCGTCTCGGGTAGCGCCGGCGACCAGGTGTCGCCCAGTCGGTACGAGACCTGGGCGGCACGCGCGTCGGCGTGGCTGCCAGGCTCCCGGCCGAGCTCGACGCCGCGGTCGTAGACGCTGAGGCGCTGCTGGGGGTTCAGGTCGTCCCACACGAGCGTGCTGTGGGTCCCGCCGATGACCATACGGCGCACCTTCGTCGGGCTCAGCCAGTTGACCTGGACGTGGGCGATCGCCCCACCGGCCAGCGGCAGAGACATGTAGCCGATGCAGGCCTTGCCGGTGCCGAGCGGGTCGGCGCCGTGGGCCGCGACGGTGGCGACCTCGAGCCCGCCGGGCAGGATGTAGTCGAGGATCGAGAGGTCGTGGGGCGCGAGATCCCAGAAGACGTCGACGTCGGGCTGGACGAGGCCGAGGTTGATGCGCGCCGAGTCCACGTACAGCAGGTCGCCGAGCGTGCCGTCCGCCACGAGCTCGCGGATGCGCTGGACGACCGGGGTGTAGCAGAACGTGTGGTCCGTCATCAGGACGAGGCCGCGCTCACGCGCCTTGGCGACCATCGCGGTGCCGGCGGCGCGGGCGTCGGCGAGCGGCTTCTCGACCAGCACGTGCTTGCCGGCGTCCAGCGCGCGGCAGACCAGGTCGTGGTGGGTGCGGGTGGGCGTCGCGATCGCGACAGCGTCGACGAGGGGATCGTCGAGGACCTCGTCGACGTCGGTGGTCACGGGTGCGCCGCCGACACTCTCGGCGACTCGCGCGGCGCGGGCGCGGTCCAGATCGCATACCGCGGCCAGGTTCCAGTCGCCGGCGGAGCGGAAGTTCCGGGCCAGGTTCGGACCCCAGTACCCCGCACCAATCACCGCTGCGTTCAGTGTCTCCGTCACGAGTGTGCCTCCGCTCTTGCCGTCGTGGCCTGCGCCGACACCCGCGTGCCGATCGCACCTGTCAAGAGCGGCCTCCGCGTCCGCTGATACCTCGGTGCCCCCCTCGATCGGTGCCAGGAACCCGGCGTTCGGCTCAGCGCCGGAACGGGTCCGGTTCCCGTCTGCCGCGCACCGGCTCGTAGGGACGCTGGCCGAGGACCGCCCAGCTCACCCAACGACTACGTCCGGCGGTGAACTCGAACAGGACGGGCAGGGCGATGCCCGTCACGAGGCTGGCGACGAAGATGACGACGTCGCTGGCTGTTCCCAATCTGGCGAGCAGCGCTCGGGTGGGCGCCGTGGCGAAGACGTGCAGGAGGTAGATGGCGAAGCTGAAGTAGCCGAGTCGCGACAGAACGGGGACCGCGAGCTGTGTGCGACATGCGAGGAGTGCTGCGATCCCGCTCAGCCCCACCGTGAGACTCACGATCCGACCCGGGAGCTCGGGAAGCGCAGTTGCCGTCGCGAGGAGGACGGTATGTGTGGTGAACGCTGCCACCGCAACGCCCACCACGGGCCCGCGCCGACATGTCTGGACACGCTCGAAACGCGCCGCGGCGTAGCCGAGCAGGAAGAACGGAAACAGATGCATTGCGCCGTTGAACGAGAAGATCGTTCACGGTTCGGACGTCGGGGCCAGGGTTGCCAAGAGTGTCGCAGCGCCAAGGGCCGTCCACAGCGTGCGCGGATGACGCAGCACACCAAGGCGATCGAGGACAGCGACCGCGAGAATGATGAGAAAGATCGCCTGGAGAAACCAGAAATGCGTGTCATCGCTGTCGACGTAGATGCGCCACCAGCTGTTCAACCCGACTGTGCTGTTGGTGCCGGGGGCGATCGCGCGGAGCACGACGAAGCCGGTTCCGACCGTGATCAACGGGACGAGAAGGCGCCGGGACTTGCGAATCATGAACCGTGTCAGGTCACCGTCGGGTCCGAGCGGCCGGAGTCCGTACACCAATCCAGAGAGCGCGGTGAAGAGCGGCATGCGGAGGTCGACTAGCAGGTCATATCCGAAGCGCCAGCCCGAGTGTGGGCCGACGCCCATGCCGAGCGACTCGTCCGCGCCGATGACGTGGCCGGCAACCATGAGAAGTATGGCGACACCTCGCAGGGAGTCGATGGGGACGTCGCGTCGGCCCACGTGTCGATCGCCCCTCCAGCCTTGCCAATCGTCCCGGACGTCGACACGCTTGTGCCGGCCGCACCCGAAAAGAGCCCCGGCTGCGGCACCTGATACCTGGACGGAGCCCTCCCGTGACCGATGCCGCCGTCGTCGAACCGTCCTCCGACGTCTCGCCCGAGGCGAGCGTCGGCGCCCGTACCCGGGTGTGGCATCTGGCGCAGGTGCGTGAAGGGGCACGCGTCGGCGCGGACTGCATCATCGGCCGCGGCGCCTACATCGGCCCGGGTGTCGAACTGGGTGACGCCTGCAAGGTGCAGAACTACGCGCTGGTCTACGAGCCGGCCCGGCTGGCCGACGGGGTGTTCATCGGTCCGGCGGTCGTGCTGACCAACGACGAGTTCCCGCGGGCGGTGACACCAGACGGCGGACTCAAGACCGCCGAGGACTGGACGCCGGTCGGAGTGAGCATCGACCGGGGCGCCTCGATCGGGGCACGCGCGGTGGTCGTCGCACCGGTGACGATCGGCGCCTGGGCGCTCGTGGCCGCCGGTGCGGTGGTCACCAAGGACGTTCCCGCTCACGCCATCGTCGTCGGCGTTCCGGCACGACGGAACTCCGCGTAGGCCTCGGCGACCACGACCAGGCCGGGCGCGACGTCGAGCACCGCGCTCAGCTCCTCGCGGGCCAGGGCGGTGCCGGTCGGATTGTTCGGCGAGGTCAGGAAGACCACGGAGGGCTGCTCGGACTCGATGAGCTCGACCGCGGCGTCCGGGTCGATCGCGAAGTCCTCCGCGCGGCGTCCGGCGACCCAGCGCGTGTGGGTGTTGCGGGCGTACTCGGGATACATCGCATAGGTCGGCGCGAACGACACCGCCGTGCGCCCGGGACCGCCGAAGGCCTGCAGGATCTGCTGCATGACCTCGTTCGAGCCGTTGGCCACCCACACCTGCTCCGGGCCGAGGCCGTGGCCCAGGTAGGTCGCCAGCGCCCGGCGCAGCTCGGTGGCCTCGCGATCGGGGTAGCGGTGCAGGCCCAGCGCGGCCTCCTGCACCGCGCGCGCGATGTCCGCCGCCGCCTCGGGACTGGGGCCGTAGGGGTTCTCGTTGGTGTTCAGCCGGACGGGGACGTCGATCTGGGGCGCACCGTAGGGCTCCTCGTCACGCAGGTCCTCGCGGATGGGCACCCACGCCGGCAGGCTCACCGGTCGGACTCCAGGCGCACCGACACCGCCGCACCGTGCGAGGGCAGCTCCTCGGCCTGGGCCAGCGTCACGACGCGGGGGCCGATCTCGCGCAGGGCGGTCTCGTCGTAGTCGATGACCTGCATGTTCTTGACGAACGCTCGCACCGACAGACCCGAGGAGTGGCAGGCGCAGCCGGCGGTGGGAAGGACGTGGTTGGATCCGGCGGCGTAGTCGCCGAGCGAGACCGGCGAGTACGGGCCGACGAACACCGCGCCGGCGTTGACGATCCGGTCGGCCACCCGCGCGGCGTCGGCGGTCTGGATCTCCAGGTGCTCGGCGGCGTAGGCGTTCGCCACGTCGATCGCCTGGTCGACGTCGCGCACGAGCACGGTCGCGGACTGGCGACCCGCCAGCGAGGTGCGGATCCGCTCGGCGTGCGGCGCCGTCGGAACCTGGCGCGCCAGCTCGGCGTCGACGGAGTCCGCGAGCTCGACGCTGTCGGTGATCAGGACGGCTGCGGCCAGCGGATCGTGCTCGGCCTGGCTCACCAGGTCGGCGGCCACGAAGGCCGGATCGGCCGTCGCGTCGGCCACGATCGCGATCTCGGTGGGTCCGGCCTCGGCATCGATCGCCACGACGCCCTGCAGGTGCCGCTTGGCGGCGGCCACGAAGATGTTCCCCGGTCCGGTGATGAGGTTGACCGGCTCGTTCTCCTCGGTGCCGTAGGCGAGCATCGCGAGGGCCTGGGCGCCACCGGCGGCGTACACCTCGTCGATGCCCAGGCGCGCGCAGGCGGCCAGGATCGTCGGGTGGGGCAGCCCGCCGAACTCGGCCTGCGGCGGGCTCGCCAAGGCGATCCCGGGCACACCGGCGACCTGGGCGGGCACCGCGTTCATGACGACCGTGCTGACCAGCGGGGCCAGGCCACCCGGCACGTACAGACCGACCCGCTGCATCGGGACGATCCGGCGGGTCACGGTCGCACCGGGAGCGAGCTCGACGCTGACGTCCTGCTCGAGCTCGGCCTCGCAGGTCGCGCGCAGACGGGCGATCGACTCGTCGAGCGCCGCGGCGACCGCCGGGTCGAGATCGGCCAGCGCCTGCTGCATCGCCTCGGCCGGGACGCGAAGCGCCTGCGGCCGGACCCCGTCGAATCGCTCCCCCGCGTCCAGGACGGCGGCGGCGCCACGCTCGCGGACGTCCTCGCACAGGGGGATGACGGCGTTCAGGGCATGGTCGACGTCGATCTCGGCTCGGGGCACCACATCGCGATACCCGCCCTTCTGGTCACGCAGATCGAGTCGTCTCAGCACGACTGAAGTCTAGGCGGCGCCCCGACACGTCCCGCAGTGTGTCCGCCCCGTTCGCCGGTGCATGTCCGACGACTGCCGTACGCTCACGGGCGTGGCGAAGAAGCAGCGTGCCGAATCCACCCCCGCGCTGGTCGCTCTCCGTCGGATGGGCGTGGCGGTCGAGGTGCACACCTACGAGCACGATCCGCGACGACGCTCCTACGGCATGGAGGCGGCCGAGGCTCTCGGCCTCGACCCCGCCCGGGTGTTCAAGACGCTGATGATCGACCTCGACGGCTCGTTGGCGGTGGCGGTCGTCCCGGTGGCGACCAGCCTGGATCTGAAACGGGCGGCCGCGGCCCTCGGCGGCAAGCGGGCCCAGATGGCCGACGCCGCCGCCGCGCAGCGCGCGACCGGCTACGTGCTGGGCGGCATCAGCCCGTTCGGCCAGAAGCGCGCCCACCCGACGGTGGTGGACCGCTCGGCCCTGGAGCACCCCACGGTGTTCGTCTCCGGCGGGCGCCGCGGGATGGACCTGGAGGTCTCCCCCGCCGATCTGGTCGCGGCGACCGCCGCGGTCACGGCGACGATCGCTCGCTGAGCTGCTCGGTCCTCGGCTCCTCGTCGGGCTCCCGATCGGCGTCGTGGTCGGCGCTGACGTACAGCGCCACCGTGTAGGCCAGCACCGCGACCAGCGGCCACACGAGGAACGGCACGACCGAGTCGACGGCGAGCGGGGCCTCCACGGTGTCCCCGGGATCGAGCCCCGCGGCCTCGCGCACCGGCCCCGGCCCGATCCACGTGCCGACCCGCCAGCACAGCACCGCGGCGATCGCGGCGGCCAGGCCCAGGGCCACCGGGGTCTGCCAACGGGCGGGCGAAGTGAGCCACCAGGTCACGACACCGGCGACCAGAC
The DNA here is from genome assembly GCA_029265505.1 of Aeromicrobium choanae. Lineage (GTDB taxonomy): Bacteria > Actinomycetota > Actinomycetes > Propionibacteriales > Nocardioidaceae > Aeromicrobium > Aeromicrobium choanae_A. The sequence continues at coordinate 9,301 of JAJUII010000016.1, forward strand.
CGAGCACCGCCCCGATGATCGTGAACATCGCGACGACCTGGAAGGCGCCCGTCGCCTGCTGCTCGGTCAGCACGAGTCCACGCTCGGTGGCCCGCCAGCGCGCCGGCTCGGCGAGCCACCACCACAGCACGGCCGCGGGCAGCCCGGAGAGGGCGATCGCGGCGATCACCGCGGCGCGACGCCTCACGACAGGCACCCCGGGCCGAGCAGCTCCTTGAGGTCGGCCATCAGGGCCGAGGTCGTCGAGACCCGATAGTCCGGAATCCGCATCAGGGTCGTCTTGCCCGGCTTGGACAGGCGCAGGTGGACCTCGGTCAGGCCCGGGTGCGCGCCGAGGACCTGCCGGAACGCGTTGATCGTGTCGACGGTGCACCGGGAGGCGGCGATGCTGACCACGAGCGGACGGTCCGAGCCGCCCTCGGCGATCGCCGGGCGGGTCACCTCGGAGGCCGACAGGTCCATCCCGTCGTCGTTGCGCCGCACCCGCACCTTGACCACGACCAGCGAGTCCTGGGTCAGGACCGACGCCGCGAGGTTGTACGCCGCCGGGAACACCGCGATGTCCACCGAGCCGTCGAGATCCTCCAGGGTGATCGTCGCCCAGGTGTCGCCCTTCTTGCTCATCCGCCGCTGGACGTTGGTGACGATGCCGCACAGCCGCAGCGTCTCGCCGTCGGGCCGGTCGCCGTCGAGGAGCTCGCCGATCGACGCGTCGGAGTTGGCGGCGAGCACGTGCTCGAGGCCGGCGAGCGGGTGGTCGGACACGTACAGGCCCAGCATGTCGCGCTCGAAGGCGAGCTTCTGCGTCTTGTCCCACTCCGGGATGTCGGGGATCGTGATGCCGAGCCCGTCGAACTCCTCCTCGAAGGCGCCGAACAGCGAGTCCTGGCCGATCGCGGCGTTGCGCTTGATGTCGATGTACTGGTCGACCGCCTCCTCGGCGATCGAGGCCAGGGCGCGTCGACGGTGGCCGAGCGAGTCGAAGGCGCCGGCCTTGATGAGCGAGTCCAGGACGCGCTTGTTGCACACCTGCGCCGGCACCTTGTCGAGGAAGTCGGCGAAGTCGGTGAACGCGCCCTTCTCGCGCCGCGCGTCGACGATGCCCTGCACGACGTTGGCGCCGACGTTGCGCACCGCGGTCAGGCCGAAGCGGATGTCGGTGCCGACCGAGGCGAAGTTGGCGACCGAGTCGTTGACGTCGGGCGGCAGGACCTTGATGCCGAGTCGGCGGCACTCGGCCAGGTACAGCGCCGACTTGTCCTTGTCGTCCTTGACGCTCGTGAGCAAGGCCGCCATGTACTCGGCCGGATAGTGCGCCTTGAGGTAGGCCGTCCAGTAGCTGATGACGCCGTAGGCGGCCGAGTGCGCCTTGTTGAAGGCGTAGTCGGCGAAGGGGACGAGGATGTCCCACAGGGTCTTGATCGCCTCGGCGGAGTAGCCGCGTTCGAGCATGCCGGCCTGGAAGCCCTCGAACTCCTTCTCGAGGACCTCGCGCTTCTTCTTGCCCATCGCGCGCCGCAGGTTGTCGGCCTGTCCGAGCGAGTAGCCCGCGAGGACCTGGGCGATCTCCATGACCTGCTCCTGGTACACGATCAGTCCGTACGTCGTGCCCAGGATCGGCTTGAGCGCCTCGGTCAGCTCAGGATGGATGTAGTCGATCTCCTGGCGGCCGTTCTTGCGCTTGGCGTAGTTCGTGTGGCTGTCGGCGCCCATCGGACCGGGCCGGTACAGCGCGATGACGGCGCTGATGTCCTCGAAGTTGTCCGGCTGCATCTGCTTGAGCAGCTGGCGGATCGGCGGCGAGTCGAGTTGGAAGACGCCGAGCGTCTCGCCGCGGCAGAGCAGGTCGTAGGCCTCCCGGTCGTCGAAGGGCAGCTCCTCCAACACCAGGTCGACGCCGCGGTTGGCCTTGACGTTGGCGACGGCGTCGTCGAGGACCGTGAGGTTGCGCAGGCCCAGGAAGTCCATCTTGACCAGCCCGAGCGACTCGCACATCGGGTAGTCGAACTGGGTGATGATCGCACCGTCGGACTCGCGCTTCATGATCGGCACGATGTCCAGCAGCGGCTCGCTGCTCATGATGACGCCCGCGGCGTGCACGCCCCAGTTGCGGATCTGCCCCTCCAGGCCGAGCGCGATGTCGTACACCTTGCGCACATCGGGGTCCTGGGCGTGCAGGTCGCGGAAGTCCTTGCCGTCGTTGTAGCGCGGGTGCTTCTCGTCGAAGATCTCGGCGAGCTTGACGCCCTTGCCCATGACGTCCGCGGGCATCGCCTTGGTGATCTTGTCGCCCATCGCGAACGGGTAGTCCAGGATCCGGCTGGCGTCCTTGACCGCGGCCTTGGCCTTGAGCCGGCCGAACGTCGCGATCTGGGCGACCTTGTCCGAGCCGTACTTGCGGGTGACGTAGGCGATGACCTCGCCACGACGACGCTCGTCGAAGTCGATGTCGAAGTCGGGCATCGACGGCCGCTCGGGATTGAGGAAGCGCTCGAAGATCAGGCCGTTCTTCAGCGGACACAGGTCGGTGATCCGCAGTGCGTAGGCGGCGATCGAGCCGGCGCCCGAGCCACGGCCCGGCCCGACCCGGATCCCGTTGTCCTTCGCCCAGTTGATGAAGTCGGCGACCACGAGGTAGTACCCGCAGTACCCCTTCTGAGCGATGACCTCCAGCTCCATCTCGGTACGGGCGCGCACGTCGTCGCCGAAGTCCTTGCCGTAGCGCGCCTCGATGCCGCGCCACACCTCCTTGCGGAACCAGGACTCATCGGTATCGCCCTCGGGCACGTCGGCCTTGGCCATGTAGCCACCGGTGGACTCGGTGAACTCGACCTCGCAGCGCTCGGCGATCAGGAGCGTGTTGTCGCACGCCTCCTTCATGCCGTGCTTGTCCTCCCACAGCGAGCGCATCTCCGCGGCGGACTTGATGTAGTAGCCGCCGCCGTCGAAGCGCAGGCGCTTCTCGTCGCTGATCCGCTTGCCGGAGGCCACGCAGATGAGGGCGTCGTGGGCCGCGGCGTCCTCCGGATGCGTGTAGTGCGAGTCGTTCGTGGCGACCGGCGGGATGCCGAGCTCGCGACCGAGCCGCAGCAGGTCGTCGCGGACCCGACGCTCGATCGCGATGTCATGGTCCATGAGTTCGAGGAAGAAGTTCTCCTTGCCGAAGATCTCCTGCAGCTCGGCCGCCTCGCGGCGAGCCTCCTCGTACTGGCCCAGTCGCAGCCGGGTCTGGATCGCACCGGAGGGACACCCGGTGGTCGCGATCAGGCCCTCGGAGTACCGCTCGAGCAGCTCACGGTCCGCCCGCGGCTTGTAGTAGTACCCCTCCAGGCTCGACAGCGAGGACAGCCGGAACAGGTTGTGCATGCCCTCGGTCGTCGACGCCCAGATCGTCATGTGCGTGTAGGCGCCGCCACCGGCGACGTCGTCGCCACCCTCCTCGCTCGCGTCGCCACGCCCCCACCGCACGCGCTTCTTCTCGGAGCGGTGCGTCCCCGGGGTGATGTACGCCTCCAGACCGATGATCGGCTTGACGTCGTACTGGCGGGCGGTCTTCCAGAAGTCGAAGGCGCCGTGGACGTTGCCGTGGTCGGTCATCGCGATGGCGGGCATCTGCTGCTCGGCCGTGCGCTCGAAGAGCCCGCCCAGCAGGGAGTGCCCGTCGAGCATCGAGTACTCCGTGTGGACGTGCAGGTGCACGAAGCTCGAATCACTCGCCATGGTCGCCGTCGGCCTCCAAACAGCACGATGTGGCCCGGATGAGGGCTGGACTGGGGAAGGACCTTCAGCCTACGTGAGGCGTCCGACGGTTCGGGAAGGCTCGCCCGGACGAGCCCTCCCGAACCGCCTCACTTGGTGCTCGCGCGCTGGTAGGCCTGCACCGACAGGGGCACGAAGATCACCATGATGAGCACGACCCAGCCGAGCGTGTAGACCACCGGGTGCTGCATGCTCCACACGTCGGGCGCGCGGTGGCCGTCGGGCAGGTTGCCGAAGAGCTCGCGTACCGCCTGGGTCACCGCCGAGACCGGATTCCACTCCACGAAGGGGCGCAGGAAGCCGGGGAAGCTCTCCAGCGGCACGAACGCGTTCGACACGAACGTCAGCGGCATGATCACGATGAACGAAGCGTTGTTGATCACGTCCACGCTCGGCACGATCAGGCCGATCCAGGCCATGATCCAGCTGATCGCGTACGCGAACGCCAGGAGGAGCGCGAACGCACCGAGCATCTTCGGGATGCCGTGGTGGGCGCGCCAGCCGACCAGCAGGCCCGTCAGCCCCATGATGATCAGCGACAGCACGTTGTAGACGACGTCGCTGCCCGTGCGGCCGATCAGCACCGCCGACCGGGCCATCGGCAGGGATCGGAACCGATCGATGAAGCCCTTCTGCATGTCCTCGGCCATCGCCGCGCCGGAGAAGGTCGCGCCGAACACGACCGTCTGGGCGAAGATGCCGCCGATCAGGAACTCCTTGTAGTCCAGTCCCGGCCCGACGTCGATCGCGCCTCCGAACACGTAGGCGAACAGCAGCACGAACATGATCGGGCTGATCAGCACGAACACCATGATCTCGGGGACGCGCTTGATCTTGATGAGGTTGCGCTTGGCGACGATCCAGCCGTCCGTCAGGGCGCGCAGGACCGGATTGCGGCGTTCGGGGATCCTCAGGTCGGTCATGCCGAGGCCTCCTCGGTCGAGTCGTCGGTCTCGCGACCGGTCAGGGACAGGAACACGTCGTCGAGGGTCGGTCGGCGCAGGCCGATGTCGAGCACCTCGATGCCGGCGGCGGTGATCGCCCCCAGGACCCGCCTGAGGTCCTCGGCGCCGGACGCGCCGACGGCCGCCGAGAACGCGCGATCGCCGCCGGCGACGTCTCCCACCGCGACCTCCTTGAGGATGGCGGCAACCTCCACGGAGCGCTGCGGATCGGCCACCACGACCTCGATTCGCTCCCCGCCGACCTGCGCCTTGAGCTGGTCGGCGGTGCCCTCGGCGATGGCCCGACCGTGGTCGATCACGATGATGTTGTCGGCCAGCAGGTCGGCCTCCTCCAGGTACTGCGTGGTGAGCAGCACCGTGGCACCGGAGTCGACGAGGTCCGAGATGACCTCCCACATCTGCTGCCGACTGCGCGGGTCGAGTCCCGTGGTCGGCTCGTCGAGCACGATCACCGGCGGCTCCGCGACCAGCGCCCCGGCCAGATCGAGTCGCCGCCGCATGCCGCCGGAGTAGGTCTTCGACGGCCGGTCCGCCGCGTCGGCCAGGCCGAAGCGAGCCAACAGCTCACGGGCTCGGGCTCCGGCCTGCTTGGCGGACATGCCGTAGAGGCGTCCGACGATCTCGAGGTTCTCGTAGCCGGTGAGGTACTCGTCGACCGCGGCGTACTGGCCCGACAGCCCGATCCGGCGGCGCACCCCGTCGGGGTCCTGGGCCACGTCCACCCCCGCGATCGTCGCCCGGCCCTCGTCCGGGGTCAGCAGGGTGGTCAGGATCCTGACCGCGGTCGTCTTGCCGGCACCGTTGGGGCCCAGCAGCCCCAGTACCGTTCCCTCCGGGACGCTCAGGTCGAGCCCGACCAACGCCGTGACGTCGCCGTAGCGCTTGACCAGTCCCGTCGCGTGGATCATCTCGGTCATGAGGTGCCCCCCTGGTGTGACGGATTCACGGATTCGTCCAGTGTGCTCCTCGTCACCGACAGAAATCACGCGGGGCCCCGGAGCGCGATTCCCGGACCTCTCGACGGCTCGTCGCGCAGCCCCGGGGATCTCAGTCCTGGCGGTAGGTCGACAGGAAGTTCCCGAGTCGCTGGATCGCCTCGGCCAGATCGCGCGCCCACGGCAGCGTCACGATCCGCAGATGATCCGGATCGGGCCAGTTGAAGCCGGTCCCCTGGGTGAGCAGGATCTTCTCGCTCATCAGCAGGTCCAGCACGAGCCTCTGGTCGTCCTTGATCGGATGGACCTCCGGGTCGAGTCGCGGGAACGCGTACAGTGCACCCTTCGGCTGGACCACGCTGACGCCGGGGATCTTCCGCAGCTCCTGCACCGCCACGTCACGCTGCTCGAGCAGCCGCCCGCCGGGCAGGATGAGCTCCTTGATCGACTGGTAGCCGCCGAGCGCGACCTGGATCGCGTTCTGCGCGGGGACGTTGGGGCACAGCCGCATCGAGGCGAGCAGCGTGATGCCCTCCAGGTAGTCCTCGGCGCGCTCGAGCGGACCGGTGACGACCAGCCACGCCGCGCGGTAGCCGCACACCCGGTACGCCTTCGACAGGCCGTTGAACGTCAGCGTGATGACGTCCGGCGCGACGCTCGCGAGCGGGACGTGCACCGCGTCGTCGTACAGGATCTTGTCGTAGATCTCGTCCGCCATGAGCACCAGGTCGTGCTTGCGGGCCAGCTCGGCGATCGCCATCAGCGTCGCGCGACTGTAGACCGCGCCGGTCGGGTTGTTGGGGTTGATGACCACGATCGCCTTGGTGCGATCGGTGATCTTCGACTCCAGGTCCTCCAGATCGGGGTTCCAGTCGTTCTCCTCGTCGCACAGGTAGTGCACGGGGCGCCCGCCGGCGAGGTTGGTGACGGCGGTCCACAACGGGTAGTCCGGCGCCGGGATGAGCACCTCGTCGCCGTTGTTGAGCAGCGCCTGCAGGGCGATCTGGATCAGCTCGCTGACGCCGTTGCCCAGCCACACGTCGTCGATGTCGATCGACGGGAAGCCGTCCTGCAGCTGGTAGTGGTGCACGACGGCGCGTCGCGCGGACTGGATGCCGCGCGAGTCGGAATATCCCTGGGCGGTCGGCAGTCCGGCGATGACGTCCTGCAGGATCTCGGCCGGGGCGTCGAAGCCGAAGGGCTGCGGATTGCCGATGTTGAGCTTGAGGATCCGGTGTCCCTCGGCCTCCAGCTGGGCGGCTCGTGCACTGACGGGGCCGCGGATGTCGTACAGGACATCCCTCAACTTCTCCGACTGGCGCACGACGGGACTCATGCGCTCCATTGTGACAGCGCCGTGACGCGGACCACGAGTGACGTGCCCGACACCACAGCGCCCGGCGTCACCAGGTCAGCTCGATCTCGATCGACCGCTCGTCGTCCTCGACCTCCACCTCGAGGCTGAACTCCACCTCGTCGGCCACCCGCACGGTCACCCGCCGACCGCTCTCGTCCAGCTCCAGCGCGTTGTTCCCCGCGATCTCGTCCGCGAGCGCCCGCAGGCGCGCCGCGGCCTCCTCGCGGGTGAGGCGGACGGACTTCTCACTCTCGAACAGGTCCACGCTGACTCCTCGCCCTGGGCGGATCGTCCGGCCAGCCTAGCGGTCAGGACAGGTCACGGACAACGTCGAGCGCATGCTGCAGGTCGGCGGGGTACGGGCTCTCGAACTCGACGTACTCGCGGGTCGTCGGATGCTCGAAGCCGAGTCGTACGGCATGGAGCCACTGACGGTCCAGTCCGACCCGGCGGGCCAGCACCGGATCGGCCCCGTAGAGCGGGTCCCCGACGCACGGATGCTTGATGGCGCTCATGTGCACCCGGATCTGATGGGTGCGCCCGGTCTCGAGCTTGATGGTCAGCAGGGAGGCGTAGCGATGCGCCTCGAGCGTGTCGTAGTGCGTGATGCTCGCGCGGCCGTCGGAGCGGACCGTGAACTTGAAGTCGTGCTTGGGATGGCGGGCGATCGGCGCGTCGATCGTCCCGGTGTGCGGGTCCGGGTGTCCCTGGACCAGCGCGTGGTACGTCTTGTCGACCGCGCGGTCGCGGAACGCCTGCTTGAGCACCGAGTAGGCCCGCTCGGACTTGGCGACCACCATCAGTCCGCTCGTGCCGACGTCGAGGCGCTGCACGATCCCCTGGCGCTCCGGCGCGCCACTGGTGGAGATCCGCACCCCGACCCCGGCCAGGTGACCCGAGACGGTCGGACCGTCCCAGCCGACGCCGGGGTGGGCGGCCACGCCGATCGGCTTGTCGACCACGACGATGTCCTCGTCCTGGTACACGATCGACATCCCCTCGACCTCGGTCGGGACGACCACCGCACGGCGGGGGGCCGGGATCGTCGCCTCCAGGAGCATGCCCGCCCGGACCCGCTCGGACTTGATCGGCGGCACGCCGTCGAGCGACACGAGTCCCTCCGCCACCAGCTCGCCGGCCCGGGTGCGCGAGACGCCGAACAGACGGGCCAGAGCCACGTCGACGCGCTCGCCGGTCAGTCCTTCGGGGACGTACACGCTGCGCTGCTGGACGTCGTCGTCGCTCACGATCCCTCCCGCGTCCCGTCGAAGCGATGCCCGCGCCACGACCGTCCGACCACCACGACGGCCGCGACGGTCAGCGCGATGTCGGCGACGTTCCCCACGAAGAGCCCGGCGTAGTCGATGAAGTCGACGACGTGACCGCGCAGGAACCCAGGGTCGCGGACGACGCGGTCGACCAGGTTGCCGACCGCGCCACCGAGAAAGAGTCCCAGGCCGACCGCCCACCAGCGGTCGCGCAGCCGCGGGGCGAGGACCACCAGGGCGATCGTGGTGGCGACCGCGACGAGGCTGAGCACGATCGTGTAGCCGGCCGCGGTGCCGAGCGCCGCCCCCGGATTGAGCACGAAGCGCAGGCTCAGCAGATCGCCGACCAGCGGCACCGGATCGTGGTCCCGCAGGCTCTCCACCGCCCACCACTTCGTGAGCTGGTCGATCGCGACGACACCGACCGCGACCGCGGCGAACAGGCCGACACGGCGGCGTCCGGGGGTCTGGGTGATGTCGGGGTCAGCCGTCACGGCGTTCAGCGTCGCTCCTCGCGGCGCTTGCAGTCCATGCACATCGTCGCGCGCGGGAACGCCATCAGGCGGAGCTTGCCGATCGGCTCGCCGCACAGCTCGCACACGCCGTACGAGCCGTCCTCGAGACGCTCCAGAGCCTTCTCGGTCTGCAGCAGCAGCTCGCGCTGATTGGCCGCGAGCGACAGCTCGGCGTCACGCTCGAGGCTGTTGGAGCCGACGTCGGCCTGATCGTTTCCCGCTCCGTCGACTCCGCCGGCCAGGATGTCCTGCAGGTCCTTGGCGGTGGAGTCGAGCTCGGCGCGCAACCGCTCGAGGTCGGCGAGGAGCTCGTCGCGCACGGCCTCGGTCTCGGCCGCGGTCCAGGGATCCTCGTCGGCGCGAACGGCCAAAGTGGGCTTGGGCATGCCGCGGACACTAGACCGACCACGGGGCCGGTGCAAGTCACCTCACCGTAGAATCTGACGGGTGACCCAGGACTCCTCGAACTCGCCCGCATCGCAGTCCACGGCGCCCGCCGCGCCCCCGACCGCGGAGACGCCGGGCTACCGCCATGTCCCGGCCCACGTCGATCTGCCGCTCATGGAGCGGGAGATCCTGCGGCTGTGGTCCGAGCAGGGGACCTTCGAGGCCAGTCTGGACACCCCCGAGGACGCCCCGCGCTGGACCTTCTACGAGGGTCCGCCGACCGCGAACGGCACGCCCGGCACCCACCACGTCGAGGCGCGTGTCTTCAAGGACGTCTTCCCCCGCTTCAAGACCATGCAGGGCTACCACGTCGAGCGGAAGGCCGGGTGGGACTGCCACGGACTGCCGGTCGAGATCGCCGTGGAGAAGGAGCTGGGCTTCAACGGCAAGCCGGACATCGAGGCCTACGGCATCGCCGAGTTCAACGCCAAGTGCCGCGAGTCGGTGCTGCGCAACGTCGACCTCTTCGAGGAGATGACCGAGCGCATGGGCTACTGGACCGACATGGCCCACCCCTACCGCACGATGGACGCCTCGTACATCGAGAGCGTGTGGTGGGCACTGTCGAAGATCCACGCCGACGGCCTCCTGGTCGAGGACTACCGGGTCGCCCCGTACTGCCCGCGCTGCGGCACCACCCTGTCGGACCACGAGCTGGCCCAGGGCTACGAGACCGTCGTGGACCCGTCGGTCTACGTGCGCTTCCCGCTCACCGACGGCCCGTGGCAGGGAGCGGACCTGCTGGTGTGGACCACGACGCCGTGGACGCTGGTGTCGAACACGGCCGTCGCGGTGCACCCGGAGGTCACCTACGTGCTGGCGACCGACGGCACCGAGCGGCTCGTCGTCGCCGAGCCGCTCGCCGAGTCCGTCCTGGGCGAGGACTGGACGGTCGTCGAGACCCTCGGCGGCCGCGAGATGGAGCGGTGGACGTACCGTCGCCCGTTCGACCTCGTCGAGATCCCCGAGGCGCACTTCGTCGTCCTGGGCGAGTACGTCACCACCGACGACGGCACGGGGCTGGTGCACCAGTCCCCCGCGTTCGGCGCCGACGACATGGCAGTGTGCAAGGCGTACGGACTGCCGGTCGTCAACCCGATCACGAACGACGGTCACTTCGGCGAGGACGTCCCGCTGGTCGGCGGCGCCTTCTTCAAGGACGCCGACGCCACGCTCGTGGAGGACCTCGCCGCACGGGGCCTGCTGTTCCGCAAGCTCGACTACGAGCACAGCTACCCGCACTGCTGGCGCTGCCACACGCCGCTGATGTACTTCGCGCTGCCGGCGTGGTACATCCGCACCACCGCCCGCAAGGACGACCTGCTCGCGCAGAACGAGCAGACCAACTGGTACCCCGAGACCATCAAGCACGGCCGCTACGGCGACTGGCTGAAGAACAACATCGACTGGTCGCTGTCGCGCAACCGGTACTGGGGCACTCCCCTGCCGATCTGGCGCAACGACGAGGACCCGAGCAAGGTCATCTGCGTCGAGTCCCTGGCGCATCTGTCGGAGCTCACCGGCACCGACCAGTCCGAGCTCGACCCGCACCGCCCCTACATCGACGAGGTGACCTTCACGATCGAGGGCGAGCCGGGCACCTACCGACGCGTCCCCGAGGTGATCGACGCGTGGTTCGACTCCGGCTCGATGCCGTTCGCGCAGTGGGGCTACCCGCACGTGGAGGGCTCGAAGGAGAAGTTCGAGCAGGCCTACCCGGCGCAGTACATCTGCGAGGCCATCGACCAGACCCGTGGCTGGTTCTACTCGCTGATGGCCGTCGGCACGCTGGTGTTCGATCGGTCCAGCTACGAGAACGTCGTCTGTCTGGGCCACATCCTGGCCGAGGACGGCCGCAAGATGAGCAAGCACCTGGGCAACATCCTGCTGCCGATGCCGCTCATGGACGAGCACGGCGCGGACGCTTTGCGCTGGTTCATGGCGTGCTCGGGCTCCCCGTGGTCCGCCCGCCGGATCGGTCACAACGTGCTGACCGAGATCGTGCGCAAGGTGCTGCTGACGTACTGGAACACGGTCGCCTTCCACGTGCTGTACGCCCGGGCCGAGGGCTGGAGCCCGCGCACCGGCGAGGTCCCGGCGCCGGCGGACCGCACTGAGCTGGACCGCTGGGCGCTGTCGCAGACGCAGGAGCTGATCATCGAGGTCACCGAGGCGCTCGAGGACTTCGACACCCAACGCGCCGGCCTCGCCCTGTCGACCTTCATCGACGACCTGTCGAACTGGTACGTGCGACGCTCGCGCAAGCGCTTCTGGCGCGGCGACACGGCGGCGCTGGCGACCCTGCACGAGGTGCTGGACGTGCTGACCCGGCTGATGGCGCCGCTCGTGCCGTTCATCACCGAGCGGGTCTGGCAGGACCTCATCGTGCCGGTCGACCCCA
>JAJUII010000128.1 GCA_029265505.1 Aeromicrobium choanae
ACCACTCGATCACCGCCAAGGACATCAAGAACGGCTCGATCAACGCCAAGCAGCTCTCCAAGAGCCTGCAGAAGCAGCTCGACCAGCGCGCCAAGGACGGCGCGCAGGGCCCCGCCGGCCCGCAGGGCCCTAAGGGCGAGGACGGCGCGAGCGCCGAGCTCGCCTTCGCCGACACCTTCGAGCGCACGACGATCCAGAAGATCGGCGGCTCGTTCAAGGCGAACGCGACCGAGATCAGCGAGTTCACCCTCGCGCCCGGCACGTACCTGATCCAGATGGACGCGATCTTCTACTACAACCAGAGCACGCCCATGACGTCGGCCCCGCAGCTGCAAGCGGCTCTCCGCGTCGAGGACGAGGCGAAGCCCGAGGAATGGGGCGTCGACGCCGGTACCGTCTTCGCGACCTTCCCCGGCGTGACCACGCACGAGCGCGAGGCCCAGGGCTCGTCGTTCCGCGTGATCGAGCTCGACCAGGAGTCCACCGTCACGCTGTACGGCTTCGGCTACAACCCGAGCGGCTCGAGCGCCGGTGCCGGCCAGTTCGACGTCATGACCACGGTCGTCGCGCAGAAGATCGGCTGAACCGACCACACACGTCAGGGCCCCGTCACCGGAAGGTGACGGGGCCCTCGGCGTGAGCGGCTCAGGCCAGCTCGACCAGCTCGGCGTAGTCGTCGGACCACAGGTCCTCGTCGCCGTCGGGCAGCAGCAGGACGCGGTCCGGATCGAGCGCGCGCACGGCACCCTCGTCGTGGGAGACCAGCACGATCGCGCCCTCGTAGCTGCGGATCGCCGCCAGCACCTCCTCACGCGAGGCGGGATCGAGGTTGTTCGTCGGCTCGTCCAGCAGCAGCACGTTCGCGCTGGAGACGATCAGTCCCGCCAGGGCCAGACGAGTGCGCTCACCGCCGGACAGGACGCCGGCGGGCTTGTGGGAATCGTCGCCACTGAACAGGAACGCACCCAGCACGCTGCGCGCCTGGGTCTCGGTCAGCTCCGGCGCGGCGCGCTGCATGTTGTCCAACACCGTCTGCTCCAGGTCGAGCGTCTCGTGCTCCTGCGCGAAGTAGCCGATCTTGAGACCGTGTCCGGCGATGATCTCCCCGGTGTCCGGCTCCAGCACGCCCGCCAGCATGCGCAGCAGCGTCGTCTTGCCGGCGCCGTTGAGGCCCAGCACGACGACGCGACTCCCCCGATCGATCGCCAGGTCCACGTCGGTGAAGATCTCCAGCGAGCCGTAGGACTTCGACAGCCCGCGGGCGAGCAGCGGCGTCTTGCCGCACGGTGCCGGCTTCGGGAAGTCGATCTTGGCCACCTTGTCGTCGACCCGGACCTCCTCGAGGCCGGCCATCATCTGCTCCGCCCGCCGCAGCATCTGCTGTGCCGCGGTCGCCTTGGTGGCCTTGGCCCGCATCTTGTTGCCCTGCGCGATGAGTCGCTCGGCGGTCTTCATCGTGTTCTCGCGCTCGCGCTTGCGCCGGGCCTCGTCGGCCTCCCGCTGTCGCAAGTAGTGCTTCCAGCCCATGTTGTAGATGTCGATCGTGGCGCGATTGGCGTCGAGGTAGAACACCTTGTTCACGGTCTCCTCGATCAGCGCGACGTCGTGGCTGATGATCACCAGTCCGCCGGAGTACGACTGCAGGAAGCCGCGCAGCCAGGCGATCGAGTCGGCGTCGAGGTGGTTGGTCGGCTCGTCGAGGAGCATCGTGTCGGCGTCGCTGAACAGGATGCGCGCCAACTCGATTCGTCGCCGCTGACCACCCGAGAGGGTCTTGAGCTGTTGGTCCAGGATCCGATCCGGCAGACCCAGCGCGTGCGAGATCGTCGCCGCCTCGGACTCGGCCGCGTAGCCGCCGGCCGCACCGAACTCGGCGTCGGCCCGGGCGTAGCGACGCATCGCGTCCTCCGCGACCGCCGGATCCTCCGACGCCATGTCCGCCTCGGCACGGCGCATCCGGCGCAGCGCGTCGTCCAGTCCACGCGCCGACAGGATCCGGTCTCGGGCCGTGATGCTCAGGTCGCCGGTCTTCGGGTCCTGCGGCAGGTAGCCCACGGTGCCGGTGCGCGTGATCGACCCGGCCGAGGGCTCACCCCCCGCGCCGGCGAGGATCTTGGTCAGGGTCGTCTTGCCCGCGCCGTTGCGGCCGACGAGGCCGATCTTGTCGCCCTTCGTCACGCGGAACGAGACGTCGGACATCAGCACGCGCGCGCCGAAGCGCAGCTCCACATGGGAGGCGGTGATCATGAGGGGGAACTCCAGAGGAACGAGGGACGGGTCACGGCAGCGACGCGCGCCTCACTCCAGCTGGATCATGCTCACGAGTCTACGAGTCGGCCTCAGCCGATGTTGAATCCCAGGGCGCGCAGCATCTCGCGTCCGTCGTCGGTGATCTTGTCCGGACCCCACGGCGGCATCCAGACCCACTCGATCCGGAAGTCGTTGACGATCCCGTCGAGCGCGGCGCGCGTCTGGTCCTCGATGACGTCCGTCAGCGGGCAGGCCGCCGAGGTCAGGGTCATCTGCAGGATCGCGTTGCTGTGCTCGTCGACGTGGACGCCGTACACCAGGCCCAGGTCGACGACGTTGATGCCCAGCTCGGGGTCGACGACGTCCTTCATCGCCTCGAAGACGTCCTCACGGGTGGTCGCGCCGGCGGTCACGGTGACGTCCGGCAGATCGCTGTGATCGGTCATGAATCCTCCTCGGCCGACGCTTGCGCGACGGCGTCCTTCCAGGCCATCCACGCCAACAGGGCGCACTTGACGCGCGCGGGGAACTGGGCCACGCCGGCGAACGCGATGCCGTCCTCCAGCACGTCCTCGTCCGGCTCGACCTGTCCCCGGCCCTGCATGAGCTCCTGGAACACGGTCAGGGTCTGCAGCCCCTCCTCGACGCTCTTGCCGACGAGCAGCTCGTTCATCACCGAGGCCGACGCCTGGCTGATCGAGCAGCCCTCCGCGGCGTAGGAGACGTCGGCGACCCGGCCACCGTCCAGGTGCACGCGCAGGGTGATCTCGTCTCCGCACGTCGGGTTGACGTGGTGGACCTCGGCCTCGAACGGCTCGCGCAGTCCGGCGCCGTGGGGGTTCTTGTAGTGGTCCAGGATGATCTCCTGGTACATCGCGTCGACGTTCGCTGCGTTCATCACCGGGCTCCGAAGTACGACTGGGTGTGACGGATGGCCGCACCGAGCGCGTCGATCTCGGCCTCGGTCGTGTACAGGTAGAACGACGCCCGCGTCGTCGACTGCACCCCGAACCGGGCGTGCAGCGGCTTCGCGCAGTGGTGTCCGGCGCGCACCGCGACCCCCTGGGAGTCCAGCAGTTGTGCGACGTCGTGCGGGTGCACACCGTCCACGGTGAAGCTGATCGCACCACCGCGGTCGACGGGCTCCTTCGGGCCCACGATCGAGACGCCGGGCAGCTCGCGCAGCACGTCGAGTGCGTACGCGGTGATCCGCTGCTCGTGGGCGGCGACCTGGTCCATGCCGATGCGGCTCAGGTAGTCGACCGCGGCGCCGAGTCCCACCGACTGCGCGATCGGCGGCGTACCGGCCTCGAAACGGTGCGGCGGCGCGGCGAAGGTCGTGGAGTCCATGCTGACCGTCTCGATCATCTCGCCGCCGCCGAGGAACGGCGGTAGCTCCGCGAGCAGGTCGTAGCGTCCCCAGAGCACGCCGATGCCGGTCGGCCCGACCATCTTGTGGCCGGTGAAGGCCACGAAGTCGGCCCCCAGCGCGGCCACGTCGACCGGGAACTGCGGGACGGCCTGGGAGGCGTCCACGACCACCAGGGCACCCACCTCGTGAGCACGGCGGACGATCTCCTCGACGGGGTTGATCGTGCCGAGCATGTTCGACACCCAGGTGACCGCGACGACCTTGGTGCGCTCGGTGAGCGTGTGGGAGTCCAGGTCGAGGCGGCCCTCGTCCGTGACGTCGAACCAACGCAGGTCGGCGCCGGTGCGCTGGGTCAGCAACTGCCACGGGACGAGGTTGGAGTGGTGCTCCATCGTCGTCACGACGACCTCGTCCCCGGCGGACACGCGGCCGTCGTCGCCGAGGACGCGCGCCACCAGGTTGAGTGCCTCCGAGGCGTTCTTGGTGAAGACCACCTCGTCGCGACGCGGTGCGCCGATGAACTGGGCGACCTTGTCGCGACCGGCCTCGAACGCGGCGCTGGCCTCCGCACCGAGCTGGTGCATGGCCCGCGCCACGTTGGCGTTGTGCTCCAGGTAGTGGCGCTCCATCGCCTCCACCACCTGACGCGGCTTCTGCGACGTGTTGGCGCTGTCCAGGTACACCAGCGGGCGATCGCCCGCCAGCGTCCTGGTCAGGATCGGGAAGTCCTTGCGGACCGCCTCGACGTCGTGTCCGGCCATGCTCAGACCGCCGCGGCCTTGACGAACTTGTCGTAGCCCTCGGCCTCGAGCTGCTCGGCGAGCTCGCGGCCGCCGGTCTCGGCGAGGCGACCGGCGACGAACACGTGGACGTAGTCCGGCTGGATGTAGTTCAGGATGCGGGTGTAGTGCGTGATCAGCAGCACGCCGCGGTCACCCTGCGAGGAGTAGCGGTTGACGCCCTCGGACACGACACGAAGCGCGTCGATGTCCAGACCGGAGTCGGTCTCGTCGAGGATCGCGAACTTCGGGTTCAGCAGCTCCAGCTGCGCGATCTCGTGGCGCTTCTTCTCGCCGCCGGAGAAGCCCTCGTTCACCGAGCGCTGGGCGAACGACGGATCGAGCGTCATCCGCTCGAGCGCCGCGTTGACGTCCTTGACCCAGGTGCGCAGCTTCGGGGCCTCGCCGTCGATCGCGGTCTTGGCGGTGCGCAGGAAGTTGGCGACCGAGACGCCCGGCACCTCGACGGGATACTGCATCGCGAGGAACAGGCCGGCGCGAGCGCGCTCGTCGACCGTCATGTCGAGCAGGTTCACGCCGTCGAGGAGGACCTCGCCGTCGGTGACGTCGTACTTCGGGTGCCCGGCCACCGCGTAGGCGAGGGTGGACTTGCCCGAGCCGTTGGGGCCCATGATGGCGTGGACCTCACCGGAGTTGACGGTCAGGTCGACCCCGCGGAGGATCTGCTTGTGACCGTCCTCGGTCTCGACGGACACGTGGAGGTTCTTGATCTCCAGGGTGCTCATGCGTTTTCTCCTTGCTGGGGGAGGTCGACCCACACGGTCTCTCCCTCGATCTTGGTCGTGAAGACGGGAACGGGTTCGGTGGCGGGAAGGCCCAGGGGCTGACCGGTGCGCAGGTCGAAGCGCGAGCCGTGCAGGAAGCACTCGATCTCGCAGCCCTCGACGTCGCCGTCGGACAGCGGGACCTCGGCGTGCGAGCACCAGTCCTCGATGCAGTACACGGTGTCCCCGTCACGGACGAGGGCCAGGTCGCGGCCCTCGAGCTCGATGGCCAGCGCGGCGCCCTCGGGCACCTCGTCGAGCTTGGCCGCCTGGTAGAACGTCATCGGGCGACCTCGGGGGTGCCGACGACGGTGGCGAGCTCCTCCTCGATGGCGGCCATGAGGCGGTCCTGCAGGTCCTCGACACCGATCCGGCGGATGATGTCGTTGAAGAAGCCGTGGACGACCAGGCGCTTGGCCTCGGTCGGGTCGATGCCGCGGCTCTGCAGGTAGAACAGGTGCATGTCGTCGAAACGGCCCGTGGTGGACGCGTGCCCGGCACCCTCGATGTCCCCGGTCTCGATCTCCAGGTTGGGCACCGAGTCCGCCTGGGCACCGTCGGTGAGCACGAGGTTGTCGTTCTGCTCGAACGTCTCGATGCCCTCGGCGACCTTGCGGATCAGCACGTTGCCGATCCACACCGTGTGGGCGTCCTGACCCTGCAGGGCGCCCTTGTACTCGACGTTGCTGCGGGTCTTGGGCGCCGTGTGGTCCACGAACTGACGGTGCTCCAGGTGCTGGCCGGCATCGGCGAAGTACACGCCGAGCAGGTCGACGCTGCCGCCGGGGCCGCGGTAGTCGACGTTCGTCGAGGAGCGCACCAGGTCGCCCCCGAGCGTGAACTCGAAGAAGCGGACCGCGGCGTCGCGGCCGATGCTGATGCCGTTCTGCACCGTGTGCACGGCGTCGTCCTGCCAGTCGGCGAGGTTCACGACGTCGAGCTGGGCCCCGTCGCCGACCAGATAGGTCACGTTCGCCGCGTACGTGGCGGTGCCGACGTGGTCGAACAGCAGCGTGGCCTTGGCGAACGGCGCCACCTTGACGACGATGTGTCCCCACACCGTCCGGTCGATCGTGTCCCCACTGAGGGTGATGCGCGCCGGCCGGTCGAGCTCGCCGTCGATCGTCAGCAGGGCCGCTCCCCCGGCGTTCTCGACGGCCAGCGCGGCCAGGCGGTCCAGCGGCGCGATGCCGCCGAGCGCCTTGGCCTCGTCCGTGGAGATCGTCGACAGGGTCACGCCCTGCGGCAGCTCCTCCTTCCACTGCAGGCAGGCGTCCGACGAGGCGCCGTCCAGCAGTCCGCGCAGGCGCTTGAGCGGCGTGAACCGCCAGATCTCCTCGCGGCCCGTGGGCTTGGGGTGGTCGGCGACGTCGTAGGACGGCTCCGGGTGCAGGTGCGACTCGACGTGCTCCAGCTCCAGTGCCGACGCCATCGCATCGGTCTCGGTCACGGTGGTCATCCGACAGCACCCTCCATCTGCAGTTCGATGAGGCGGTTCAGTTCCAGCGCGTACTCCATCGGCAGCTCGCGCGCGATGGGCTCGACGAACCCGCGGACGATCATCGCCATCGCCTCGTCCTCCTCCATGCCGCGCTGCATGAAGTAGAAGAGCTGGTCGTCGCTCAGCTTCGAGACGGTCGCCTCGTGGCCGAGCGTCACGTCGTCCTCGCGCACGTCGACGTACGGGTACGTGTCCGAGCGGCTGATCTGGTCCACCAGCAGCGCATCGCACTTGACTGTGCTCGCCGAGCCCTCCGCGCCCTCGTTGACCTGCAACAGGCCGCGGTAGGAGGTCCGGCCGCCGCCGCGGGCCACCGACTTGCTCAGGATCGAGCTGGAGGTGTTCGGGGCGACGTGCACCATCTTGGCGCCGGTGTCCTGGTACTGGCCCTCGCCGGCGAAGGCGATCGACAGCGTCTCGCCGCGAGCCTGCTCGCCCATGAGGTAGACGGCCGGGTACTTCATGGTGACCTTCGAGCCGATGTTGCCGTCGACCCACTCCATCGTGGCGCCGGCCTCGCACACCGCCCGCTTGGTCACCAGGTTGTAGACGTTGTTCGACCAGTTCTGGATCGTCGTGTAGCGCACGCGGGCGTTCTTCTTGACGATGATCTCGACCACGGCCGAGTGCAGCGAGTCGGTCTTGTAGATCGGCGCGGTGCAGCCCTCGACGTAGTGGACGTAGGAGCCCTCGTCCGCAATGATCAGCGTCCGCTCGAACTGGCCCATGGTCTCGGTGTTGATGCGGAAGTAGGCCTGGAGCGGGATCTCCACGTGCACGCCCTTGGGGACGTAGACGAAGGAGCCACCGGACCACA
>JAJUII010000158.1 GCA_029265505.1 Aeromicrobium choanae
CCCGGCGAGGGCCTCGTCCGGAGCGGAGGACGACGTCTCGGTGCCGACCGACCTGGCGACGCTGGTCGGGGCCCTGCGCGAGGCCAACGACCTGCTCGACCTCCCGCCGATGCGCAAGCCGTGGCTGCCGCCCCTTCCCGAGACCCTGACCTTCGACGACCTGCCTCCGGTCGAGGCGCCCGGCTTCGGCGAGCAGGCCGACATCGCGCCGATCGTCATCGGTCGCGGAGACCTGCCTCACCTGCAGCAGCAGGAGCCGGCGACCTGGGACCTCCAGCGCGGCGGGCACCTGATGATCGCGGGCCAGTCCCGGTCCGGGCGCTCGTGGGCGCTGCGCACGATCGCCGCCGCGATCGCCCGACAGACCGCGCCGACCGACGTGCACCTGTTCGGCATCGACGCCGGCAACAACGCCCTCCTGCCGCTGGTCTCGCTGCCGCACGTCGGCGCGGTCGCGACGCGCACGCAGATCGACCGGATCCACCGGATGTTCGCCTACCTGGGCGGTGAGCTCAGTCGACGCCAGCAGCTGCTGGCCGAGCAGGGCTTCGCCGACATCGCCGAGCAGCGGGCCGCCGTGCCACCCGAGCAGCGCCTCCCCTACCTCGTCGTCCTGCTCGACCGCCTGGAGGGATTCACCACGGCCTTCGAGCCCCTCGACGGCGGCGTGCTCCTGGAGCGCCTCGTGGGACTGCTGCAGGAGGGGGTCGGCGCAGGCGTCCGGCTCGTGATCGGCGCCGACCGCTCCGGCATCCTGGGCCGGTACGCCCTGCTCGTCGAGGACCGGATCGTACTGTCGATGAGCGATCCGTCGGACTACTCGGCGGTCGGCCTGCCGACCAAGCAGGTTCCGGCCCACATCCCGCCGGGCCGCGGGTTCCGCGCCGGCGAGCGTCCGCAGGAGATCCAGTTCGCGATGCTCGACGCCTCGGGCGAGGGCACCGCCCAGGTGCGTGCCCTGCACGAGCTCGGACGGCGGATCGCCGAACGCCACGGCGACCTCCCCCGTCACCTGCGCCCGTATCGGATCGACGAGCTGCCGGTCGCGATCACGCTGGACGAGGCACTCGCGCTCGAGCCCGGCGAGGCGGCGGGGAGCCCGACGTTCATCCCGATCGGCGTCGGCGGCGACACCGTGGCCCTGCAGGGCTTCGACCCGCTCCTGACCGGACCGGGGTTCCTGGTCGCCGGTCCGCCGCGCTCGGGTCGCAGTACGGCGCTTCTGGTCCCGATCCGGCGCCATCTGGCAGCCCACCACGACGTGCTGGTCATCGCGCCCCGCCGCTCGCCCCTGCGCGAGATGTCGCAGGCGCGGCTGCGGGTGTTCACCGGCGCCGAGTCGATCGAGGAGATCCGCGAGGCCGTCGGCGCGCTGCGTCCCCAGCACCTGATCGTGGTCGACGACTTCGACGTGATCGGCACGGACTCACCGCTGGGCCAGTTCCTCGGCGAGACGCACGCCGGGATGCGCGACACGGCGAACGCGCTCATCGTGGCCGGCGGCATCGACGAGATGGGCGCGATGTACCGCGGCCTGCCGGCCGACCTCAAGCGTGGTCGCACCGGACTGATCCTCGCCCCGCGCGCCTCGAACGACGGCGATCTGCTCAACGCCCGACTCCCCCGCTCGGTGGGCGCTGCCGTCCCACCGGGGCGGGGCATGCTGGTCACTCCGACCGGACACCGCTGGGTCCAGGTGCCGAAGAGCTGAGCAGACGCGACAGGGCCCGGGCCGCGCGGCCCGGGCCCTGTCGGTGACGGTCAGCCGACCTCGGTGACGACCGACTGGATCTCGTCGACGAGGAGCGACTGCGCCTCGGACTGTCGGGTGATCGGTGTCGGCAGGACGATCGGATCGCCGTTGGGGACGTGGATCTGCGCGTCGTAGTCCACCGCGAGCGTGACCTCGTACCGGCCCGACCGGCCGTAGGCGTGCTCGACGGCGCCCTCCTGACCCACGGCGGCGTGCCGGATGCCCACGCCGGAGCCGTCCGCCCCGTCACCGAAGCTCCAGCGGACCTCCCCGGGGGTGAAGTCGACCGGGATCGTGAAGCCGAGCACCTCGACCTCGACCGTGACCGGCTCGACTTCGGCGGCGAAGTTCGTCGGGACGTTGACGTAGGAGCGGGCCGCCGGCTCGATGACGAAGGTCGGCGTCGGCGCGAGCGCCCGGGCCCGATCGATGATCTCGTCCACCGTGACGCTCGGCGGCTCGGAGTCGCTGGGGTCGTCGGCGCCGCGGCAGGTGCTCCCGGCTCGGCTGAACGAGTCGGTCGCGCGGTTGTTCGCGTTCATCGGTCGCTCGAAGACCCACATGCGGATCTCGCCGTCGGGGCAGTTGGCGAAGGCGCCGGTGCACATCACGTCGGGGTCGAACTGGTAGTCGCGCACGCCGTCGCCGGTCGCGTAGACCATGTTCGGCGGACAGTGGGGCGTGTAGACGCGTTGGGTCCACGGCCCCGGAACGTAGATCTTCGTGCCGCCCGGCGAGCCCGGGCCGGTCTGCTCGTCGCGGTCGCGGCCCTCGACGTCCACGCCGCCGTCGCCCTCGCTGCCACCCCATCCGGGTCCGGAGTCCGGGTCGGCGGCCGCGGGGGGCGCCCATCCGCTCGCGGTGGGCGCCACCACGAGCGTGGCCCCGAGCACCAAGGACGCCACCAGGCGCCCGATCGGGCTCAACCCATCTGATAGCGCTGCAGTTCCCACCGGTCGCCCTTCCACACCATGTCCACCTTGAAGTCCAGGCCCTTCGTGGCGGCGATCTTGCGCTTCTCGGTCGTGCCGTCGGATCGGGCCACGACCTCGCGGCCCGCGGGGACGTCCATCTCGAGCCGCACCTGGTAGTGCACGTCATCGGTGACGATCGGCTCCGCAGCCAGCCGGTAGGTCGGGCGACCCGAGGCGATCGTCTTCTTGTTGATGCGACCCTGCGAGTGGTTCTCGTTCCACTCCCGACAGCGATCGCACAGGCTCATGTCCGCGACCGACGTCAGCGCCGGCACGTCGGACGTGGCCATCATGTAGAACACGAGGTCCGCGACGTACCGAGCGAAGGCCTCGGCGCCCTCCGGACTCTGCTCGTCGACAGGCCGCTCCGGCTTCGCCGTGGCGCTCCACGTCGGCTCCGGGGCGGACGTCGTCGGGCTGGTCGAGCTCGGCGTCGCGGTCGTCGACTCCTCCGGCTCCGCACCGCCGCAGGCCGCGACCCCCAGGACGAGGATCGCGGCCGCGACGGTCGAGACGACTCGACGCACGAGTCAGCGAGGCGACGTGAGCGGCGACAGCACCGGGTGCTGGTCCTGCTCCTTGGCGCCTTCGGCGAACTTGTTGTGCTGGAACGCCACGTCGGTGCCGGCGTTCGCGAACGCCTGGCACAGGTTCGTCAGCGCCTGCTTGAACTGCACCCAGGCCTCGTTGAACTCCTTCGCGCCCGTGGACTGCCACTCCTCGTTGGCCTGCGCGAGCGAGCCGTCCACGTTCGAGATCATCGTGTCGGTCTCCCGCATGGACTTCTCGAGGGTGTTGTACAGCGCGTACAGGTCCTCGATCCGAGCTTGCACCATGGTTTCGTCTCCTTCTGTGGTTCGTCCCCCCGAAACATCGAACGCAGGGACCAGATGCACGCACGAGCCTAGCGGACCATGACGGGATAGTCCCAAAGAACTACCTCGCGGGTGATTCCGCGCCGGCGAGCCGTTACGCTGAGGCCGGACGAGTCCATCTGCCATTCGGGGGAATCACGATGACACCTGAGGACGACGAAACGGTCATGGAGCCGAATCTGTACCTCTCCACCTTGAGGTCCGCCAAGACCACGGTCATCGACTGCGGCGAGAAGGTGTACTCCGGCTACGGGTCCCCGCTCGACGCGATCACCACGCCTCTGGCCACCGGGGGCTGGGTGTGCAAGGAGGCCGACGAGTGGATCGCCGATCTCAAGGGCCAGTGCTCGGGCATCATGGAGGCGTTCGACGACGCGGTCGCCACGATCCAGACGGCGATCAGCGACCAGGAGGACGAGCCCGAGGTGCCCGAGGGTGACTGGCGCGGTCATCGCTGGCCGCGTCAGTGGGCCCACCGGCAGATGTACTGAGGGGCGCCCGATGACCACCGTCACGATCGAGATCGACAAGATCGACTCGGCCATCACCGCCATGAAGGACCTGGCCGACGCCATCGACCTGCAGCGCAGCGCCGCGCAGACCGCCTCCCCGGTCCACCTGCCGACCCTCTCCAGCAGCGGCGTGGCCAAGTCCTCGGCCTGGATGCGCGACCATCTGGAGGATCTGACCCTGCGTCGCGACGTCGCGATCCTGCTGGACCGGGACGGCACCGGATCGGCGAGCTTCACCGTCGCAGTGGAGTCCAACACCGAGATCGAGCGTCTGCTCGCCCGCGAGCTCGCCTCCCAGCTCGGCGGCCTCGACCACGAGAGCGAGCTCGAGGACTACGAGCGGGTGCTCGGCGTGCTGTCGGTGTGGAAGAACGACACGGGCATCATGGCCGACGTCTTCTCCGAGCTCGGTCCTGACGGCACGGTGGCTGCGTTCTCGCAGATCGGCCAGGCCATGAGTTACGGCCCCGTCGGCACCGACGTGCTCGACGATCTGGCGAAGGATCTGCGCACCGGCCTGTCCTCGGCCTCGAACGATCCGGGGTTCCCCCCGTCGTTCGGACGCGAGCTCGTGCGCTACACCGTCGTCCCCCTGCTGAGCCAGGACGAGTACGACGCCTTCCAGAAGGAGTTCGGCGGACTGGGGATGAGCGGTGCCAACCTCCTCACGTTCCTGATGGAGGACACCACCTACGACGACGACTTCCTGCTCGCCGCGGCGAACCAGCTCGACGAGTTCGAGCGACTGTCCGCCGATGGGTTCATGGACGCCAACTACTGGTACAGCCACAACGGACACGGCCCCCTGCCCACCAACGGAGACCGGGACCTGTGGCACGACGATCCGATGGCCGCGATCATGAACAACTTCGCCGCCAACCCGGAGGCGGGGCTGGAGTTCTTCACCGGCGGCGACGACCCGGCCGGTCGCCAGCAGTTCTACTTCGAGCAGCGCGACTGGCGCGCCGACGGCTACGAGGGCGTCAGCAACGCGGTGGCCAGCATCGGCACGAACACCGACCTGTTGGAGGGTGTCGACGCCCGGGCGACGACGGACCTCGTCTCGAGCTTCTTCGACCACATCGCCGAGAACGAGCACTTCAACCCCGACGACGCCTCCGGGGCGTCGCCGCACGTGGCGTCCCTGATGAAGTTCTACATGCCGGCGGTCGACAACGCGCTGCGCAACTACGGCACCGACGGCGAGCCCGGTTCGGCGTCCCTGTCCGTCCTGGGGATCGGCGAGTTCGACCCCTATCCAGTGATGTTCACCGACGACCTCGACATCCTCATGGAGGTCTCGTTGTCGACCGACGAGGGCGCCCAGCGTGTCGCCGAGGGGATCGGCGCGTTCCAGGCGACCCAGATCAACAACCTGGCGGCCCAGTTGGCGGCGGATCCGACGAACGACGGGTTGCAGACCCAGCTCCGCGGGGCGCTCGAGAGCTCGGCTGCGCTGCAGGGCTTCGCCGAGTACACCATCGGTCGCGTCGAGATCGAGGGTGCGGCCGATCGCGATGCGCAGCGGCAGGCGTTCATCGACATGGTCCAGGACGCCGCCGGCCTGGTCCCCCTGCCGGGCGCGTCCCAGGTCGGCGACCTCGGCTCCAAGCTGATCAATTACGGCTACAGCGAGGCGGTCAGTCTCGGGCACGACGCGGCCGGCGAACGCTTCGCGAACGAGGAGGCCGCGGCCCGGGACAACGCCGAGGAGCGAGCCGAGGCCGGCTCGACCCGCATGCGGATGGACGCCTTCGTCACCCTCGTCGAGGCGGGCGTGATCCCCGAGGACGCGATCCCCTCAGGGTGGCTGGAGGACGGCAAGCTGAAGGACCC